>NZ_NIGY01000030.1:0-2297 GCF_003123985.1 Vibrio sp. T9
AGGATTTTCAAGCCATCCACATCGAGTCTCTTCTGCCGTCGCTGCTAATGCAGAAAACATCCCCAAAATAACAATCAAAAATCTCATTATTTACTCCATTCGCCTAACGCCGCATTAAGGTGTGAGCAACGCTGCCACGAAACTTAACCATAGCACCGTAAACACAAAACCCAACGGTTAGCACTAAAAATGCCAAGCGTTGGGAATCACTCTTAAATGCTTTGTTATGTGATGTTACTTAATCGATAATTATATTACCGTCGTCATCACGAGTATAATCACTCCCACAAGCACCACACACTGCTGGGGTTATCTCAACCCATATACCATCAATGTCCTCTTCGAACGTTTCACCTGACTCTGTATAACTAGCAGCTAAATCAGCAACTTCTTCTTTTTGTTCATCGGTAAGTTGAAAATATGAATTACTATAATTTTCCGCTTCAACCCGCCCCCAACACTGACGATCAGAACCATCGGCACAAGGTAGAAAAACTGCATTACCCATAAGTATCCCTCTTTACTGCAATCAAGGGACTATAGTATCCAAACATAGATGGTGGGCATAGTAACCTTGTTGCTTAATTTTAGCTAAGTCACATAACGCCCTGTTAAGGTGTGAGCAACGCAGTACCGAAGCTCCCGCATAGCACCTTAAACACTAAGCGCAACGCATAGTAAAAATGCCATGCGTTGCGAATCACTCTTAAACAGTTTGTTAGCACTCTGACTACCAGTAATTTGACATAATTTCTTTTGACCACTCGGGCTGCTCGACGGTTTTTCTTGGTAAGAATTCACCCATTACTGGCTTAATATCTACCACTGGCGTACCGTCTATTGCATCCAATCCTCTAACTTGTAGCACATTCCCACAAACAGCAATAACTTCACAAATTGTAGAACCTAAACGGTTCGGTCGGTTTTTACCTCTTTGGGCAAAAATACCAACTTTCGGCCAATCAGTGTTATTTCTTGGATGCCTTGCACCCGTTGTGATCTTTGACTTATCAACTTTGTTGAAATAAAAAGTCACTTCAACATGAGAAAAATCAGAAAGTCCGATAAGAGCTTCCGCCCCGAACACAACATCAATAACTATAGAGGCGTTTTCTTTATCCCAATCATCGTCAATCATCTCACTTCTGGTTGATTCAACTTTTCCTATAGGGACAAGCCTAATTTCTTCCATGATTATTTTTCTCCTCTGGGTGCTAACGCCGCATTAAGGTGTGAGCGACGCTTGGCTATACTTGAGCGAAGCGAAACTGCCAAGCGTTGCGAATCACTCTTAAATGCTTTGTTATACGTATGCTAGTCGACATGCATTGCTGACACCGCATAACTTTCTAGCTTTTGTTTAGCCATGACCAGTTTATTTCGTGCGGAGTTGTCATTGCTATTAGTCTTTAGGTATTCAGACAGGTACTTAACCTCAATGTGGGTTAAAGCGATTCGCAATGATAGTAGCCAGTTTGGAGTACCTAAATTATGAGACTCCCAATTACGGTTTTCAAAGGGGTTTTGGTAATATGGAACGTCTGTAAAAGTTGATTCTGGGATATTTGTTAGCTCCAGTAGTACATTTAGATCTTCGACTAACGCTTCATCACTTTCACGCAGTCTATTTAGCAAAGCTTCAATACCAGAAACAGCATTATGTGCATCAGCTATGACTTCATCAAAACTTGCTTGCCCATTAACTTCCATCGCAAGCCCAGAATCGAGATTATAATGTTCTACTTGGTTTAAGCGATCAATGCTTGACCAATAGAGCTGCATTTCACTTACTAATTTTTGTAACTCTGCTTCATCAATTTTGAAGTCCGACTTCAAGAATTGTTGTTCGTGATCTAGCTTGATTTTACGCAAACATTCAGTCGTATATTCGTCCGTATCGTCTGTTTCGATATGATGGGGATAACAGAAAATTACTAAGTTATCATAGCTTCTTCGATATTCATCGTTGCTAGCGGTATTAAACCTTTCACCACCCTCGGAGGCTGCTTCGATGTGACAGACTTGAGCAATGAACTTATTTTTACTGTTTACAACAGATTGAGTACAACCGGGGAATGCACATTGATTGCCTGAACGCGCAAACAGAGCTCTTAGAGTGTCTGCTTTTGGAGCTAATCTAGCCATAAATCTCCTAACTATGATAATACGTATAACGCCTTGTTAAGGGGTGAAGCACGCAACACCGATGCTACCGCATACCACCTTAATCACTTAAACCAACGCATAGTAAAAATGCCACGCGTGCTGAATCCCTCTTGAACAATTTGTTATACGCG
>NZ_NIGY01000031.1:0-1557 GCF_003123985.1 Vibrio sp. T9
GCTGTCATAATCACCCACAACACCTGCGCCAACTGAATTAAGTACATCACGAATGGCTATAACTTCTGTTTCAGGTGCATAGATTTCTAGCTTAAATTCCATCGTTTCTCCCAAAAAACATAACGCCCTGTTAAGGGGTGAGCAACGCAATACCTAAGCCACCGCAAACCACCTTAATCACTAAAACCAACGCATAGTAAAAATGCCACGCGTTGCGAATCCCTCTTGAACAGTTTGTTAGCTGACAATTTCACCGAGTGCTTCTATCCATTGCTCAGGCTTCGCTACAATAAACTCGTAACACGTATTGTTGGCTGATTTTATACGAAATGCATCCGTAGTGATTGGAATCACACCACCACCTTTGCCCAAGCACTTAGCTACGGCAGCAATGTCTTGGCGCTTTAATTGATATGGACCAAAACCCAACTTTTCGTTGTACGGAATAAAAATTAAATCCGACTCCGTTAGTTCTAGTTTCCCATCGGCTTTAGTCGCACCGACTTGAATTGTAGCTGTTGAAGACTTAATTACTTTATCAGACATAACATACCCTCTTCCTTGATTTACTTTTGTCTGCTAACGCCCTGTTAAGGGGTGAGCAACGCAATACCGAAGTTGCCGCATACCACCTTAACCACTAAAACCAACGCATAATGAAAATGCCATGCGTTGCGAATCCCTCTTGAACAGTTTGTTAGCCTACAAGCCCAAATTAGGGTTCGGTTTCATGCCGCTCGAGCGAAAACAAAGTACCCTGTGATCCCTCGCTCAATCAAGCGCGGAATTTCATCATAAATGCTTGCAGGCATCGTCAGAAGCTCTACCTCGGTAAACCCAGCAAGTTTTAATTTCGCTTCAATTTCTACAGGGGCATAGCAGTTGAATAACATTGAACATTGAGGGTCACCAGCCCAATCATCAATATAGTATTGCTCAATGCCTTTTGAAGATTGGATCAACTGCAAACACAGAACGCCCCCACGCTTTAAAATCCCATTGAGGTTTCTTAGTGACTCGCAACACAGTTCTCTAGGAATATGAATGAAGCTGCCAAAACCATATATTCCATCAAATTTTTGATGTAAGGAGTCAGGCTGTACGATGTCAAAAAGCTTAACTTTTAAGTACGGGTATCTTTCTCGAACAACATCTAAAAACCTAGAGGAATAATCAGTGGCAAGAACCTCAAAACCTAGCTCATGAAATTTTGCTGCATCCGTTCCTGGTCCACAACCAACCTCTAAAATGTGTTTTCCATCAAGGCGTTTTATAAATTCATTCCTCGCAAACTCACGTAAGTTAGGGTCATCTTCTGAGGCGGAATCTCCCGAATACGCTAAGGCAACCTTTTCCCAGCCTTCCTTATTTATTTCATTTTGGTCGTATTTCAAACTAGTCATCCATTGTTCCAATTTTGAAAGGTAGGCTAACGCCGCATTAAGGGGTGAACAACGCCACCACTTAACCTAAACCATTGTGCCGTAAACGCTTAAGCTAATTCAAACCAAAACTGCCAAGCGTTGTGAATCCCTCTTAAATGCTTTGTTAGCAAGG
>NZ_NIGY01000032.1:0-1190 GCF_003123985.1 Vibrio sp. T9
TGTCTAAAGAAAAATTTGAACGTACGAAACCGCACGTTAACGTTGGTACTATCGGCCACGTTGACCACGGTAAAACAACTCTAACTGCAGCTATCTGTACTACTCTTGCTAAAGTTTACGGCGGTGTAGCTAAAGACTTCGCATCTATCGATAACGCTCCAGAAGAGCGTGAGCGCGGTATCACAATCGCAACTTCTCACGTTGAGTACGACACTCCAACTCGTCACTACGCACACGTTGACTGTCCAGGACACGCGGACTACGTTAAAAACATGATCACTGGTGCTGCACAGATGGACGGTGGTATCCTAGTTGTTGCTGCGACAGATGGCCCAATGCCACAAACTCGTGAGCACATCCTACTAGGCCGTCAGGTTGGTATCCCATACATCATCGTATTCATGAACAAATGTGACATGGTTGACGATGAAGAGCTACTAGAACTAGTAGAAATGGAAGTTCGTGAACTTCTATCTGAATACGATTTCCCAGGTGATGACCTACCAGTTATCCAAGGTTCTGCACTAGGCGCACTAAACGGCGAAGAGCAGTGGGAAGCGAAAATCGTTGAACTAGCTGAAGCTCTAGATACTTACATCCCTGAGCCAGAGCGTGCGGTAGATCAGCCATTCCTAATGCCTATCGAAGACGTATTCTCAATCCAAGGTCGTGGTACAGTAGTAACTGGCCGTATCGAGCGTGGTATCCTAACTGTAGGTGACGAAGTTGCTATCGTAGGTATCAAAGACACTACTACTACTACATGTACTGGTGTTGAGATGTTCCGTAAGCTTCTAGACGAAGGCCGTGCAGGTGAGAACGTTGGTGCACTTCTACGTGGTACTAAGCGTGACGAAGTTGAACGTGGTCAAGTACTAGCGAAGCCTGGTTCAATCACTCCACACACTAAGTTCGAATCAGAAGTATACGTACTGTCTAAAGATGAAGGTGGTCGTCACACTCCATTCTTCAAAGGCTACCGTCCACAGTTCTACTTCCGTACAACTGACGTAACTGGTGACATCCAGCTACCAGAAGGCGTAGAAATGGTAATGCCAGGTGACAACGTACAGATGACTGTTGAGCTAATCGCACCAATCGCAATGGACGAAGGTCTACGTTTCGCGATCCGTGAAGGTGGCCGTACAGTAGGTGCTGGTGTTGTTGCTAAGATCTTCGACTAATTCATA
>NZ_NIGY01000033.1:0-1047 GCF_003123985.1 Vibrio sp. T9
ACTCAAGTGGTTTTTACTACCTAATCTGGGCTTATCGCAAGTTAATACGTCCTTCATCGCCTCTGACTGCCAAGGCATCCACCGTGTACGCTTAGTCACTTAACCATACAACCCGAAGGAGTTTCGAGTTGATAATCAAATCACCAAAGTTGTCTCTCATTATTTGAATGAGCGAGAGACATTCGATTTTGCCGGACTCAAATTCCAAGAACACTTGAATGTGTTATTAGTTGTATTCATAAATGAATACTTTGAGAACTTTACAAACAACAATAAATTGTTGTTTTGTCAGCTTTCCAAATTGTTAAAGAGCTATGTTTCTTCACAAGGAAGTTACATTTTCTAAAGACTTTCAGAGTCAAAAATTCCAACCAGTATCAATTGCTTGTTCTGGTTTGGACGTTTTATTCCAAAAATACTTAGAGAATGGTGGGCGATACCGGGCTCGAACCAGTGACCCCCTGCTTGTAAGGCAGGTGCTCTCCCAACTGAGCTAATCGCCCACATTGTTTTGATTTCCGTGGAAGGAAATGGTGGGTCGTGCAGGATTCGAACCTGCGACCAATTGATTAAAAGTCAACTGCTCTACCAACTGAGCTAACGACCCAATGGTATCCCGTAGGGGAGTCGAACCCCTGTTACCGCCGTGAAAGGGCGGTGTCCTAGGCCTCTAGACGAACGGGACACTAAGTTGAACATCTTGGGGGATGTTCTATCTCTTAAACTTCATAAACCGTATCAATCTGTGTGAACACTCATCGCAATAATCATCGTATAAGGAGGTGATCCAGCGCCAGGTTCCCCTAGCGCTACCTTGTTACGACTTCACCCCAGTCATGAACCACAAAGTGGTAAGCGTCCCCCCGAAGGTTAAACTACCTACTTCTTTTGCAGCCCACTCCCATGGTGTGACGGGCGGTGTGTACAAGGCCCGGGAACGTATTCACCGTGGCATTCTGATCCACGATTACTAGCGATTCCGACTTCATGGAGTCGAGTTGCAGACTCCAATCCGGACTACGACGCACTTTTTGGGATTCGCTCACT
>NZ_NIGY01000034.1:0-991 GCF_003123985.1 Vibrio sp. T9
ATTAACCTAGCAGACTTAGCGCTGAGTTTGGCGCTTGTTTCGCTTGCGCAAGGATTGAGCTTGACGCTTGCGATAGAATTTGTGACTTGGTCATTTGAGTCGTTTCTTTCGCGAAGTCAGTATCTTTGATACGGCTCTTCGACGCGTTCACGTTCTCGTTGATGTTATCCAAGTTGCTGATTGCATGATTGAAACGGTTCTGGAATGCACCCAGCTCTGCGCGGTGGCTGTCTACATATTTCAGTGCCGCATCGATGATAGCAACAGATTCTTGTGCGCCACCTACTGAGGTTACGTCGATAGTATCTACCGTTACTTTTTTACCTTCGCCTAAACCCAGCTCGCCAGATAGGCCGCCTGAAAACTCGACTTCGCCTTCGACTTTGTTGTTGCCAGCAAAGATTTGCAGTTTACCGTCTTGGTCTACTGAGGCTTTCACTAGGTCAGTTTGACCGTTAATGTAAGTCGCAAGCTCTTCGATATCGTCACCCGCTTTTGCACTGATGTTGATTTCTTGCTCTTGGCCGTAGCTGTCCGTTAAGTTAATTTTTAGGTCGTTCTTACCTTCAGCAACGTTCCAGTCTTTACCTTTACCACTTTCAGCTTGGTAGCTCACACCGCCCATCATTTTGTTGTCTGAACGCATGTCTTTTAGCTCAAGCATCACGGCTTCACCGTTATCCGCACCGATTTGGAACGATTTCGCACCGTGTGTGCCGTTTAGTAGCTTGTTACCACCGAAAGAAGTGGTTTCTGCGATACGGTTTAGTTCGTCGTTTAGCGCGGTCACTTCTTCTTGAATCGCCACACGCTCTGATTTCGAGTTTGAGCCGTTTGCTGATTGTAGAGACAAGTCACGCATACGTTGAAGAATGTTAGTGGTCTCGTTCATTGCACCTTCAGCGGTTTGTGCAATTGAGATACCGTCGTTCGCGTTGCGAACCGCCACATCCAAACCACGGCTTTGTACGTTCAAACGGTTCGAAATTTG
>NZ_NIGY01000035.1:0-962 GCF_003123985.1 Vibrio sp. T9
ACTCAAGTGGTTTTTACTACCTAATCTGGGCTTATCGCAAGTTAATACGTCCTTCATCGCCTCTGACTGCCAAGGCATCCACCGTGTACGCTTAGTCACTTAACCATACAACCCGAAGGAGTTTCGAGTTGATGTTCAAATCACCAAAGTTGTCTCTCATTATTTGAATGAGCGAGAGACATTTCGATTTTGCCGGACTCAATTTCGAATAATCACTTAAAAGTGATATTCCCAAGAACACTTGAATGTGCTCGTTTACTTTCATTTTTGAAAAATGAAAACAAACAGTTGGTGTTTGTCTTAAAGACAAACATTGAGAACTTTACAATCAACAATAAATTGTTGATTTGTCAGCTTTCCAAATTGTTAAAGAGCTAATCACTTCTTATGAAGTAACCATTTTTAAACACACTCGTAAGAATGCTTAAAGATGGTGGAGCTATGCGGGATCGAACCGCAGACCTCCTGCGTGCAAGGCAGGCGCTCTCCCAGCTGAGCTATAGCCCCATCAAGGTGTCGATACTGCATACCAATTTCAAAAGAAATTGGTGGGTCTGAGTGGACTCGAACCACCGACCTCTCGCTTATCAGGCGAACGCTCTAACCACCTGAGCTACAGACCCAGTATCGTCTCTTTTACTTATAAACCGTATCAATCTGTGTGGACACTCATCGTGTATAATCATCGTTTAAGGAGGTGATCCAGCGCCAGGTTCCCCTAGCGCTACCTTGTTACGACTTCACCCCAGTCATGAACCACAAAGTGGTAAGCGTCCTCCCGAAGGTTAAACTACCTACTTCTTTTGCAGCCCACTCCCATGGTGTGACGGGCGGTGTGTACAAGGCCCGGGAACGTATTCACCGTGGCATTCTGATCCACGATTACTAGCGATTCCGACTTCATGGAGTCGAGTTGCAGACTCCAATCCGGACTACGACGCACTTTTTGGGATTCGCTCACT
>NZ_NIGY01000036.1:0-902 GCF_003123985.1 Vibrio sp. T9
TACAAGCCGGTGGCACTTGGACCAGTGACGTAATTGATATGAGTCACCAAACCAATGGCACTTATACCGTGATGGTGACAGGGACGAACTCAGTGGGTATTGAAGTGAGTGAAAGCCAGAGCTTTACTCTCGCGCAATCCTTGCCAACACTGACTAACGTGACGTTTACTCCTGAGCATCAAGCCATCGGCCAAAGCGTGACGGTAACGCTGGAATTCGATAAAGATCTGCAATCCGCAGCGGCGGCGTTAGGTGGTACGACGGTCACCTCATTAGTGGCAACCGCGGACCCAAGCGTTTGGACTGGTGATGTGGTGGTACCAAGCACGTCAGAGCTCAATGTGGCGTTGCTTGTTCGTGACTTCCAAGACTTATCAGGGAATACCGGTAGCCAGAATACGGCTTACTCCATGCCGATCACGCCGACCTTAGCCATCACTCCAGTGGGCAGTGTGGATGAAACGCATGCCGCCACGCTACAATTTGAAGGCACGTCGACACGCTTTGACGGTCAGTCCCTGCGTCTTGAAGTAAAAGCCCAAGGCAGCGCGACGGTATTGAAAAGCAGCAGTGCGACGGTACAAGCCGGTGGCACTTGGACCAGTGACGTAATTGATATGAGTTACCAAACCAATGGCACTTATACCGTGATGGTGACAGGGACGAACTCAGTGGGTATTGAAGTGAGTGAAAGCCAGAGCTTTACTCTCGCGCAATCCTTGCCAACACTGACTAACGTGACGTTTACTCCTGAGCATCAAGCCATCGGCCAAAGCGTGACGGTAACGCTGGAATTCGATAAAGATCTGCAATCCGCAGCGGCGGCGTTAGGTGGTACGACGGTCACCTCATTAGTGGCAACCGCGGACCCAAGCGTTTGGACTGGTGATGTGGTGGTACCA
>NZ_NIGY01000037.1:0-767 GCF_003123985.1 Vibrio sp. T9
AGTGAGCGAATCCCAAAAAGTGCGTCGTAGTCCGGATTGGAGTCTGCAACTCGACTCCATGAAGTCGGAATCGCTAGTAATCGTGGATCAGAATGCCACGGTGAATACGTTCCCGGGCCTTGTACACACCGCCCGTCACACCATGGGAGTGGGCTGCAAAAGAAGTAGGTAGTTTAACCTTCGGGGGGACGCTTACCACTTTGTGGTTCATGACTGGGGTGAAGTCGTAACAAGGTAGCGCTAGGGGAACCTGGCGCTGGATCACCTCCTTATACGATGATTATTGCGATGAGTGTTCACACAGATTGATACGGTTTATAAAGTAAAGAGACGATACTGGGTCTGTAGCTCAGGTGGTTAGAGCGTTCGCCTGATAAGCGAGAGGTCGGTGGTTCGAGTCCACTCAGACCCACCAATTTCCTTCCCAAGGAATTGGCGACAGTATCGACACCTTGATGGGGCTATAGCTCAGCTGGGAGAGCGCCTGCCTTGCACGCAGGAGGTCTGCGGTTCGATCCCGCATAGCTCCACCATCTTTAAGTGTTCTTGAAAAAGAATCTTTAAAAATGGTTTTCATCAGAAAATCTAGCTCTTTAACAATTTGGAAAGCTGACAAAACAACAATTTATTGTTGTTTGTAAAGTTCTCAAAGTATTCATTTATGAATACAACTAAAAACACATTCAAGTGTTCTTGGAATTTGAGTCCGGCAAAATCGAATGTCTCTCGCTCATTCAAATAATGAGAGACAACTTTGGTTGTTTAAC
>NZ_NIGY01000039.1:0-712 GCF_003123985.1 Vibrio sp. T9
GGGCGTTAGCAGCTCTAATCAAAAGGAGAACTCATGAGAGTTATATTTGTAATTTTTATTGCAACACAACTTATTGGGTGTGCAAGTGATCAGGCATCTAGTAAAGTTGAACAATTTCCTACCAATGGTTCACAAATAGTAAAATACGGACATTGGTCAGTTATTAGTTCTGGAGAGCCAAATGAAACGATGTTTGGTATGGCGCAAGCTTTTTATTATATTGAACGTAAACCAACCATAATGATTGGGTGTGTGAAAGATCTAGAGCTGGTTTATTTAAGTTTTGGCGTTGAAGGGTATATTGGCGAGCAAAACGATAAAGTTAATGTTCGGTTTGGTATTAAAAGTAACGATAAAGACCTAATGCTAGAACGAAGTGGTGTCGTTAAGGTCACAAATGATTCAAGTTCACTAATAATAAACTCAACTGATAATTTATTAGTTGAGTCAATGAAACAAGGAAGCGTCCTTGTTTATAGAGTATCACCACTTGAACCATTAAATTATTCGAATGCCGTTGATTTAAAAGGGTTTAATCAGGCGTTTAATAAGGTTAACCGCTATTGTCGAAATATTTGACGCGAACACTGCTAACAAACAATTTAAGAGTGATTCAGCACGCTTGGCATTTTTGGTTTGAATCAAACTCAGTGATTACGGTGTCCAATTTGAGTTTGTGGTAACGTGCTTCACACCTTAATTGGGCGTTAGT
>NZ_NIGY01000003.1:0-452316 GCF_003123985.1 Vibrio sp. T9
AGGGTTGTCGTAGACTACGACGTTGATAGGCAGGGTGTGTAAGCGTTGTGAGGCGTTGAGCTAACCTGTACTAATTGCCCGTGAGGCTTAACCATACAACACCCAAGGGGTTTTGATGGACTCAATGAAAGAACGTTGAATGTGTAAGAACGAGAATTAAGAAACAGCTTTCCGAATTATTCGATTTGCAAGCAAATCTCACCCTAAAGGGCCGCACTAAAGTGCGTTTGAATTTGCGAGCAAATTGATAAAGAATTTGCTTGGCGACCATAGCGTTTTGGACCCACCTGATTTCCATGCCGAACTCAGAAGTGAAACGAAATAGCGCCGATGGTAGTGTGGGGCTTCCCCATGTGAGAGTAGGACATCGCCAGGCTTTAAACATCGCTTTCAAGTTTTCTTTTTAATTAAGATAACTGAAGGCAAAACTAAAAATTAGCATCGATAGTATAAGACTAAGTTTTAGTGACAATTTGTGGAGAGATGGCTGAGTGGTTGAAAGCACCGGTCTTGAAAACCGGCATACGTTAATAGCGTATCTAGGGTTCAAATCCCTATCTCTCCGCCACCTTTAAAAAACCGCTGTTCTTACAGCGGTTTTTTTGTATCTGCTGTTTTTTAACAGCTGTTATCGAAAACTTCTAATTGGCTTTTCTCCGGCCCTTTCTCTAAGTTCTTTAGCGTACTCACTTTGGGTGTAGTTTACGCAGTAATATCTTCAATCGAAGACATTTCCATAGGTCATTTGGGCTTTAAGTAGAGCTTTGTTAAGTCTCAACGTGGGATGCTTAAAAGCATTTTGATAGAGTTTCAGTCTAAATACTGCTGATGTACTTGGAGAAAAAATGAAGCTACTTTACTGGTTAGATGAATGGCAAGCGCTTACTCAAAAAGAGCAAAATGCTGCTTTACCAATTTCTGGCTACGATTTACTTGATGATGTATTTGTGAAGTATGAACTCGTCGATCTTAACAAGTCATTGTTGTTCACATTTTCTCCTTCCGGCACTGATGTGCAGGTACAAGATTTAACTCCGGATTTTTCTCCTTGGGGTTACGACCTCGGAATACAACAACAAATAAATATTATTGCCTTTCAACATTTAGGTAAAAGTAATTGGTTCCGTAGCCGGAATTTAATTTTCTTTCTGGAGCAGTTGTCGGAGTTGCTAAATCCCTTCAAATGTCGTTTGGGTTATGGGCAGAGCCGAGGTGGTTTTGCTATTGGCGCATTCGCTGACTTATTGAAGTTGGAGCATCTTTTGTTGTTTTATCCTGTTAGCACAAAAAATAAAGCGTTAGTGCCATGGGATGATCGGCCCAGTACTGAGCTTGCTCAACAGTTCGATTGGGAAAGCGGCTATCATGATCGAGATTTGGGCAATGCCAAAGGTTACATTATTTATGACCCCACCAATCGTATTGATCGTCTTCATGCTGAACGTTATCCAGAGCTTACTCATTTAAAAGTCGTCGGTATGGGGCACGGCACTCAATCCACACAATTAGATAAATTAGAATTTTTTAATCTGGTGGCGAAGGAGTTTGTTCGTCATCAAACCATAGATATTGACCAATTTAATAAGCAAATTCACGCTTTGTTTTAAAAGAGGACTGATATCAGAGTCCCCTGTAACCAGGGGGAGATGATCACACACTAAAAACTAGATTTTTAACACAATTGCTAGGCGCAATTTAGATGGAGGATTAATGAAGTTACTGTACTGGTTGGATGAATGGCTGGCTCTTTCTCGTGAAGAACAGCAAACCAGGCTACCGATGTCCGGGGAGGACTTACTTGATGATGTGTTTGTTAAGTATGAGTTTGTCGACCGCAATAAACCGCTGTTGTTCACCTTTTCCCCTGCTGGTACGAATCTACAAGTACAGGACTTACACTCAGACTTTGCGCCTTGGGGCTATCGATTAGCCCAGAAACAAAAAGTAAATATTATTTCTTTTCAGCACCTTGGGAAAAGTAATTGGTTTCGCAGCCGTAATTTGATTTTCTTTCTAGAGCAGTTATCGACATTACTTGAGCCTTTTGAATGCCGTTTAGGTTATGGCCTTAGCCGCGGTGGTTTTGCTATTGGCGCTTTCTCTAATCTATTAAAGTTGGATCAAGTATTGATGTTTCACCCGGTCAGTACAAAAAACAAAGTGCTAGTGCCATGGGATGACAGGCCAAGTACTGAACTTGCCCAACAATTTGATTGGGAAGGAAAGTACCACGACCTCGACCTTGGAGATGCAAAAGGTTACATCATTTATGATCCAACCAATGAAATCGACCGCCTTCACGCCAAACGCTACCCAGAGCTCACTCACTTGAGAGTTTTCGGTATGGGACATGGTACCCACGCGACGTATTTGAATAAATTCGGTTTTTATAAGCAAGTGGCTGTAGACTTTATACGTTATCAGAAGATAGATATAGCGCAGTTTCGTCATCAGACTAAAACGCTGCGATTAAAAGAAGATTACTATCAGTGCCTTAACAAGGCGAATGCGAGTTCACAGCATCGTTTGAACTTACTGAGTACCGCTCATAATGTGTTAATTGAAGAAAAGAAAGAACATGTGAAGGAGCATCAAGCGCAAATCGATATTCAGCCACTTGTTGATATTGCGATGAAGCATGAGCATGACAATCCGCAAGATGCAGTACAACTTTTGGAAGTGGCTCAGCAGTTAGTTCCGAATGACCCCGTTGTGGAGCACAAGTTGCAGCAACTGTCGTAGGCGAGTAATGCAGACTGGCATTTTGAATTTGGTCAGTGGCTTTTGTCGCTGGCCTTTTTAAGAGTTTATGGGTTGATATTTCGATGAAATTTAATGAAGCAGTACAAAATAAAAAGCCCAAGCAAATGCTTAGGCTCAACGAGTATTAATATGAGTTTAAAACTCTTTTGGCGCAAAGCCTGTCATGACATCGAGGCGAAGCTCTTTACCAACTTTTGTTAGTGGGTGAACGATTACTAAGCCGCGTACGCGTTTTTTCAGTTTGCCGATGTCCGCTTGTTCTGCTTTGGTGATTTCACGAGAGAATGGCATATCAAGTAAGCTTTTACGTTCTTTGTTCAGCTCATAGTTTTGCTTATGCTTTAACTGGTTAAGCTTTTTGGTTAGCTGTTCTACTTCATCCGTGAACTTTGTAATCATTTCGTGATCACCACGAGAACGTGCCGCATCAAGTTTACGTTGGCATGTATCTAAACGGTTGTGCAGCTTTTGAATATCAGTTTTTATGCTCATGGTAATTTGGCTCAAATTTTAAATAAGCGAGAAGTATAGCATAGCTGAGATCACACGCTCTACTATACTTCTCGATTGTCTGGCTTTAGTTAATCAGTTCATTGCCCGATACGTTACCAGAGAAGAAGGCTTCGACGTTATCAAGCGTCACAGAGGCAATATTATTAAGTGCTTCGTGAGTCAAGAATGCTTGGTGGCCAGTAAACAGCACGTTATGACAAGCCGATAAGCGACGGAAAACATCGTCTACGATGACATCGTTAGATTTATCTTGGAAGAACAAGTCTTTTTCATTGTCATACACGTCTAGACCAAGCGCGCCAATCTTACCTTGTTTCAAGGCTTCTATCGCCGCTAGTGAATCCAGCAACTCGCCTCGACTAGTGTTAATGATCATCACACCATCTTTCATTTGCGCGAAGGCTTTTTCGTTCAATAGGTGATAGTTTTCTTCACTCATTGGACAATGGAGAGAGATAATATCCGCATTAGCGTAGATTTCTTCAAGCGAACAGTAACGCGCTCCCATTTCTAGTGCTAATGGATTTTCGTAAGGGTCATAGCAAAGCAGCTCCATGCCAAGCCCTTTGAAGATACGCATCGTCGCGATACCAATCTTACCTGTACCAATGACACCAACGGTTTTCCCGTAAAAGTTAAAGCCAACTAGGCCCTCTAGCGAGAAGTTGGCGTCACGTGTACGTTGGTAGGCTTTGTGAAGGCGACGATTTAGGCACATCATCAAACCGACTGTGTGTTCAGCCACCGCTTCTGGTGAGTAAGCAGGAACTCGAACCACTTGTAAGCCAAGTTCTTTAGCGGCTTGTTGATCCACTTTATCAAAACCCGCGCAGCGCATGGCAATAAGCTTAGTTCCGCCTAGAGAAAGCTGTTTAAGAACGGGAGCTGAAAGGTCATCATTGACGAAAGCACACACGACATCGCAACCATGTGCCATTTTGGCGGTTTTTTCGGTTAGCCGGAAGTAGTGATAGTGGAATTCAAAATCTCGGTTATTTTTAATTTTATTAAAAGAGGCCTCGTCGTAGGATTTTGCACTAAAAAAAGCAATATTAATCATGGTTCCCTCTCAAAAAGTGCGGACTTTATAAATAAATATACTTATAAAGTAATGCAACTTAGGCGGAATGAATAGAGAAATCTTCTCTTTAACTTTTGCACTATCAAACAACGATAACGATCACGTCTTTCAATGAGTATTATCTTACGACTCTGCACTTGTGCGTTCATCACATTAGCTCCTGGGGTAATACCGGTTCTACCCTAGATACTGTTTGCTTTACGGGCGCTAACTGACTAGCATAATCGCTCTTTTCTTGTTCACTTTAGTTAGGTTAGGCGTTCCGGCAATGTCAGTGAAATGGTGCTCTATGTTCTTGTGTTGCGTGTTGGCTTCTGGCGTCCATGCAGCTGTAGATCTTGTTAAAGTCGACAAGTCAAAGCGTCGAATGTATTTAATGGAACAAGGCACAATACTAAAAGAATACCGCATTGCTTTAGGGGCGAGCCCTAAAGGGCATAAACAAGAAGAGGGAGACAATCGTACACCTGAGGGCGAATACACCTTAGATTACGTTATAGAAGACTCTGCTTTTTATCGTTCTGTGCATATTAGCTACCCTGATGCGATTGATACGTTGGAAGCGAAGCGCCGAGGTGTGTCCCCAGGAGGGAACATCAAAATTCATGGTTTAAAAAACGGTGAGAGTCAGTTGCCGATTTATATCCAAAGTTTTGATTGGACCAATGGGTGTATTGCGATTACCAATGAAGAGATGGATGAATTTATCCAGCTTGTAGAGATGGGGACACCAATTCAGATTGAGTGGTAACGAAATGGTGCCTCTGAAGCTCAAGGTGGTATGTGCTATGGCATAAAGCGTTGTGGATGATCACTGAATATACCGTCTAACTGAGGTAGGTACTTCAGTTTGTTTGGATTGTTCACTGTATAACACATCACTTTGTAACCCGCCTGCTGGAGTTTGTTTATTTGGCGCGAGCGAACCCAGTTAATGTTTAGGTTGCAGCTATAGGCGTTAACTTCTTCCAAAAGGCGTTTATCTTTTCTCGTTAAGAATTCACTCAATACACCTAATCGATACTCATTGCAGTATTTATGCAGCGCTCTAATGACATCATGACTAAAACTGGAGAGTAGTACCTTCTCTTGCGGCATGGGACTTTTTGCTAGTACGTTGGCGAGAGCTTGTGCCACTTCTTCTGCTGGGTGGCGATCTACCTTAACTTCAATATTCAAGTTAAGCTTGTGCTCAGTAGCTAAAGTGAGCAGCTCATCTAATGTCATGATTTTCTCACCTGAAAAATCTGCGCTGAACCAGCTACCAAAATTCAACGCCTTTAACTCTTCCAGAGTCAGTTCATCGACACGCCCTTGTCCATTACTGCATCGATTTATGGTGTGATCATGGCAAACCACTAAAACATTATCTTTGGTCGGTTGTACATCAACTTCAACCCAATTTAATCCGAGGTCAATGGCGGCCTGAACGCTCACTTTTGTATTTTCTGGGTATGAGCCAGCAACACCACGATGACCAATTACTAATGTTTCCATGTTCTTCATCTTCTGCTTTGTGTTGAGCAGATTGTACTCGTTTTTTGCTTTGAAGATATACCTCAAGGTGCATGTTGTCAGATCGTCTTAATAAAAGCCAAATCGCCCATTCGTCAAGGTAGGTCGTTGGAAGCACTCCTGTCGAATCATGAACCAAAGTTGGACTTTTATTCTCCTGCCGCTCATTTTTAAAGAGCAAGGTAGTTGCGAATGCATCATGGTTATCGGGAGAGAGAAATATGAAGATCGGTGTTATTGGTGCAGGTGCTGTTGGTGTGGGAGTATGTAATTACTTACTCACTCTGGGTGGTTTTAGCGAGCTTGTTCTACTTGATAAAAATTTAGAACGTGCCGAGGGTGAAGTGTTTGATTTTCGTCACACGATGGCACTGACTTTTTCAAAAAACACACGCATTATGCCGTCGGATGATTACTTAGATTTACTCGAAGCCTCTCTTGTTGTTATCACCGCTGGTACGCAGATTAAACAAGGACAAACTCGTTTGGATATTGCTGAGGTTAATGCTCAAATTGGAGTTGATATTGCTCGTCAAATAGAACGCGTAGCGCCAAATGCGGTGTTGATTGTTGTGTCAAACCCATGCGATATCGTGGCGCACTTTATTGTCACCAACACCGGTTTTGAGCCGAGTAAAGTTATTAGCAGTGGCTGTGTAGTTGATACCGCTCGTTTAATGAGTATTGTTGCTGGCCGTGTAGACCTAGACCCGAAGAACGTGTTTGGTTATGTATTAGGAGAGCATGGTAGCCATTGCTTTACTCCTAAGAGCTTAATTTCTATCGCTGGGCAACCGGCCGACTATTACTGCGATACCCATAACATTGAGAGAATTGATCCGCACGCACTTCTTGAGGCGGTGAAACAGGCGGGATATGAAATCTTTCGGCGTAAGCAGAACACCGTTCATGGCATTGCCGCCAGTGTCTTTCGAATCATTCAAGCTGTGACGATTAACGAACGATCGGTGTTGCCCGTCGGTACGATGATGTCGGGGCAATATGGTTTGCATGATGTTGTTCTCAGCCTACCTACGGTTATTGGAAAAAGCGGAGCAAATTCAGTTCTGATGCATCCCTTCACTGAAGAGGAGCTTGTCACATTAAAAACGATCAGCACCCATTTAAAACACATCGCGGAAAATGTCGCTAAGCAGACGAATCTAACGCCCTGATCTACCCTCATTATCAGGTGCTAGTTAGCTTAGCACTCCGGGCTACTGCTATAGAGCTATTTGTACTAAAGCCCTAGGGTGTGTAGTTGTTTAATTTGTAAATGAGTAATAGAATGCGAACCATTTTTATTTGAATGGTGAGTGGTAATGTCTCGAGTTTTGATAGTGGATGATGACGTTCCTTTGTGTGAGCTATTAGAAGCAGTTTTGCAAGAGGAGGGCTATATTGTCTCTTCTGTACATTGCGGTGAAAGTGCTTTGCAATATATGGAAAAAACGCCGGTAGATCTTGTACTGCTTGATGTCATGTTACCAAACCTTAACGGCATGCAAGTTGCCCGTAGAATCTGTCAACGCTTCGCGACACCTATTCTAATGCTTACTGCGCTTAATGATGAAAACTCGATGCTTGATGGCTACCAAGCGGGAGCCGATCAGTACATAGGAAAGCCTTTTAATGTTGCTGAGCTTCTGATGCGCATCAAAGCGATTCTTCGTCGTGTTGGTTTAGAGCGCCAACGTCAGGCGATGTGCAGTACCGTTCAAACGATCAGTGATCAGCTCAATAGCTTACCACTCACAAGCACGGAAGCCGAATTACTGAGCTATTTAGTCAAAAACCAAGGTGTGGTGATTTCAAAAGCGGAACTCCAAACCGAAGTATTAAAGAAAGAGCTAAGCCCTTTTGACCGCAACCTTGATATGCACATCAGTAATATACGTCGCAAGCTAGTAGAAGCAGGGCTCTCTAAGCAACATATCAAAACCTTCCGTGGCAAAGGTTACAGCTACCTAGAGGCTGTAAACAATTAATGAAGCTCACGTGCCCACCTTTTATCGCGAAACGTAAAGACAGCTTAGCGTTTAAGTTGTTTAGTTATATGACTGCAATTGTGATAAGTATTTTGGTCGTACAAGCAATGGCGGAGCAAGCTCTCGTGAAAGCCATGCTAAAAGTGCCGGACAGTGTGCGAGAAGAAATGCTCGATCTTGCACATCAAGCCAATGTGCTGATTGAGCACGGAGACATGGATGAACTTGCTGACTGGGCGAACGCGCAAAACTTTTATCTGTTTGTGCTGAATGAGCACCAGCAACCCGTCACTCACCGTTTAATGCATCCACACTTCGAGTTCAAGCTTCAATTTAAAAGAAGTATTGATGATCAACTTGAGGGAAAGGTAAATCGCCCGATTATCAATATCCCTTTGGTTAAAGATAATAGCTTGGTGATTCAACTGCCACATCGACTGCATCCCGCACATGACTTCATTTTATATTTCTCTATTCTCAAAGTGGTGATTGCGGTAGTTATTTTGGCGTTGTTCTCATTGCTAATGGCACGTAACTTACAACAGCCGCTTGATCGCTTAAGAGAAGCAAGCAAAAAGCTATCTAACGGCGACTTTAATGTCAGTGTGGTGAAAGAGTTAAAATCGAATACGCGCGAGTTTAACGAGCTGGCGCAAGACTTCGACCACATGACACAGCAAATTCATTCTCTTGCCGAAAAGCAGCGATTGCTTATAAGAGATGTCTCCCACGAGCTCCGAACGCCGTTAGCAAGACAGAATTTAGTTCTACACCTTTTGCGTAAGCGAGTTGGGGAGAACGAGCAAAGCTTGGTGACCAGGCTAGAAGATGAAGCTAAAGAGCTAAACCATTTGATAAGCGATATCTTGGAGTTCAGTCGCTTGGAAAATGCGCGTTTCGACAAAGGTGCGAAACGCCGTGATTTAGAGGTGTTGCTCGCACCGCAAGTAGAGCGGTGCAAAATCGATTTAAAACCAGAACAAACATTGTCATTCCGTTCAGAAGCAACATGCGCCAAAGCTTTTTGCGAAGAAACGCTCGTCATTCGTTGTTTGAATAACCTTGTTGGAAATGCCATCAAATATTCAGGGCAAGCATCTCAGATAGAAGTTTATCTGGCTAATCATGTCAAAGATGGGCAGCAATTGATTTCCATGTCTGTATCCGACAATGGGCCTGGTATTCCAGAGAACAAGTTGGTCGATATTTTTGACCCGTTTACTCGCTTAGATGCATCAAGAGATAAGAAGCTTGGCGGCTACGGCTTAGGTCTCGCGATTGTCAAAGAATCCATGCGCATTATGGGTGGATCCGTTACGGCGAAAAATCGTGAACAAGGAGGCCTGAGTGTTACTTTGGTGTTCAAGCAGTAAGTATGGTTAAGTCTTATTAACCGTGATTTTGATCACGTTATTGTAGCTCATCATCAGAGAGTACTTTACAAAAGTTTGCAAATGCAAAGAATGTAAATTTAATGCAAATGGTAATACTTATCACTTATATTCACCCGCGAAATAATTAAGAGGGAATCGCATTCAACAAGTATGTGACCCGAAAAATAATAATCGGAGTGAAAGGATATGTTTACTAAGAGCCATTTGGCGCTAGTGATCGGTGCGGTGTTAGCAACACCTGCAGTGGCGGACGTTCAAACAGACGAACATGTAGTTGTAGAAGGTCGAGAGTTCGGCTACAAGGCGGATACAAACAGTACAGCAATGCGCATGGAAATGACGCAGCTGGAAACGCCAGGACAAGTAGCGGTTATCGATGAAACGGTAATTGATGAGCAGCGTGCAAGTACACTTGGTGAAGTGCTACGTAACGATGCAAGTGTTAGCGCGGGTGGTACAAGCCGTAACCGCGAACGTTTCTCTCTACGTGGTTTTGAGCTTAGCAGTTCAGACGGTTTTCTTCGTGATGGCCGTCAACACTGGTCACACTACCGTCAGCCAATTGAGCTTTTAGAACGTGTTGAAGTGCTTAAAGGTCCATCAGGCCTGCTATATGGTAAATCTGAGCCGGGTGGCTTAGTAAACATGGTTTCGAAAAAACCAACAACTCAAACACAAGCTAGTTTGAGTCAAGATCTAGGTTCGAATGATCACTCACGTACTGTGCTTGATGTGAGTGGCGCGCTAAATGATGCAGAGACACTGCGCGCGCGCGCAATTTTTGCCAAAGAAAGCTACGGCTCTTGGCGCAGATACGGCGATGGTACCGAGTCAGAAACGGATCGTACGGTTGCGGGTCTAGTGGTTGAGTACGACATCACCGACAACTTTATGGTGTCAGCGCATTACGATCGCACGAAAGACGATGGTAGCGTGGATTCTGGTGCTTACATTGTGGATGGTAAAGCGGTTCGCGGTGACAAGCACATCTGGGATGCCCAGTGGTCAAAGATTGACAACGAAGTAGAAAACTACGGTATCGATATTAATGCTCAAGTGACTGACAATGTAAACGTAAAAGCGGGTTACAACCGTCAAGACTTTAAGCGTTTTGATGTAGAGTCTTACCCTAAGTTTGACAATTATGACAAAGACGGTGTGATTCGACACAAAGGGAATGATCGCTCCGATAATTGGGTATTTGATACTGCATATATAGATGTGACGACGGACTTTACTTTGTTCGGTACGGAAAACACGTTGTTAGTGGGCGCTAACTACTTAGATTACAGTTATGATCGCTTTATGGCATTTCATAATGAGGCGAGTATTGCGCCAGGAGAAACGGTGCCTAAGCCTGGCTATCGTAGTTCGAAGAAATCACCAACAACTGAGTACGACACTTGGGGTATCTACGCGCAAAACATGATGACGATTAATGATTACTGGCAAGTGCTTGCAGGTGTTCGTTATGACGAAAAGCGTGACGATGACCTGACTGAAAACCAGGTTTCTCCAAAATTTGGTGTAATTTTCCACCCAGCGACGAATGGCTCGGTTTACGTTCAGTACTCTGAAAGCTTTATGCCGCAAGGTGAAGTCAGCAGTGGTCGTGGCAAAACTTACGTGAACGATGGCGAGAAGCTAGATGCAGAGCGCGGAATTTCTTATGAAATCGGTACGAAGTGGGAACTTTTTGATCAGCGCTTATTTGTATCCGGTGCAGTGTTTGATATCACATTAGAGAACATCTCGCTGGATGTTGAAAGCGGCAAAGACGCGGGCGGTAACCTCCTACACAAGAAAACGCAAGGTGGTGAGCAAGTTCACAAAGGTGCTGAGTTAATGGCTCAAGGTTTTGTGACCCCAGAGTTGTCGCTAACGGCTTCTGCAATGTATTTGGATGCAGAGTTGACGAAAGCGGATAAAAAATTCGAGGGTAACCGCCCTGTAGACGTGCCAGAGTTCTCGGCAAGTCTATGGTCTAGCTACAAGGTTCAAGACAACACTAACTTAAACCTCGGTTTGATTTATGAAGGTGATCGCTACGGTGATGCAAAGAACACCTTCAAGAAAGATGGCTACGCTCGCGTTGATATGGGCGTGTCATACAAACATAAGTACGATGAAAACTTGGATATCATTGCTCGATTCAATGTCGAGAACTTATTCGATACCGACTACTTCGCAGGTGGCGGTAGCACGAATAGCGAGCAAAAAGGTGCGAGTGGGGTTGTGGTTGGAGAAGACCGCAACTACATGGCAACAATCCAGTTCAAGTACTGATAACAATTTGATTATTAAAGGGGAAGGGTAGTCTTCCCCTTTGGTCGTTTTTGGAACACAGAAATATAACTCGTATGAATCTAATGAAATCAAGTATCGCTCTGTTGATATCATCGGTTTTGATTCCCGCTCACGCGGCGAACTTAAACGATGCACAAGCTGTGCAGAGTAAAACAAACCAGTCGTCGGCGGTAAGCCAAAAACGTATTGATGCAAGCGCAGAAAAATCACTTACTCTAGAAGCTGAAATTGAGCAGCTGCAAGAGGAAGTCGGTAACTTGAAGATTTATCGCGATCATCTTGCAAGCCTTGTTGAGAGCCAAAATCAAGAAGTTGATAGCTTGAACGAGCAAATTGAGCAGATTGCTCAAACTCGTCAAGGTGTTGTGCCTTTGATGTATCACATGCTTGAGGGCTTAAAAGTGCTCGTCGCTAACGACAAGCCTATACGCAAAGCGCAACGTGAGGAGCGAATTGCAAAGCTGGATTCCATGATGACGCGTGCAGACGTTGCGGATGCAGAGAAGTTTCGTCGTATTTTAGAAGCGTACCAAATTGAAATGGATTACGGCACCAAGCTTGGCGTTTACCAAGGCAAGATTAACCTGGGTGACAATGAAGCTGTGGAGGCGGACATTCTCTATTTAGGGCGTTTGTCTTTGGTAGCACGTAGCTTATCTGGTGAGACATTCTGGAGCTGGTCACAGCAACAACAAGCATGGCAACAAGTGGGTTCTGAGCAAAAATCAGAGCTAGATAAAGCGTTCGCTATGGCGAATAAACAGATCGCGCCGAGTATGTTAACTCTGCCAGTGTCGTTAACCGCTGCGGAGGGCAAATAAATGATGAAAAAATGGTTATCAGTTGCACTAATCTCGACATCCGCATTAATGCCTCATACAACTTTTGCTAGTGATGCGTTGTTACAAAAGGCGCAGCAAGAAAATCGTCAACAGCAATCGCACAATGTCGCGCGTGAATCAGGTTTTAAGAAAACAGAGCAAGAGCTACAGGCTATAAAGAATAAATTGGCTGCAGAGCGAGCGGCTCTTCAAGCAGAAGCGGACTCATTAAGTGTTACTTTCGGTGAAAACGAAGCGGAACTGGCGCAGCTAGAAGAAAAGCTACGTCTAGAAACCGGGAGCTTAGGTGAGCTATTTGGCGTCGTTCGCCAGAACGCAAAAGAGCTAGAGTCAGAGCTCAAGAGCTCAGTAACGGGTGTTGATGCAAACTCATATCAGAAAGATATCGATGCTATTGTTGCAGCTAAATCACTGCCAACGTTGACCCAACTTCAGGCGATGTGGCGCAGCATGGAAGAACAAATCAAAGCAAGTGGTGAGATGGCAAACGTCTCTTTCACACTGCTAAATGGCGAAGGTCGTGAACAAACGGTTAATGGTGTTCGTCTTGGTTCTATGGCGCTGCTGGATGACACTGGCTACGTTAAGTGGAATGGTCAACGCGGAGATGCGGTAAACTATCTTCGTCAGCCTGAAAGCGGTCCAACAGCGAATACTATTTCCTCTGGTGACATTGATGCGCTTGTCATTGACCCGTCACGCGGCATTCTTCTTGAGCAGCTCGCAAACTCACCGACTTTGGCTGATCGCCTAAATGCAGGCGGCGTTGTCGGTAAAATCATCCTTGGTTTATTAGCTATCGGCCTATTGATTGCTCTCGTACGTGGTGCATCTCTGATGATTTCGCGCCAGAAAATCATGAAGCAACTGAAAACTCCAGCACAGCCAGGAGACAACCCTTTAGGTCGTGTGCTTGCGGTGTATCAGAAAGATAAGCATCGCAGCGTAGAAGCGTTAGAGCTACGTCTTTTGGAAGCCGTTGTTGATGAGCAAACCCACTTAGAAAAAGGGTTGTCGATGCTGAAGCTTCTTGCTGCGCTGGCCCCTATGCTTGGTCTACTGGGCACGGTAACGGGTATGATCGAAACCTTCCAAGTCATCACTCAATTTGGTAATGGTGATCCGAAAGTAATGGCGGGTGGTATTTCGATGGCGCTTGTAACTACTGTACTTGGCCTTGTTTCAGCCATGCCATTGTTATTGGCGCACAACGTATTGAGCTCTCAAGCAGAAAATATTCGCAGTATCTTAGAAAAGCAAGGTATCGGTTTAGTTGCAGAACAAGCTGAGCGTGATATGCCGAGCAACAAGAGTCACTCTAACACCTTAGGGGAGAACGCAGCGTAATGGAGCAGATCCTACTCAACACATTGGGTTTGATCAGTGAGGATTGGGCCACAACCTTGATGAGCTTTATGCAGCAAGGTGGTCAAATCCTATGGTGGCTGGCTGCCGTCGTGGCGGTGTGCTGGCTGTTGGTTATGGAGCGGGTTATTTATCTCACAACGGTTTTCCCTGGGGTAAAGAAACAGCTTTGTGAGCAGTGGCAAGCAAGATCAGAGCACCACTCTTGGTACGCGCATCAAATCCGTGAAGGATGGATTGCAAAAGCGCAAATCGAACTGCGCCAAAACCTATCGACTATTAAGCTGCTTGTGGCGGTTTGCCCAATGCTAGGGTTGTTAGGGACGGTGACGGGCATGATTACGGTGTTTGACGTAATGGCATCGCAAGGCAGCAGCAATCCGAAATTGATGGCTTCTGGTATCTCACTTGCTACGCTGCCAACCATGGCGGGTATGGTAGCAGCGCTTGCGGGCATGTTTATTCATGCTCGCCTTAGCAAAGTGTGTGAACGAAAAGCTATCCAGTTAGAACAATCTTTAAGGAGTCAAAAGTGAGACTCGGACGCAGACCTAACCAACAAGATGAAGCTCAAGTCGATTTAACGTCGATGCTTGATATCGTCTTCATCATGTTGATCTTCTTCATTGTGACCAGTTCGTTTGTACGTGAGTCCGGTGTAGAAGTGAATCGCCCTCAGGCTTCTAATGTAGTAAGCCAAAAAGACGCGGGCATTTTTATCGCAGTAACGGCAGCGAATGATGTGTACATCGACAAACGAGTGGTTGATATTGAGCGTGTTGAGGCCTCTATTGAGCACCTGTTACTTGATCAACCTGATGCCTCGTTAGTTATCCAAGCTGACGAGCATGCTTACAATGGCACTGTCGTGAAAGTGATGGACGCTGCAAAGGCGGCGGGCGTGAAAAACATCGCATTGGCGGCGGAGAAACCTTAATGGGCAGGCTGTTACTTGCACTACCAGCATCATTGTTAATTTCTGTGAGCCTGTTTAGCTTTATGGCGTGGATGGTTGATAAAGGCAACCAGCGTGCGCCAGAAGCTTCGGAAGCGGTTCGTTTTGATATGGTGATGGTAGAGAATGAAGCAGACGTGCAGCGTCGTCAGCGTTCAGTGCCGGAGCAACCAGAACCACCCCAAGCGCCGGAGCCAATGGATCTGTCTCAAGCCGACACTCAAATGGAGCCAATGAGCCAGATGACGCCAGTCAGTGCTTTAGGTTTGAACACTGCCCTTGAAGGTATCGCGATCAGTGCACCAAACTTGAAGGGAACAATGGGCAACCAACAAGCACTGCCGTTGTATCGTGTTGATCCTCGCTATCCAAGTAAGGCGCTGAAACGTAGAGTTGAAGGCTATGTCATTATGCGTTTCACGATCGATGCAACTGGACGACCAAAAGATATTGAAGTGATCGAGGCTGAGCCACAGCGTATGTTCGAAAGGGAAGCAATCCGTGCGCTTAAAAAATGGAAGTATCAGCCAAAAGTTGAGGATGGTGTGTCAATTGAGCAGTATGGACAAACCGCTAAAGTGGAGTTCAAGTTAGCCAAATGATGAAAAAATTCTTAATCGGTACGGTATTAAGCCTGAGTGCACTTTCAACCATTGCCAGTGAGTTAAGCCAATACACTGCCGCGAGAGTTCAACGAGCACACAACTTGGCTCAAGAGGAGAAACTAAAAGAAGCGATTTCATCTCTTGAAGCTATGGAGCTTTCTCGTGGATATGACCAAGCTTATGTCGCTCGAATGTTGGGTATTTTTTACTGGCAGAACGAGCAAACTCAAGCGGCGATTAAGCAACTTGAGTTGGCAGTCAATAGTGGGTTGCTACAAGATGAGCAAGCATGGCAAACCCGAAAAATGTTGGCAGATATACTGCTGAACGAGCAACGCTTTTCTAAGGCGTTACCTCATTACTATGCCCTGAGCAAAAACATTCCTAAAGGTCAAAAAGCGCATGAGCTATGGCTGCGTATTTCCCAATCTCATTATCAACTGAGTCAGTGGCAGAAAGTGCTTTCAGCAATGGCTCGTTATGAGAAGTTTGGTCAGCCAGACAAGCTTGGCGCATTGTCGATAAAGCTTTCTGCTGAGCTAGAACTGAAAAAGTGGAAGCCGGCAATCTCGACCATCAAACGCTTGATCGCGATTGAACCTGAGCGAATTGAATGGTGGCGTCAGCTTGTTGCTCTTTACCTGCGTGTTGATGACAACAAACGTGCTCTGGACTCTTTGGCGTTGGCAAAACTGAAAGGATTACAACTTAGCCAAGATGACTTAAAGCTGCTGGCACAATTGTACGCGAAACGAGGTATTCCTGAGAGAGCTGCGTTGGTGATGAACGAGCTAGAGGATGTAAACTCGAATAGTAAACTGAAAGCTCAGCAAGCGACGTATTGGCAAATGGCAAAAGAGTGGGAAGAGTCTATCGATAGTTGGCGTGTTGCTGCTCAGTTAGACCGACAGTATTACTGGAACTACTCTCAATTATTGGTGCAAGAAGGCCACTATAAAGATGCCCTTGCCGCGCTCGATAAGGTCAGCGGTCGTAAAGCGGATGTCGCACTTATCAAAACTCGCGCTTACTACAAGCTTAAGCGGTTTGACGATGCACTTGCTAATGCCAAAAGAGCGGATGAGATAAAACCGTCGAATCAGGCAAAAAGTTGGGTTAAGTATCTATCTCAGCTACGCAAAGTAGAATCGACGCAAAACTCATAGCGAACATTTTTATTAAATACCCGAGCTCAGTCTCGGGTATTTTTTGTCTAAAGTCATAAAAGCTATTTACTGTATGAGCTTTTCATAAAAAGCTAATGCATCAAATGGTCGGGAGAAAAAAGGGCTTTTCTCTATATATTCTTGATGTACCTTGCTCAGTGTTTCAAACTTTTCTCTCGATGTAGGTTCGATATGAAAAGTAAGGCTTTCAGTCGATTCTACAAGCTTTAATGTTGAGGTTCTTGAAGCGTTATTTTTTGCTATTAATAGATAATATGCTAGCTCTTGCTTCTCTTTTAATACACAAGCCTCAAAAGCTTTCTCGCTTAAAAACGGCAGAACAGGAGTTAATGCTTCTATATGCTTCTTTGAATACTCTAGGGTTTGTTTGTCAGGTGTATTCTGGTCTGCCATAGATTCGCACTGCTTTATTTTCGCACCATAATTATCGATAGATTGGCTTACGTTGTTAAACAAACTGGCTTCAAACTTTTCACTTGCGAAAGTGACACCTGAGAAAAGTGATAAGAGAATTATTACAACATTCTTGTTCATATTTTTCCTTCTGAACTGCACCATAGCGTTTGGCTAGCATCAGAAAATTTTCTCTATCTAACCCTACACTAACTTCTTAGCTTACCTTTTTAATCTAGCTTATCGATAGCTTTTAAGCTTTTCATTAAATATACATAAAGGCGCATTTTGGTGGAGTCTATCCCACTTTTTAGTATTGGAAATATCATTAAATTTTTAGTCATTAAAATCAATAGGGTTATTATCTAGAGGGTAAGCAATCGGTAACTCACATTGGCTCAAATAGTTACAACATGCGCCAGCCAAGCTGAATTGAAAAGGTAAACAATGTAAATTAAATGCCAATACGAATGATTATCACCTAAATTATGCCCCACATTTATTGGTGATGATTGTTTCTATGTTGCTTAAAAGCAAAGGTGTTCAAACTTGGGCTCGCCGCCTACATATCTATATTTCGATGGCTCTTCTCTTAGTTACGCTGTTTTTTGCAATAACTGGAATTACCCTCAATCGCCCCGAATTATTTGAACGCAGTGAACCTATCATTCAACAACATACTCTGACGGTTCCGCACTCAGTTCTATTCTCACATTCAGATACCTTTCAACCTAATCGTGAAGGGCTGGTGGCTTTCTTGACTAAAGAAACCGAGCTTCGCGGCACTCCCTCCGCACTAGATGTGTATACCGAAGTTGAGCAAGGTGAGTTGTTACTCGGAGAGCTGTCTATGGATTTTAAAGGCCCAGGTTATAACGCTACGGTCTTCATTGATATGACCACCGGTGCGGCAGAGGTTGAAACGACGCACTACGGTATTGTTGCGCTGCTGAACGATCTACATAAAGGACGCAACAGTGGTGGGATTTGGAAGTGGTTTATCGACGTCACTGCGCTTTTGATGGTGTTTTTTGTTCTAACAGGTGTGTGCTTATTACTGCCTAAGAAGAAGACGCTTAGAACGTCAATGCAATGGATGAGCTTTGGTACGTTACTGTCGCTCGTGATTTATTTTGTTGCTGTTCCATAACAGCTTTTTTAGAGAACACTTATGTTGAACACAGGAAGATTTTTCCGCCGTAATCACTTTTGTAAAGCCGCTTTGATCGCGGCTTTTGCTCCTTTCTCTCTTTCTGCGGCTCCTCTACCAGATAACGCGAAGATCGATTTCGAATTCGAACTTCCAAAGATAGACACTTCAATGTACGCACGCCCTTATGTGGCGGTGTGGGTTGAAAATGACCAGCGTAAACCGGTTAAAACCATTCAGCTATGGGTAGGAAAAGACGAATGGCTAAAAGACCTGCGCAGCTGGTGGAGAAAAGCGGGTCGTTATGATCGTGAACTTGTTGATGCGGTGACGTCTGCAACGCGCCCTGCTGGACAGTACCGTTTTGTCTGGGACGGAACCAATGATGCAGGAAAGCGTTTGGAGCAAGGAAATTACACGTTGTACGTCGAAGTTGTTCGTGAACATGGTGGGCGAAACTACTTACGTCAAAAAATAACGCTAGCGGACAGTGAAGTGCGCTATGAGCTTAAACCAACACAAGAGACGGGTGTCATCACCGTCAATTATCAAGTTAAGTGATTAAAGGACAAACAATGAAAACCAAAATGAAAGCAGTGGCATTGGCGAGTGTAATGGCAATGGGATTGGCTGCAACAACCACCGCACAAGCGCATCCACGTTGGGTTCTGCCTTCTCACTTTACGGTTTCAAAAGAAGGCGGTGACTGGCTGACATTTGATGTTACTGCTTCTCACGGAACGTTTGTTTTTGATAAGCCTGCGGGTAGTGACCAAGCGTTCGTGGTGATGCCGGATGGCCGTTCTGAGCGTCCTAACTTTGTTGTTCGTGGTAAACGTCGTTCTATGTTTGATTTCTTTTTTACGGAAGAAGGCACGCACAAAGTCGCGATCAATAATCAGCCGAGTTACTACACCCAATACAAAGCGGGTCGTCGTGATACGGTGAAGTGGGCGCGAGCAAACAAAGCTGAGCGTGGTGATGTGCTTCCCGAGCAAGCACGTGATGTGGTTACTCAACTAAGCTACACCCGAGCAGAAAGCTACATTACGGTTGGTATGCCAACGGACAAAGCGTTGGAGATTGAAGGCAAAATGCTGGAGATGAAACCGATCACGCATCCATCGGACATCATTGAAGGTGAACCAGTCACTTTCCAGTTTTTCTTCAATGGTGAGCCACAAGAGGGCGTCACAGCGGAGATCACACGTGAAGGCACCATGTACCGAAACCATCAAGAACAAATCGATGTGGTGAGTGATAAAGATGGCAAAGTGATCTTCACGCCAGAGGTCGCAGGGCGCTACTTAATGAAAGCGAACTACAAAGGTGAGTTAAAAGATAATCCATTGGCGGATAAAGCGAGTGCCAATGTTCACCTTACGTTTGAAACTCAACTTAACTAATCGAATTAGGCTCAGCAATCGCTGGGCCATTTTGGAATCACCATGAATAACACTTCTCTTCTCAAAGCTGCTTTGATTTTTTCTGGATTTACTTCTTTTCACGCTGCTGCACATTTCCCTCTGATGAGTTGTCACTTGGCGCAAGATAAAGTGATTTGTGAAGCGGGCTACTCGGATGGATCGACAGCGGTCGACTACGATGTCGAAATGTACGATTACGACGACAATCTGATCGCCAAAGAAAAAACAGATAAGCGTTCCATCGCAGAATTTACTCACCCTGAAACAGATTTCTATTTGGTATTTGATGCCGGACATGAAAGCCCGGTGGAAGTGGATATCGTTGAGCTGAAAGAGAAATGAGTGTACAGAAAGTTCGCCCTGATGATGGTAACCGAGAAGGAAAGTGGGTCGTACTGACAATCGCAGCGATTCTCAGTTCAGCAGCCATACTTATGCCCTACCATCAGGTCGCGACTGAAAAGCCAGACATACAGGCTCATCAAGTTTTAATCACGGACTTACATCAAAACGAGTTGGGTTTGATCGCTGAACTTAAGCTTGCTCATGAAGAGATTCGTGATTTGCAGCTAGAAACTGGAACTTGGCCTGAGGTCTCTGACATGGAGGCGCTTTGGATTGCTCCTTTCGTAAAAGACCAAAATTGGAAGCGCAAAGGGTCTCATCAGTGGAAACGAATCGATGACGGAGTCTACATTGGCATGAAGAAAAATGCCCAAGGTTCTGCCTCTATGCTTCTAGATAGCCGTGGCTCTCAAGCTGATATTTGGTTTAGTGATTCTAGCCGATCGTTAAATGCGGAGGTACTAAGCGATCTAGCAAAACGCCGCCAGCATGGCTGGCAACAAATCGTTCTGTCAGATTCCTTTTCTTCCCATTCTCACGCCCATTAAGACAACATAATTGATAAGTACTATGATCAAACGCTCTCTTTTACGTCGTATTCTTACAGCCACCGTGTTATTGACGGTGCCTTCTACTGGCTTTGCTGCCGATAAACTCAGTATTGGTATTACGCTTCAACCTTATTACAGCTATGTCAAAGCTGTTGTTGATGACAAGGCGAACATCATTCCTCTGGTCGATGCTGGTTTTAACCCTCATAACTATTTACCGCAACCCAATGATCTTAAGCGTTTGAATGAAATGGATGCGATAGTGATCAATGGTATTGGTCATGACGATTTTGCACTGAAAGTGATCAAAGCCTCTCAGCGTGATGATCTCGTGGTTATCGAAGCAAACAAAGAAGTGCCTCTGTTACCCGCTATGGGGCAGTCAGTTGGTCAAGGTGCAGTGAACCCTCACACCTTTGTTGGTCTATCGACCACTATTCAAAAGGTTTACACCATCGCGAGTGAGCTAAGTAAACTGGACCCAGACAACGCTACTTTTTATCGCCAAAATGCTCGTAAATATGCGAAAACTTTCCGCCTGATGAAGCGTGATGCAATGTTGTCTCTTGGTGAGTTGGACACGGCTGGTATGAAGGTGGCGACAACCCATAATGCTTACGGCTATATCCTTCAGGAGTTTGGTGTTGATGTCGCAGCTGTCATTGAGCCTGCTCATGGCGTTGAACCAAGTGCCAGTCAGTTGCAGGAAACGATTGAGAAAATTCGTGAATCCGGCATTGATGTGCTGTTTTATGAGCTCAATATGCCGAACCGTTTTGTTGATACCATCGAAGAGGCGACAGGGGTGCAGCTTTATCGCTTTTCTCACATGACTCACGGTGAGTATGAGGCTGATAAAGTCGAGGTTGAGATGCGAGATAACGTGGAAACGCTCATTGAAGCAATGAAGTTTGTTGCGAGCAAGCGAGCAGGGGAAAAGGCGTAATGACAGGTCCTTCCGTTTCCTTAAATAACGTGGGCCTGAAATACGCCGACAATATTATTTTGCAGAACATCAGCGCTGAATTCGAGAGCGCCAAATGCCACGTTATCATGGGGCCGAATGGTGGTGGGAAAACCTCTTTGCTTCGTTCGATACTTGGGCTAACACCATTTTCGGGAAACATTGCACTCAATTGGCCAGAGCAATCAGCTGCATCGGGTAAGATAGGATATGTACCACAAAAGGCGATGTTCGAGGCAAGCCTCCCGTTAACCGTGATGGATTTTGTGCTGCTTAATCAAACCCGTATTCCTCTATTTTGGCGACGTAAAACAAAGCAGACTCAACATGCTCTGGCCCAGCTTGATCGTGTGGGCATGGCAACGCGTTGCGATCGTCGTATGGGGCAACTCTCTGGCGGAGAGCAACAGCGTGTTTTGTTTGCGCAAGCTTTACTGGATGAGCCCAATTTATTGGTTTTAGATGAACCTACAACTGGCATGGATGAGCAAGGTGTTCGATATCTTGAAGGTTTGATTCATGAAGTCGTTGGAGAAGGCAAAACGGTACTGGCAGTACACCATGACGTGACCGCAGTGCGCCGTTTAGATGCGCAGGTCCATGTTGTAAATCGTCAAATTGTGGCGTCAGGGCACCATTCAGATGTGCTAAGTCCTGATCGTATAGAAACATTATTCAAGCACTACACAGCAAAAGTGGAGGCTGCATAATGGATTGGTTACGAGAGTTAGCGGTTAGCGGCGTTGAAGCTGGATGGTTAAGCGATAGCTTTTCTTATGCCTTCATGGTGAACGCAATTGTGGCAGCGCTGATATTAGGACCATTACTTGGTGGTCTTGGGACCCTAGTCATCGCAAAGCGACTGGCTTTTTTCTCCGAAGCGGTTGGGCACGCTGCGCTTACCGGAATCGCGATTGGTGTGTTGCTCGGTGAGCCGCCAGAGAATCCGATCATCGGATTGTTTAGCTTTTGTATGATTTTTGCGCTGTTGCTTCACTTTGTTCGTAATCGTACCAATGTACCTTACGACACACTGGTTGGGGTTTTTCTTGCACTAGCGTTAGCGGTTGGTGCTGCGCTGTTAATGTACGTCGCTCGTAAGATCAACATTCACATGTTGGAGAACGTGTTGTTTGGATCGATCTTGACTGTGACGGACAACGATATCCTTATTTTAGCGATCAGTTGTTTGATCATATTACTGCTTCTTATTCCAACGTTTAACCGCATTTTGCTGACTTGTATCAGCCCGGATATTGCACGTGTACGCGGCTTTAATACCAGCTTTTATGATTACTTATTTGTCATGATGATCACCTTGGTCACCATCGCCGCGGTAAAGATTATTGGCGCGGTATTGGTTGGTGCATTGCTACTGATTCCTGGTGCAACGGCTAGGTTATTGACTAAACGCATGGGCAGTTTCGTTCTCCTTTCTTCTTTATTGGCAACCATTGCGTGTTTAGTCGGAGCCATACTGCCGATGGAGCTTGAGCTACCAGTGCCATCAGGCGCATCCATCATCATTGTTTCTGCGGCCTTTTTCCTAACGGCAACGGTTTACCGAATTATCCAAAAAGCGTAACCCTTTTTATAAAGTAATGAACATGAAGATAAAAAAATTAGCGATAACTTTTGGTTTGGTTATAGCGACGACACTTCCATCGTTGGCAAGCGCCAAAGACATTTTAACCAGCACTCCCGTCACGTACATGTTGTCTGAGCAACTCATGAAAGGTACAGGGATAGAGACTCAGTATCTGCCTCCAAAGCGTTACGGCGTTGAGCGTCTTGAGAACTGGTTCGCAAATAAAGGTACAGAGCAAGTTAAGCAAGCGGGTCAAGCCGCGACGGTTGCTATTACTCTTGGTGCGATTTGGAAACAAGACCCGACTTATGTTTACGCTCGACAGGGCAACATTCACTTGATTGAAATCGATGCATCGCAGGCCATTTCTCCTAGAGCTCAAGGAGTTGCAGCACTGACATTGGAAAACGGGTCAACATCGAAGTACGCGTGGCTGAACCCTACAAACTTAATCCGAATGGCGGGCATTGTTGGAGAGGATCTACAACGTGTATATCCTGAACACCAAAAGGCGATTCAAACGAATCAACAGGCTTTTATGCTCAATGTGCGTGAACTGATCAACCAACAACAGGCAGAGATCTTCGATAAAGGCATCGATTCAGTGGTACTGATGAGTGAGTCACTAGAGAACTTTGCCTCTGGCAACCAATTGTTTGTGGTTGGGCGCGAATTTAAGCCAGAACTCGAGTGGACAGAAGAAGACAAATTATCTTTAAAAGCTCAGTTTGAACAAGATAAAACGCTATGGTTAGTGACGGATAAACGACCGTCGAAAACCTTGACATCGCTTATTAAACCGAGTCGTATACTGCAAATTGATGTTATTGACCGCTGGGGCAGTAAGGGTATCAAAACTGAGAAGCCACTCGCACGTTGGGAGATGTGACACGTAAAAAGCCACAGATTTTATGATGGGGAATGAAAAGTTCCCTATTTTTTTGTGATTTAGTTCAAAACGTGAGCATTAATACCACTGGTTGCATAAGAAAGTGTTTGTTTCATTTCTATTTCATTACTACTTTGTTATGTGTTCGTTGCGATTGATTCGGATTTAATCTGTCTCTAAGCGAACCGGTACAAACAACTATACGGATGTTAACAATGAAAATGAAAACTCTAGCCGTTGCAGTGGCGGCACTAGCATGTGGTTCACAGGCCTTCGCAGCAGAAGTTTATAACAGCGATGGTACATCTTTATCGATCGGCGGTCACGTTTCAGTTGGCGTGGGTGAGTACTACGAGGAAGATGTGAAAGTTCATCAAGTGTCTCCACGTATTAACGTCGCGGGTAAGAAAGACATTGGCAACGGTATCACTATCGACGCTAAAGGCGAATGGGCGCTTAACTACCTAAATGGTGGTGAACAGTCATTCAAAACTCGTCTAGGTTACATCGGTGCAACTCACGAGCAGTACGGTCGCCTTGTTGCAGGTACTCAATGGTCACCTTACTACGATGTCGCTGGTGTTGCGGATCTACCAATCGCGTTTGCGAACGACTTTTTGTACGACAACCACGGCAACCTAGGCTCAGCTCGTGCTGATAAAATGCTTAGCTACCGTAAAGGTTTTGAATTTGGTGAAGGCTTTGCTTTCAACCTAGGTCTAGGTTGGCAAGGTGAGCAAACTTCAGATGCAACAACATACGAGCAACGTGGTCAAGTTGCACTGAGCGGTTCTGTAGCTGGCTTTGGCCTAGGCTACGTATACAGCGGCGGTGATGTTAAAAACGCGACTCTAGGTACTAAGAACGCTGAATCACACCTATTCTCTGTAAACTACGGTCAGTACGGTTCAGGTCTATACGCAGCAGTAGTATACGGTATGAACGATTACTTCTACGAGATGCGTAAAGAGACTTCTCAAATTGAAGCTCTTTTGGCATACGGCGTGAACGATTGGACATTCAGCGTTAACTACGAAGGCGTAGAAGACGAAGAAGACAACAAGACAGTTTCAAGCGAAACTGCGCTACAAGCAGAGTACGCTGTAACTCCTGCTTTCGTAACGTTTGCTGCTTACCAGTTTGACCTAGGTAACGATTACACTAGCGAAGAGAACGACTACTGGACTCTAGGTGCTCGTTACTACTTCTAATAAATAGGCCAGTTTCTACTGCCTAAACACATTTATTGTGTTAACGCCTACTCGTTGTGAGTAGGCGTTTTTCTTTCTGCTTTCCGTTGGCTATAAGAGACACTGGTAATGATGTGCTTAGGTACCCCAACTCTCTGTTTAGAGAGCGCGTCTATAAAAAATGCCCGCAAGTTGCGGGCATTTTTGTTGTTAGAGATGCAGTTCTATTAATACGCTTATTTTTTATCGAGTAAATCGAGGAAGAACGCGTACTCTAACGCATCTTCTTTCAAGCGCTTAAATCGACCAGATGCGCCGCCGTGTCCGGCTTCCATATCGGTTTTGAACAACAAGACGTTATCGTCAGTCTTCATTTCACGAAGTTTGGCGACCCACTTCATTGGTTCAAAGTACTGCACTTGAGAGTCGTGCAAGCCAGTCGTTACCAACATGTTCGGGTAGTTTTGTGCCTTGATGTTGTCGTAAGGCGAGTAACTCAACATATAGTCATAGTATGTTTTGTTATTTGGGTTACCCCATTCATCATATTCATTGGTGGTCAATGGAATTGATTCATCGAGCATAGTGGTTACCACGTCCACAAACGGAACATGAGCGCCGATACCGCGATACAGTTCTGGTGCTTGGTTGATGACTGCCCCCATTAAGAGACCACCTGCAGAGCCACCAACAGCGAAGACTTTATCTTTCGCGCCGTAGCCTTGTTCAACCAAACCTTTAGTTACATCAATAAAGTCGTTGAATGTGTTTTGCTTGGTGAGTTTTTTACCATCCTCATACCAAGGACGGCCAAGCATTTCAGATCCACGGATATGAGCGATGGCGTAAACAAAGCCGCGGTCTAATAGACTCAAACGTGTCGAGCGGAAAGTTGGCTCAATGGTTGCGCCATAAGATCCATAACCATATTGGTAGAGTGGATTCGTACCATCCTTCTTAAATAAGTCTTTACGATACACCAAAGAAACGGGTACTTCTTTACCGTCACGGGCTGTGATCATAATGCGTTCTGATTGGTAATTGTCAGGATTAAAATCACCAAGTACAGGTGTTTGCTTCATGATTTCTGACTCGCCCGTTTTTAGATCGAAATCGTAGTAGGTTCCTGGAGTGGTTAAACTGCTGTAATAAATACGAACTTTCTCGTTATCCAGCTCTAGGTTACCTGTCAAATAGGCTGCAAACGCATCGTCATTAAATGTGAGGGGGAATTCTTTTCCTGTAGAGAGCTGACGTACAGTGACGCTTGCTAGGCCGTTAGAGCGCTGCTCATAGACGAGGTGATCATCGAATAGCTCGAAGTCGACAAGTTGAGTGTTGTCGTCTGCGGCAATCACGTCTTGCCACTTAGAGCGATCGTGCATCTCTTCTTGCTTAACTTTCATCAAACGGAAGTTCACGGCTTGATAGTTGGTATAAATGTAATACCAATCGCCTAGCTTAGAAATGCTGTATTCAATGCCATTTTCACGAGGATAAAAAGGCTTCGCCTTTGCTTTAGGGTTGTTCGCATCGAGGATGGAGACGCCGCTGGTTTCTGTACTGGAATGCCAGATATAAATATCTTCGCCATCTTTGCTTTTGCTTAGAGAGGTGTAATAGGCGCTGTCGGTTTCTTCAAAAATCAACTCATCGCTGCTTTGTGGCGTACCTAAAATATGACGATACACTTGGTAGCCCAGCAAGGTCTGTGGATCTTTTTTGATGTAGTAAAAGGCGTTGTTATCGTTCTGCCATGCAATCGCGCTTGAGGCGCCTTCGATTTCATCTTGCAGGTAATTGCCTGTTGTCAGGTCTTTGATCTTAAGAGTGTAAACGCGGCGGCTTAATGTATCTTCGCCATACGCCAGTAAGTTTTCATTCGGACTGAGGTACAAGCCGCCAATACTGAAGAACTCATGTTCTTTTGCAAGTTCATTGACATCTAAAATGACTTGCTTGTCTTTGCCTGCAAAATCTTTCGCTCGAAGATGAACTTCATACTCGTTATCTCCGGTCACTTCACTAGAGTAGAAGTAGTTGCCTTTACGCACAGGAACGGAGTTGTCGTCTTTTGCTATACGACCTTTAATTTCTTCAAATAGCTCATTTTGAAGAGCTTCAGTGTGCTTGAGAACGGTTTCCGCATACTGATTTTCTTGCTCTAGGTGCTGCAAAATTTCCGGATCTTTACGTTCGTCGTCACGCATCCAGTAGTAGTTATCAACGCGAGTATCACCATGAATAGTCATCGCGTGAGGGACTTTTTTCGCAACCGGAGCTTGAGTTTGTTGAGCAACGATCTGTGATTGGGAGTATTGATTCATGCTGGGAGTTCCTTGATTGCTGCATCCGGCGACAAGCGCGACCGAGACGGCCAACGTAGTTAAAGTGAAACGCATCTGTTTTTATCCTTATTGTACACCCAAGTGGCCTCATCCTGAGGGCTGGGCTTTCATTTCGTTAGTGGTTTTCAGTTGTCCATTCTTTGTTATGGGGTGTGCCGAAAAAGTGAGAATTCTCAATATTTCCGAGTTGGCTACTCAATTTGAAGGGAGCTGAAAACACATTGTGTAAGCAGCTGTTATTTTTAACAAATATCAATTCGAAAGTTAAATCATTCTCATCGGTAAATCGATATAGTGTGATATGAAAAAAGGGACACACTAGTTTAGTGTGTCCCTTTTGGATTTTGAACGTTAGTCGATAATGATCAGATGACTTGCGGCACTTCGTTTGAGTGGTTGTGCGCTCGATTTACCCACATGAGCCCAAGCATTGCAATTACCGACATTGCCATCATCAAAACACCTAGTGGCATCTGGTTGTGCGCTGGAAATAGTGATGCAAGCAAGGTCGCAATACCTGCTCCCAAGTTTTGCATGCCACCCAATGTCGCGCCTGCTGTTCCTGCATGATATGGGAATGGCGCAATTGCTCCGGTTGTTGCGGCTGGGAATAGGATACCCGCACCCAAAAAGTACACGGTTGCGCCGCCAACCAGCGTTAACGCCGTGGTTAAACCAAACAAGCCAGGGATGAGCACAATAGCAGAGCCAACAAAAATCGATACCAAACCCACATTTAAAGCACGACGCTCAGAGCGGCGCTGCGCGATGTAGCTAGATAAGCCCGCACCCACCAAGTAACCCGGGATCGGCAAGATAAACAGCAAACTTACTGTGGTCGCTGGTAATGCCAATACACCACCTAGCAATACCCCAGCTGCTGCCTCGAACACACCTACGCCAGCAAACGTCGCAACTAGGCAGATCAAAAAGCCTTGGAAGCGGCGGTCAGACAAAACGTGTTTGTAGCTTTTGGCTACTGGTTCGAACTTGCGTTTCTCTTTTGGTAGCGTCTCCATCATGCTGGTCATCATGGTAATCACCACTGCAATGCCAAACAACGCTAAGAATAGGTAGCTAGAGCGCCAGCCAAACGCTTCGGTTAAGTAGCCGCCAAGTACGGGAGCCAACAATGGTGAGAAAATCACACACATGCTGATTAAGCTATTTGCTCTGTGTAGCTCAGAACCTTCAAAGCAGTCGCGAGTCAGAGTACGTGACATCGCACCACCGCAGCCAATACCTAAACCTTGGATGAAACTACCAATCAAGAACCATTCAAATTGGTGTGCAAAGAGCGCCACCAATGTACCTACGATGTAGATAAGTAGGCCTGCTATGATGATTGGCTTGCGACCTAAGCGGTCCGATAACGTACCGTACACGAATTGCGATAAGCCATATGGAATTAGGTAACAAGCCATCACAGCTTGAAGTGATGACGCAGACACCAAAAACTCACCCGCCATATGACCGATTGAAGGCACGTACATTGTTTGGGTCATTTGACCCACGGCAGTCAATATTGCGATTAAAAAGGTAAGTTTCGCTAATGGAAACGAAGCAGACATTTGCGTATCTCTCCAAAAAATTTAAGACGTAAAAACCCTTAGCGCTCTAATGCAGAGTGCCAACAGACTTTTGGTGTTACGGGGCTATTTGCGCGAGATATTAGTCTTTGCGTGTACAATTAGCAATCGAAAAGTGTGAAGTTGAGCAAGATAAAAATCTATAATATGCATTAGAAAAACTAATCTTGATTTGCATTCGGAAATAGGCTGCTTTTCTTTGTTGAATTACGTTAAATCTCTTATTTGTTGTGAATGTAAACTCACTTATAGGTCATTGGTTTTTATGGTTAAAATCGAGGGGAGAAGAATTGCTTTGGTTAGCCAGAGCAAGACATGGTTCGAACGAAGAAAAGACTGGAGAAGGCACCATGAACAAAAAGGGAGCCGAAGCTCCCTTAGAAATGATTATGTTTATTCGCGGCCAGATGCGTATGCGTAAAGCATTTCTAGCGCGATGGTTGCTCCTGCTAATGCGGTAACATCACTGTGGTCGTACGGAGGCGATACTTCTACAACATCCATACCCACAATATTCATACCGGCTAAGCCACGAATGATCTTCAGTGCTTTGTCTGAGTTCAAGCCACCACAAACGGGTGTACCTGTTCCTGGTGCGAAGGCTGGGTCCAAGCAGTCGATGTCAAAAGTAACATACACTGGCTTATCTGCGACGGTACGACGAATCTCTTCTAAGATCTCGTTCACCGACATGTCATTCGCCTGCATCGCATTAATCACATTAAAGCCGTGATCCTGCTGTTTGTATTCAGTACGAATACCGATTTGTACGGAGTTCTTCGCAGAGATCAAGCCTTCTTTCGGCGCATGGTAGAACATTGTACCGTGGTCGTATGAACTGCCATTTGCGTAGGTATCCGTATGAGCATCAAAGTGAATCAGAGCCATTTGACCATGATGCTTCGCGTAGGCACGCAGGATAGGCAGTGTGATGAAGTGGTCACCGCCCAATCCCAACATGGTTTTACCGCTTTTTAGAATTTCACTGGTTGCTGCCTCTAGACGGTAAGTGAAATCTTCCGCATCACCGCAATCGAACACGAGGTCACCCGCGTCGATCACTTTCAGCTTATCCAATACGTTGAAGTCCCACGGGAACTTCTTACCTTCCCATGCCAAGTTGACTGAGGCACGGCGAATCGCATCTGGCCCCATGCGTGCGCCTGGACGACCAGATGTAGCCATGTCCAGAGGAACCCCTAGCACCACAACGTCTGCGTCTGCCGATACCGGATTACGAATGTACGGTAGACGTAAAAACGACATAGAGTTGGAGTAAAGCGAATAATCGGTTTTAGTAAACAAATCATTCATATCAGAAGTCCTCTAAATAGGTGTATCCCGCTAGACCTTGTTCTAGTTCTGCTAGGATTTGTGCTTGTTCATTGGCTTCAACTCGTTGGGAAACCAATTGTTTGTAATTGTCACGAATCGCATCCACGTCGATATGAACGTAGCGCATCATGTCTTCTACACTATCACCTTCATTGATGTAACTGATCTCAAATTGACCGTGTTCATCAACATTGACTACTGCACTGTGGGTGTCACCAAATAGGTTGTGCATGTCACCAAGGATTTCTTGGTATGCGCCTACTAGGAAAAAGCCCATTAGGTATGGTTTGTCTTTGCTCCAAGCTGGTACAGGTAGCGTGCTCTCGATGCCTTGACCATCAACGTAGTGATCGATCGCGCCATCAGAGTCACAGGTGATGTCCAACATTACGGCACGACGCTCTTCCGCATCGCCAAGGCCAGAAAGTGGTAGAACAGGGAACACCTGATCAATACCCCAAGCATCTGGTAGAGATTGGAAGAGAGAGAAGTTCACGAAGAACTTATCTGCAAGACGTTCGCTCAACTCGTCCAGAATCGGACGGTGGAAGCGATTTTTAGTGCTCATCTTGCGGCTTAGTTCGAAGTAAATGCGCAGTGACAGTTGTTCTGCCCACGCACGTTGCTCCAAGTTAAGCACGCCAGTTGCGAATTGAGAGTGTACCTCTGCCAAATCACTTTGGGTATCGTTGTAGATCTCAATTAACGCACGAGCGTCTGTACCATCTTGTAAGTTTTCCCAGTTTCGCCACATGTTTTGTAGTAAAAGTGGAGCATCTGCGCCAAGTTCATGCACTTCTTCCGGTTGGTATGTTTCTGTACCAATTACGTTAGAAATCAACACAGCGTGGTGCGCTGTCAGTGAACGACCGGATTCAGATATGATCACTGGCATCGGTTGTTCGTATTGCTGACACACGTCGCCCACTGTGTTGACGATATTACGTGCGTACTCTGCAAGGCCGTAGTTCATCGAGTTCGATGATTGGCTGCGTGTGCCGTCGTAGTCGACTGCCAAACCGCCGCCCACATCGAAGTATTCGATGTTTGCACCCAGTGCGCGCAGTTCGCAGTAGAAACGTGCAGACTCATTCACACCATTACGTACATCACGGATGTTTGCCATCTGTGAGCCAAGGTGGAAATGAACCAGTTGCATCGCATCTAGGCTGCCTTCGCGTTTCAGACGTTCAATAACACTAAGCACTTGCGATGCAGACAAACCAAATTTCGATTTTTCACCGCCACTTGCTTGCCATTTCCCCGCACCTTGAGAGGCGAGGCGAATGCGTAAACCAAGGCGCGGTTTTACGCCCAAGCTTTTCGCTTCTTCTAGCACCAGATCCAGCTCAGAAAGCTTCTCTAGTACGATGAATACCTTGTGGCCCAGCTTTTCACCGATCAGTGCAAGACGCACATACTCACGGTCTTTGTAGCCGTTACACACGATCACGGAGCTGCCTTGTTGAGCCAATGCAAGTACTGCCAACAATTCTGGCTTGCTACCCGCTTCAAGACCAAGCTGTTTGGTTTCTAGTTGAGCTTGGCTCGCTAGAATTTCATCCACCACTTCACGTTGTTGGTTTACTTTAATTGGGTACACCAACAGGTATTTGTTTGGATATTGGTATTCTTCAATTGCTTGGTTGAAAGCGTGGCAAATTCCATGCACACGTTGGTGCACGATTTGCGGGAAGCGCACTAATACAGGCAGATTTAACTGCTTCGCTTCTAGCTCATTTACAATGGCACTGAAAGGGATTTGATGTGCACGATCACTACGAGGTGATACGTAAACCTCGCCTTGGTCATCAATACCGTAGAAACCTTGGCTCCAGTAGTGAACGTTGTAGTCCGCGCGGATGCGGTCTAATTTAGTTGCTTTTTCCAACTCGATTCTCACAAAAATGTACTTAAGTCCTTAATTAATTAGAAGGAAAAGTACAAAAAAGCAAATCATGAGGCATTAACCTCATACCCTGACACGAACTCCGTGTGCGCGCATTAACGGATAAAAGTGCCGCTGAGTCTAATGATTAAAATCTATCATCTCGATTATGATTTCTTGTCGTGCGCTGATGTGAACATTTGTTTACCAGTGCGTCCATTCAGCTGTTATAGTTGGTCTGACCAGCATGGAAGCGGTCATGAAAAATCTCACTCAAATAAGGACATATTTTGCAGCTGCACAGAATTCAGGGATACATTCAGACCATGTATCTCGCCGAATATCCCGATAAATTAATGTTGCTTGATGGTGCAAGTCGAGCAGACATTCCTCACCTTAAAGATTTTATTGAACATCAACTCCATCGTCCTTTTTCTGACCTAAAGTTGGTCGTTGTAACTCACATGCATCCAGACCACGCTGGTGGCGCGCACAAACTGCGTGATTTAACTGGATGTAAGCTATTGGCCGCAAAGCGAGAGAGCCAATGGTATAGCGGTGTAGATGGTTGGCTAATGCATTTGACCGATTTGATGTTAGCGCGCTGGATGGCGAACCGGATGCGTAAACCAAAGCAAAACCTGTGGTATTCGCGCAAGTTAAAGCCCGATATAGAACTCATCGATGGTGAGTGTATTCCGGGGTTTGATGATTGGCAGGTGCTAGAAACGCAGGGACATACCGATAGAGATTTGTCGGTTTATCATTCTGAACAAGATGTATTGTATGTGGCGGATTTGATGGTGCAGGTTAAGAAACATCTTATTGCGCCGTTTCCCATATTTCATCCAAACCAATATCGCCAATCATTAAAGCGTGTGTTTGAGATGAATCCGCAATGTTTGCTTTTGGCGCATGGGGGAGAGGTGACTTTTGATGAGAAAGCGTATCAGCACATTCTGCATACTGCGCCAACTAAGCCGATGACCCATTGGCGAGTTACAAAGGTCAAAGCGAAGGGATTGTTGTTTGCGCTATTTAGTAGGAAGTAGACGAAGATAAAGCCAGACGAGTGATGCTCAACAAAAACGTTCGATCACTCATCTGAAGCTACGGGGTTAAGATGCCAATAAGTGAGATTGGCTAGGGTCTACCAGCACTTTGTCTGCCATGCCCTGACGACCTAACAGCATCATGTAAGTCATTTTTTCACGGTTGGTCAACGTAATGTCGATTGGCCATTGTTTGTCACCCATGCGCAGCATGGTGGTGATAACGCAGCGATGCTCAAAGGTACCGTTTGAAGATTTAACTTTACGGTTTGCCTTTAGCTTCGCTGTGCAGCGAACCACTTGTTCTAAATGATAAACATCCGGGTGTAGATCGAATGCAACGTAAGACTGACCATCTTTTTCAAAGCAATCAATGTTATCTACATGCAATGAAGAGGTTTGTGCGCCCGTATCAATGCGCGCTTCAAGGTGAGTAATCCCTAACTCAGGTAAGCAAATAGCTTCGGCGTTCCCAATGATCATTTTCTGATTCATAGTGTCATCCTAGCGATGAGTAATACGAGAGCCTACTAAGCAGGCTCTCACTCAAACAATTATCAACCTTTACCACGAGTACGGTTTGCGTGTGGTTTTGCGTTTTTCTCGATAAAGTCGAAAATCATACCAGCAACGTCTTTTTCTGTAGCGAGCTCGATACCTTCAAGACCTGGTGAAGAATTCACTTCCATTACCACTGGGCCGTTTTTAGATTGAAGGATATCTACACCGCATAGGTTTAACCCCATGACTTTTGCCGCGTTAATCGCAGTAGCGCGTTCTTCTTTGCTTAGTCGCACTAACTGTGCAGAGCCGCCGCGATGTAAGTTAGAGCGGAACTCGCCTTCTTTCGCTTGGCGCTTCATCGCTGCAATCACTTTATTACCGACAACAAAGCAACGTATGTCTGCGCCTTTAGCTTCTTCGATGAACTCTTGCACCATGATATTTGCTTTCAACCCCATGAATGCTTCGATCACGCTTTCTGCTGCTTTGTTGGTTTCAGCAAGCACAACACCGATGCCTTGAGTTCCTTCTAGCAATTTAATGACTAGAGGTGCGCCACCAACATTTTTGATCACGTCCTGAATGTTATCAGGGTGGTGAGCAAAGCCAGTGCGCGGCAAGCCGATGCCTTTACGCGATAACAGTTGCAACGAGCGTAATTTGTCACGAGAACGACTGATTGCGACCGATTCGTTGACACAAAATGTGCCCATCATTTCAAACTGACGTACAACCGCGGTACCGTAGAATGTGATGGATGCACCGATGCGAGGAATCACAGCGTCGTATTGTGGCAATTCTTCACCCTTATAGCGGATCTTAGGGTTGTTGCTCGTAATGTCCATATAACAGTGCAGAGTATCGATGACGTCTACTTGATGTCCACGCTCTTCACCTGCCTGTTTTAGGCGCATGGTTGAATATAAATTCTCATTACGAGAGAGAATAGCAATACGCATGGCAATTCCTTAGTAAGTCAGTACCAAATTAAAAATATAAGTATAGAGTATAGAATGCAGCAGGTATGTGATATTTAGGTGATATTACCTACTGACTTCAACGATTTAGATGTGTGGTTGGACAACCACTTCGTTAGAGGTGCGCACCTTAGTTTTTTTTCTTGCGAGAAGAAAACGAAAAAAACTCGTCGTTACGACAAAAGTAATTTGTTGAATCATCGGACATTCTCGCGTCGTAAGCCGGAAGTTGTCTATGGACTTTTTTAAGCAAACGGATTACGACGAGTTTAAAACGCTAGGCTATTCTGTAGTTTGTTTTGAGTTTGTGATGACGTCCAATAACACATCTTTAATTGTTTGATAGCGCAGTGGCAGAACACGACTTCGTTTGCGAACTAAAAATAACTCTTCACACACGGTGTTTTTCAGTTGTGCGATGTGCAAGGTATCTTTTTGTGGGAAGTTGTCGACAGCACTTTGAGGCAGCACGGTGAAGCCGAGTCCTTTACTCACAGGTAGTAAAATTTGGCTTAATTGATTCACGTAGCCGGATAATGGTAAATCGCTCATCTTAATTTCTTGGAGATCTTGTTCCGCGCATTGGTCAAAAAACAGCGTCATGTAGTGCTTGGCATCAGGATGGGCAATGACACCACAGTCGTGCAAGAGTTGTGGTGTTATCTGCTTTTCGCGGTATTGATTAGGTAGGACTAAGCACAACTGCTCCTTACCAATTCTTTCACTGTGAAATAAACCTTTGTGAGGAACATCAGTTACGATACCAATATCAATGCTTCCTTCCGTTATTGCATTGAGAATCGAGTGATTGGGTGCGGCTTCTAAATGCAGCGATAAGCCTGGGTGCTGTTTTTGCTTTTCTAAAAGAGGGCCATACAGCATCAATGCCATTGCGCCAGAACAGGCCAGTTTACAGTGACCTGAAAATGCATCATCAAAACTGAGTTCTTCGAGCAACGCTTTCTCTCTTTCTTCTAACTCCAGCGCGTAGGCGTAAACAATCCGACCTTGCTCTGTTAATTCGAAGCTTTTGTTTTCACGTTTGATCAGCGCATGCTGACAACTTTGCTCTAACTTTTTGATGTGTTGGCTGACACCAGGTTGGGTCATAAAAAGTTTTTCTGCCGTTTGTGTGAAATGACCGACTTCAATCAATGTCTTAAATGTATGTAACCAAACAGGATTAAGCATAATGTGAGATTTGCTGTGAGCTTGCTGAAAGACGTAGAGAAAATGATAGCACGGCACGAAATAAATCGACGCAAGAGAATCGGGTGCCTCGCGAATAATAAATAGCAGACAAAATAAAACCCCGCCTGGTTTCCCAGACGGGGCTTATTCTTTTTCGCAGCAATCCGGCTACTATAGGTGCTCCCTGCATCTATCCTTGATTGTGGTTAAGTCCTTTAACCGAGTTCCTTGTTCATCGCCTTCCTAGCGGTGTCCATTCTTGCCTATCATCCTGACGGGCGAACTCTATCCTAGAGCTTAACTACATCCTTGCTGATAACTCATCCTAAGCTACCAAATCTTCATCCTGAAGATACCTAGTCCATTAGGTTTTTTTCCTGTTCCCGCCAACATCCTGTCGACACAATCAGTATTGATGTTTTGCTGATTACTCTCAATTAGCTAGGTAAAAAAACTTTGGCAGCGAATATTGTTTGAAATGATATAACTGATAATTTTCAATGGCTTATGTTAATTTTTCGATTTTGTCTTAGTCAATGATGGTCGTTTTGCTTACATTGCTTGTAAGAGATTTCGCACAAGGTGTCGAGCAAATGTCCGAACTGGCGTCGTTTTCATCCTGTTTAAGAATTTGCTCAAGATCACAACTCGATTTGTAGCCATAAAATTTGGCGATAGTGTCAGGTGGAATTTCCATTTCTTTGATGGCGAATGTTGCCCATTCATCACGTGTTTTGTGCAGGGCTTGGCGTAGCTTGACAGTGAAGTGACTCATGAAAGCCTCCTTAGTTATCTTGTCTTTCAAGGCAACAATAAGGAGCGTGACGACACAAAGTTGATAGTATGCCGCTTAATATCAATACTATTTCGGCGTGATGAAGATTAAGCTGGCAATACTGATATTATTTGAGCGTGAAACAATACTATTTTGTGGAGTAGCCAATGGCACACATCGAAAAAGTACCACAAAGACCAGGTTTTTCTTGGCGCTATCGTCGCATTGATGAGCCAGAAAAAGAGTACGATCTCCATTTTCACGATGATGTGTTTGAATTAGTCATCCATCGCCACTTCACTGGTAGTTTGCATATTGGTCATCACGAATTAGAAGTGACTCACAACCAAATGCTATTGATCGCGCCTGGTGTGCCTCACTCTATTCACTCCACATTGGTCGAAAGCAAGTGCGAGACTCATGTGATTTGGTTTAAGCGTGAGTGGATTGCCAATTTGATGTTCTATTGCGCAGAGCTTAGAAAGCTTGATCCGCTTTTAAAAGCGGCCAACAAAGGTGTGATGTTTTCTGAGCGGACAGCTCAGCACGTTGTGGATCTTCTGCATGAGCTCATGACGTTTCCTGCAATGGAGCAACTCTCGAGATTTCTCCATGTTTTGTCTTTGATTGCTCACGATGAAGGGGCGAAAACACTGATGACTCACTCTTACTTATCGATGAGTGAACACGAATTACAGGAAAGAGAACGAGTGGCAAGTGTCAACGCGTATCTCGAACAGCACTTTGCAACTAAGGTGACGCTCGCAGACTTGGCGAACTACTTATCGCTGAGTGAAAGTGCGGTCACAAGATTGTTTCAAAAGCACTTTAAAGAGCCGTTTAGCCAACGCCTAATGAAATTGCGGATCAATCATGCCGCAGATTTGCTGCAATCAACGCCTTTGCCGATTGGAATTGTGTTTGAGAGAGTAGGGTATCGAAACCAAGCCCTGTTTAATCGTCACTTCAAAACGTATAAAGGGCTTACGCCACGCGAGTACCGTCAGCAATATCAGCAGCGAATCCAGCCTTAATTGGGTCGCACACAACTGCGATCACGAACGCGAAAAGAGTTACTCGGCTGAAAGTGATGGGCAATTGATATCTTACTTGCAAAATTTTTCAGGAATCATTATTAAGATTCAGTGACAGATAATATAGGGAACTTGATTGCCATTTTTCTGTCATATCTGGTGAGTAAGTTAACCGTGTCAGAGAGATAATACGCCGTTTACTAGCCAAAGATGACTGCAAGAAATCGGTAATTATCATTATGTTGTGAAATTGGTCACGGTTAAATAATTGGTTCCCTTATAGATTGAAGGGGATTCGACCTTAGACAATAAGCTCCATAAGGAGCGTTACTTATATAAGATGAGGGATTTTACTATGAAAAAGACTAGAAGAGCTCAGCTACATCGTGTGCGTATTCAATACTGGAAAGACACGAAAGACGCACCAGCTAAAAAATCATAGTTAATGATACCTAAAGGCACGAGCTGGCAGTGGAACGCCGTTTCCCGCTGATTGCCAGCTCAAAAACGCCACAATCACATTCACTCCGCACAACCTCCCAGCACTCTACTTTTACTATCGCACACTTCCAAAAGTAAAAAAGCCAGTCCGGAGACCAGCTTTTTATTATTGTCAGTATGACTCTGTTACTTACAGGTAGTTTGCGTCAACCAAGTCGCCAGCTTTTGCGCTTTTCACTTCTGGACGTGCTTCTAACCATGCGATAATTTGTGCTTTTTGCTCTTCAGTAGCACTGCCGTAACGGTCAGTAGAGCATAGGAAGCCTTCAAACAGTTCTAGACCACCGCCGCCGAAGCAAAGGCCAAGACCATCAATATAGTCGATAAAGTCATCAACGAATGCATCGTAACGGTCGAAGTCGTTGATGTCTGTTTCACAGCTGATCTCGAAACCTAGGATTGCGAACTCACCTAAGAACAGCTTTTTACGGATACGACGGCTCTTGTTATCGATCTTGTCTAATTTCATGATTATCTCTCGTAGATGATTTGAATTCGTACACCTTATACCTTCTATCACACTTTAGCCCAAGTAAAATCAGAATGAAGCGATACAGTTGGTGATTATGTGACCAAAACTTAATTGCTCAATTGGTAACGCTGCTGAGTTTGCAGCACTGCTGAAACACAAGTTTCATATGTTTTAAGCACTTTTGTCATTTTTCTTCTCCAAACTTCTTGCCGTTCAACTAATCACTTATTTATTAATTAAACTATAAGATCGGGAAAGTAAAAATGAGCAAGGAAACCTTTGACGCGACGCGTTATAACCAAAGTGAAAACAAACCATTTGAAGAAGTATTAGAAGCGAGCCTATCTCGACGCAGCATTCTGAAAGGTGGTTTAGGCATCAGTGCGATGACCGCATTTGGTGCTTTCGGATTGACTGGTTGTAATTCATCGGACTCAGGAAGTACAGTAAGCAGTGGCTCGGGCGTATCTAAAGCCGTTCTTAACTTTGAATCTATCCCTGGCTCACTCACTGACGCCGTTTCAATTCCACAAGGCTACACCGCACAAGTATTGGTACCTTGGGGAACACCACTTAATGCACAAGGCAGCGCATGGCAAAATGATGGTACCAACACCAGTACCGATCAGTTAAATGCGCTAGGCATGCACCATGACGGCATGCATTTTTTCCCATTGAACGATAGCACCACAGATGGCTTGCTATGTATTAACCACGAGTACATTGATACATCAGCACTGCATCCAAACGGTCCGACGGTTGAAAATGGCGTACGTACCATTGTAGATGAAGTGCGTAAAGAGATTAACGCGCACGGTGTGTCAGTGGTTCGTATTCAGCTTGAAAATAACATGTGGAAGCTAGTCGATACTGATCCATTAAACCGCCGTTACACTGGTGCGACAGCAATGGACTTATCTGGCCCAGTGGCGCACACGTCACTAACTGTCACTCGTTTCTCGCCAGATGGCAGCCAAGCACGTGGTACGTTAAACAACTGTGGCAACGGCTACACGCCATGGGGCACTTACTTAACTTGTGAAGAGAACTGGCCAGGTTACTTTGTTAACGCCGGGACTCGTACAGAAGAACAAGATCGCATTGGTGTTGATGACCAAAGCACACGCTACTTGTGGGAAACACTTGCAGGAAATGCAGAAGAGCGTCTCGATGAGTTCTCTCGCTTTAATGTGGCTCCAACAGGAGCAAGTGCAATGGATGATTACCGTAATGAAGCCAATGGTCACGGTTACATCGTCGAAATTGACCCTTACACGCAAAACTCGCGTGCGAAGAAGCGTACTGCACTAGGTCGTTTCCGTCACGAAGGCTGTACGTTTGGTAAGCTTGAAGAAGGCAAACCAGTGGTATTCTACTCTGGTCACGACTCTCGCTTTGAGTACCTATACAAATTTGAATCTGCGGCAGCGTGGGATCCAGCAGATGCAAACTCGGAAAACCGCCTAGCGACAGGCGATAAGTACATGGACGAAGGTACACTTTATGTTGCGCGTTTCAATGAAGACAGTACAGGTACTTGGTTGCCGTTGACGCTTGATAGCGTAACAAAATCTGGTGGTACGTTAGCGGAGCACTTTAACTCATTGGCTGAAATTATCATCAATACGGCAGGCGCGGCTGACCTCGTTGGGGCAACTCCAATGGATCGCCCAGAGTGGTGTACGGTTGATCCATTCACAGGCTCGGTTTACTTAACATTGACGAATAATACGCGCCGTACTGATGAAACCAATCCTGCGAACCCACGTTTGAACAATAAGTTTGGTCACGTTATTCGTTGGGATGAAGGGGCTTCAGCTACAGACTTTACTTGGGATATCTTTGTCTTTGGTTCGCCAGCAAATGGTGATGCAGATACTAACCGTTCTGGCCTGAATGAGCTAAACCAGTTTGCTAGCCCTGACGGATTAGCGTTTGATGGCCGTGGTATTTTGTGGATTCAGACCGATAACGGCGCAGATGAAGTTACGTCTTACACTAATGATCAAATGTTGGCCGTTGTGCCATCTAAGCTAACAGATGAGAATGGTGACCAAGCAGTGATTGGTGCGGATAACCAAGCGGAGCTTAAACGCTTCTTTGTTGGACCAAATGGTTGTGAAGTGACAGGCTTTACTATCAGCCCTGATTACAAATCATTGTTTGTGAATATTCAGCACCCAGGCAACTGGCCATACAGTGAAGATGCCGCCGAAGAAACGCCTGCTGGTGTTTCTGTGCGCCCACGAGCGGCGACGGTTGTCATTCGACGTGAAGACGGTGGAGAGATTGCAGTTTAATCTCTAAATGCATTCACACCTTAAAATTCAAGCCCTGCAAATGCAGGGCTTGATGGTTTAGGCGAATGCCTAGTCGCACTTTATATCCAGACAACAGGCTTAGCTTTTCAATGAACCGCCTGAAGTACGAATTACGTCTTGATACCAGTAGAAGCTCTTCTTGCGTTTACGCTCTAGCGTTCCTTGCCCATCATCATGACGATCGACATAAATATAACCGTAACGCTTGCTCATTTCGGCTGTTGAGTTAGCCACCAAGTCGATAGGCCCCCAGCTGGTGAAGCCCATCAACTCAACGCCATCAAGAATCGCTTCGTGTGCTTGAACCAAATGATCATTAAGGTATGAGATTCGATAATCGTCTTGGATTTCCCCGTTTTCATCGAATTCATCACGAGCGCCTAAGCCATTCTCGACGATAAATAGCGGTTTTTGGTAACGATCGTGAAGGAAGTTGAGCAAAACGCGCAGGCCTTTTGGATCGATCAACCAGCCCCATTGGCTCTTTTCAAGGTATGGGTTTGGTACGCTATCGACGATGTTACCCACTTCTTTCTGTTTCGGATCGGCACTCGCACAGCCACTTGCGTAGTAGCTGAAGGAAATAAAATCGACACTGGCCGATGCAATTTCTTCTAAGTCGCCAGCTTCCATTTGTATTTCAATGCCGTTTTCACGGAAGTAACGTTTCATGTAGCCTGGGTACTGACCACGAGTCTGCACATCACCGAAGAACAACCACTTATTGTTTTCATGCATAGCAGCAAGCACATCATCAGGGTTGCAGGTGTATGGGTAGTTGATTGCGCCAAGCAGCATGTTACCAATCTTGCCGTTTGGTACGATTTGCTGACACAGTTTTACCGCTTTCGCGTTTGCTACAAGCTGGTGGTGAATCGCTTGATAAATGTCTTGTTCACTGGCGTCTTCTTGCAAGCCCACTCCCGTAAATGGCGCATGCAGTGACATGTTGATTTCGTTAAAGGTAAGCCACAGCTTCACTTTGTCTTTGTAGCGTTCAAGCACGGTGCGAGCGTAACGCTCGAAAAACTCGATCACTCGACGATCGCTCCAACCACCATAATTCTCAACCAAGGCGTAAGGCATCTCGTAATGAGAAAGCGTAACAAATGGTTGCATATCGTGTTTGGCTAGCTCATCAAAAATTTTGTCGTAAAACGCCAGTCCTTCTTCGTTTGGCTCAAGCTCATCGCCATTAGGAAAAATACGACTCCAAGCGATGGACAAGCGCAGGCAGGTGAATCCCATCTCTTTAAACAGGGCAATATCTTCTGGATAGCGATTGTAGAAATCGATCGCAAGATCTTTGATACCAGGCGTTCGTTCTTCACGCGTTTGATGCGGGCTTAGAATGCCGTTTGGCAACATATCTGATGTTGATAAACCTTTCCCCCCAAAGTTGTATGCCCCCTCTACCTGGTTTGCCGCAATGGCACCACCCCAAAGGAAATTATCTGGAAACTTAATCATGTTTCTCACTCTTTATATTTAGGAAATGTTTGTGGATTTATTGCTTGAGAATAGTGTAGGAGACATCTCGATACTTGTAGCGAGATCGTGTTTTTATCAGTTCATCACCAAACGTCAGTAATGATAAACATTGAGATATAGGATGGTTGTTAACAATGCCAACCTAAGTGAATTTAGGTTGGCATTCGTATTCAAAACGTAAATGCTAAATTCGCCGCCGCGCCAAACTGGTTATCGCCAGCGTAAGACCCTGCTAGGTCTACACTGATTACATCAAAAGGACTGATGCCAATGCCCCCTGTCACCGAGTTATCGAGGTTATTTTCTAGGTCAACTTCATAACCAGCACGCAGTTGCGCCCATCCCCAAGCATTCCCCTCGATACCAACTCGAATAAACTGGGTGTCATCGTCGAGCTCTTTAAAGCGCTTTTGTTTGGTGAGATCGGTGTCTAGACTCAGAGCGACATAGTCGCCGACATAGCCGATACCAAGGGTCGCTTGTGGCGTGAGTTCGTAGGTATAGTTGCCAAGTTTTGTTTCTATATCTTGTTCGAAGACGTCTTTTAACGAGAGACCAGCTCTAAATGCGTTGTGATACCAAGCGACCCCAAGATCCATATTGAACGTGTTCTTTGATACTTCACTTTTGTCGTAATCCTCGATATCAAAGTCATCTAGTGTTGTACGCTGCGTATAGGTTTTAAGTTGTTGGTATTTGGGCGTAATACCAAATGCGAATTGCTGCCCACCTATCGTGTACGCGCGAGCTAAGGCAACGCCATATTCCGCACTACCGAAAGCCGCTAGGTCGACGGCAGAATTGAGGTATCGATCTGCGGTGTTTGTTGAATCTGAGATATCGGGTGCCGCAAGTATCTCCACATAACCAGCGCTAAAAAGGTTTACCGACATGTAGCGTGTCGGAATCGCAATCGCGAGGCTCAGACCTCCGTTAATGACGACTGGAGCACTCTTATCTAATTGATCGAGTAGTCGATTAAGTTCGGCTTCGTTCGCAGGTGTGGGAATGCCCTGAATACTATCGTAAAGGTCTTGAACATCATCAACGGCTGATAAAGCTTCATCCTCATCGTGAATATTGACGCCGAGAGCAGGAATGAGTAGGCCGATATCGTCATTTTCTCGATAGAGAGCGCCTAGGGCTGGGTTGTGTAGAGGAGCGGTTAAATAGTCAGCGGAAACGACGCCTGTATTTCCCATTCCGTGACTTCGAGCGTCTGCTGCGTAAGGTGCTGCAAAAGCGTGAGGTGATAAAATAAAAAGCGCCCCTGTTGCTGCTAAAGTTAGTTTTCTCATAACGCATCCATTCTTACTTTAAATAATTACTTATCAATAAATTAGATGGTGGGAGCTAAAACTTGGTGTCAACCACCAAAAATTGTGCTGATGAATAGCATGTGGCGATTCATCAAGTTAAGCGTAGGTTAGGCAACTCGCTTTATAAAGTTGATTAAGATTTATTGCTCTTTAATTGTGTGGAGAAAAGCTGAAGAGGTAGATGGCGTTGGATTAGCTACGATGAGGAGCGAGCTCAAACATTAAGGTGAAGGACATGCCTTTATCAGCGTTGAGCTGCGCACTGACTTTCCCTTGCATATCTCGCATATTGTTGGCGGTAATGGAAAGCCCTAACCCCAGTCCTTCACCAATTTTTTTACTGGTTTGGAAAGGCTCGAACATGGTATCGAGTTGGTCTGAAGGTACCCCACACCCATTATCACTTACCACGACCTCGATATTATCGGAAGTGGGTGTAACGGCAATCATTAACTGTGGATCTTGGGTCTCTTTCATCGCATCTAATGCGTTGGAAATTAGGTTGCCGAGCACTTGTTGTAGGCGTTGCTCTTCGCCAATGATATTGGGTAAGTCGTTGGGAATGCGTACCCGAACATCTACCTTCGCGAGTTGAGATTGATAGACGCGTAGCGTCTCTTCTAAAGCGTTTGTCAGCGATATCTCGTGCAGTGTCTCTGGTTTATTGTAGGCAAACGTTTTTAGCTGACTGGTCATGCTTGCCATGCGGTCAATCAACTTTTGAATCAACTTGTTATTAGCTTTCATCATGTCTGTTTGTCCACGTTCTGCTAGCAACTCGTTGGTGGTTAAAAGGGTACGCAGGCCAGTCAATGGTTGGTTTAACTCGTGGGTAATCGCGCTCGACATTCTGCCCAATGCTGCCATTTTGCTTGATTCAATCAATTGCTCTTGGGCTTGTTTTAAAGCTTGAGTTCGCTCTTCCACCCTTTGAGCTAGCTCTTGGTTAATCAGCTGCAGCGATTGTTCCGCTTTTTTACGTTTGCTAATGTCGATTACGGTAGCAAGGAAATACTGCTCACCGTGCCATGGGAAGCTAGTGAGTGAAAATAGTACAGGAAATACGCTGCCATCACTGCGTCGCGCCATGGTTTCTACAGCGCTAATCTCTGCCAGTTCCTTATGCTTTGGCAGATCTCTAAGCAAAGTGAGTGTGGTTGAATTTGAATTACCTGCATCAAATAATTCCCAGGCGAAGGTATGACGATTCACACTTTCAGGAAGACAAAAAAGGCGTTTTGCCATTGGGTTGAGGTCGAACAATAGACCTTGTTCATCAATCAACAACAAACCAACATGTGTTTTATTGATCATCTGTTTAAGTCGGCGTTGCGATTCTTCTAGTAAGGCTTGAATACGCTGCTGATTGAGATGCTTTTGTCGACGCTGTAAACCAATGATCACCAACAGGATAAGGAGTAGGAGGAGCGCTGCGATGCTCCATCCAATGACACTAATCGTTTGCTGAACAGGTTTGGTCGGAATAAGGTAACTGACAAACCAGTTTAAGTCGTCCAGCTTTACTGTGTGTGCAAAGTAGCGCTGCTGATTGAGAGTCCAGAAATGAATCACCGTATTGTCATATAGCGTTTGAGTTTCGACTTTGACTTGGTTATTCGGTTCATTAAACCAGTCGGCGTTATAGTTTGTGCTGCTGGAGAGGAAGAAGCGTTGATGGCGATTTTGTAGCGTGATGATGTCTTGGCTGGTGATGGTCTGCTCTGTTAGCAAACTCAGGTTGATTTGAACAACAACGATGCCCGCTATCTCCAAACCATCAAAAATTGGTGCAGAGAGGTAGTAAAGCGGACTAGAACCTTTTGTTTTATTCACCAGTGAGACGCCTTCTCCCTGACGTTGTATTTGTTCGACAATCGCACGGCGGTCAGAGCGGCTGAACCGTTCATCGATCAGACTCGATACCAACACTTCTCCCGAGGTTGAAAGTATCAACCAGCCCTCTGTATTCGCGGCTTTATCGAGCTGTGTCAGTTGTGCTTGAAGTGGCTCGTAGTAGTTTAAATTGCCTTTCACAAACGAAATTGTTTCTGGGTTATTCGTGACGAGATAGGGAAGGTGATAGAAACGTTTTAATGCTCGGCGGACTTCACCAATGTAGTCGAGGAGTTTCTGTTGTGCTTCTTGTTGAGTTTGGACGCTCAGCCATTGATGGGCCACCTCTCGGCTAGCACCGTAGAAAAAGATCACCAGCGCACTGATCAATACGGCGGTTAGCCACATTTTCCCATTCTTAGTGCGCTGCATACGAGCTCCGTTTGGCTGAACATAGTTATCGTAGTTGGTAGTGAAAGAGTGCGCTTAACTGATTGGATGTTAAAGAATTGTGATTAAGAAGTGGGATCTAGCTCCTTTTCTATAGCATGGTTTTTGCTAACTTTAGCAAAGACTTCTATCACCGATCAGGCAGTAACTCATGACTTTTGACGACATTCCGCGTATCGCCCTAATTGAAGATGATGACATCGTTCGTCAAGCAACAAGCCAATGGCTGCAATTGGCGGGGTTTGACGTCATAGCTTTTAGCTCGGGGGAGGAAGGTAAAACCGCCATTCTGAACCAAGAGTTTGATGCGATAGTTAGTGATGTTCGTTTGCCAGATACTGATGGAATTTCGATTTTAGAGAGCCTTATTGCGAATCACATTCCAACACCAATGATACTAATTACTGGTCATGGTGATGTGGATATGGCGGTGAATGCGCTACAAAACGGCGCGTTTGATTTTATTGAAAAACCTTTCCAACCGGAGCGTTTGTCTCAACGTGTCACAGATGCGGTCGAGAGCCATCGCGCGCAAACATCGACGCTTCACCGCCAAGAGTATCTAGCTAGCGTGAGTGGTTTAGAAGAGGTGCTCATTGGTCAAAGTCGAGTGATGCAGCAATTACGCGAGCAAGTTGCGAAATTGGCGAAAATCGATACTAACGTGATCATCTACGGTGAAACGGGTTGTGGTAAAGAGCTGGTAGCGACCAGTTTACATAATGAAAGCCAAAGAAAACCTCATCACTTTGTGCCGATAAACTGTGGTGCGATTCCAGAACACCTTTTCGAGAGTGAGTTGTTTGGTCACGAAGCTGGGGCGTTCACTGGTGCAAACAAACGACGCATCGGCAAATTGGAATACGCCGATAAAGGCACGTTGTTTTTTGACGAGATAGAAAGCATGCCGTTGTCCATGCAGGTGAAAGTGCTGCGGGCGCTTCAAGAGCATACCGTTGAAAGAGTGGGGGGGAATCAGCAGATCGGCGTTGATTTACGAGTGATCGCGGCTGCGAAAGAAGATCTCAATGATCATGAAGAGTTTCGGCAAGATTTATACTATCGGCTCAACGTCGCGCAAATTTATTTGCCGCCACTCAGGGAGAGAGAAGAAGATTCACTGATTTTGTTTGAGCACTTCACCTTGCAAACTAACCCTGAAACCAGACCATTGAGTGATGCCGACAGAAACGCAGTGCTTTCCTACGCTTGGCCTGGGAATGTTCGAGAGCTGCGAAACGTGGCTATGCGTTTTGCTTTGGATGAAACGGTATCTGTGATGGAAATTCTCTCTAGCCGTCCTTCGTCAACCACGGAGGAGACGCAAGTGGGTGTTCCACTGGTTATTCAATTACATAATTTTGAGCGCAAGGTGCTGCATGATTCATTGGTCAGGCATCACGGACGCATCAATGAAGTGATGCAGGAGTTGGATTTACCACGTCGAACCCTTAACCAAAAAATGCAAAAGTTTGGTTTAAATCGCTCTGATTATACTTAACGCAATTTTTAAGCTGACTTACCGCTATGGGCGTCACAAATATGATTATGCGCTTTTCGAGGGAGTTGGGACAAACTTATAAGTTAGGCCTTTCCCTTCTCCAAACAAGGTGACTTGGTTTCTGCCCGTATGTTTAGAGCTATACAGCGCTTCGTCTGCTTCAGCAACGACCTCGTGAAGCGGTTGTCCCTCTGATAACTCACTGATTCCAAAGCTCATGGTGATCTCATTTTCGAATGACTGCAATGAGGCTTCAGTTTCCACCGCCAGGCGAATTTGCTCGGCAACAATTTTGGCGCGTTGTGCTTTTTCAAGTAAAACAATCATGAACTCATCACCACCAAATCGTACTGTGCAAGCTGACTCTGGGAGGTGTTTCTTAAAGATAGCGGCAATCGTAGCCATGACGGAATCTCCTACCGTATGGCCGTAGTGATCATTAATCGCTTTGAACTCGTCCATGTCGGTCATGATGATGCTTATTGATTGCTTCCGTTTGTGCGCTTGATTAACAAGGTTTGGAACAATTTCTTCCATCGCGCGACGATTATGAAGCCCTGTGAGGGCGTCTAAATGTGAGAGATCATTGATTGACTGTATCAAGCGGCCATTAATTAGCCACAACATGCTAAAGCTCATAGCGACAATCAGACAGATGCTAAGTAAAAACGTCATCTGGTGGATAAAACCTGCGGTCATAAAATTTGGCACTTCATTGGCGAAAACGCTCCAAAGTGCTCTGAAGCCCATAAAAATACTGAAGCAAAAGAAGGAGCACGCCATCACTATGATTGGGAGTTTTTGGTCTTGCTTGGTGCCTTTCAGCATGGCGATCCCACTAAAAAACGTAACGATGCAGATATAAACACTTAAGTAAATGATACGGCTTTTAATTGAATGGTCATGGAAGGTGAAATAATAAAACGAACCGCTGAAAATGGGCGTTAAAAAAGCGAGTGAGTGGGCCAGTTTTAGAGGGAATTGACGAAAAATGCTCACGCTGTAAAGCGTAAGCAAGAAGCCGATTAATATGAGCGTATTAGCTATGACGATGGTAAGCCAATCTGGTGCGGAGCCTCTAAATCCCAGTAAAAAAGGCCCAAAGCCAATAAATAACAGCGAGAGAGAAAAAGTCTTTAAGCCTTTGATTTTTTTCTGTGTGTATTGGTAACAAAGTAGACTGATTGAGTAAATGCAAGAGAACAGAATAACGATAAAGTTGAGCGTTCTGATGTCTAAATACTGATTGTCCATAAGCGCTCCACATCAATCCATAGTTCAGGCAACTCCTTTGCCTGATATCAATAAGCGAACTACATATTAACTTACTTATTGAGTGATGTCTTATGTTAAACGGCTATTCATTTACCAGCTCGAATTGTTCGGTTTGGTTGGTTTTCGTCGTAAACAGCAGACCAACAATCATCATAAATACGCTAGGCATAATCCAGCTAGCAAAGTCATTGTACAGAGGCATGTAATTACCCATCCACTCATCGGTGGAATCTGGCATGTAACCTAGGATGTGCAGCGCATCAACACAACCAAACGCTAGAGCAGTGAACGCCGTCGCGACGACCATGATTTGCGACATCTTGTTGCGCACTGGTGCCATGATCATCAACGCAATCGCTACTGGGTGAAGCGCCACAACGGCTGGTAATGTGATAGCCAATAGTTGTTCTAGACCTACGTTAGCGATCAAACCTGCCAACACCATGGTCGTGATCACGCAGCCTTTGTAGTTCACTTTGCTGAAAGTGTTGTCGTAAAACTCACTGCCTGCGGTGGTTACGCCGATAGCAGTAGTCAAACACGCCAATACCATCACGGCACCTAGTAATAGTGAGCCAAATGCACCGAAGTGGCTGAAGGTGAACGCCGTTAAGATGTCGCCACCATTGCTGAACTCAGAACCCAAGTACGAGCTCGTCGAACCAATGTAAGCCAATGAGATGTAAACAAATGCCATGGCAACGGCGTACATCAAAGCTGCAATTAGCGTGTATTTTGCGGTGGCTTTCGGACAATCCACACCCATGCTGCGAATCGCTCGGAAGATGATCCAACCAAAACCGATAGAACCTAGCGCATCCATCGTCATGTAGCCTTGGGTCAAGCCTTCAGCAAATGCGCCAGATACGTATGGTCCCGTTGCGGCAGTTAGCTCTCCTGTAGGAGAAACCAAAGCAGTCACGGACATGATGATTAAGATAGCCATCAATGCAGGCGTTAAGATCTTGCCTAGGTTGTCGACCAATTTACCCGGATATAGGGCAAATAGAATGGTGATAGCACAGAAGGCAATAGTGAAAGGCACCAAAGCGGCATCACCAAACATTGGTGCAAAGCTAAATTGGTAAGCGACGGTAATCGCACGTGGTATTACGAACGCAGGACCAATTACGATAAATACCATTACCCAAAAACTGGTCGCCAAAGGTTTAGGTAGGGCAGCGGTTAATTTGTCTGAACCGTTTACGATAGCCACCATCACCAGTGCCATCGCAGGCAGACCTACGCCCGTCAAGAGGAAGCCAGACATCCCGCTCAGAAAGTTCTCACCTGCTTGATAACCCAAAAATGGAGGGAAGATCAGGTTACCCGCGCCTAAGTACATGGCGAAAGTCATGAAGCCCAAAGCGGCGATATTGCGTGCGCTTAACATTGTTATTCCTCTTATGTTTCGCTTGGAAGAAACTGAAAGGAATGGGAGGAGTATGTGGTGTTCCCGTCAGCTTCTTCTCAAGCTGACAGAAAGTTTAGATATAGCCTGTCAGCTCTGAATCAGTTTCAGAGAGAGCAGGAGGATCGCAGCAGCAACGCCAGATGGGCGTTTTAAAGCGAATGGTAATTGCGCAGTTGCTGACATGGATGATCCTTAATGACGAAAAAATACCAAGGAATACGTTTGCCTTGGTGTGTTGTTACCCTAACGAACATAGGGCTATTGGCACAACCCCGAAGTAGAAAATAAGTTGATACGGTTAATGTTTGTTTCTGAACTGGTGGATCGAACTGCTTTTTAAATTCAAAACTAGAATAAATGACTTTTCATTTCTTTAACATGGCTTGTTTTGCTGTTTTTTTGTGCTATTTGTAGTCGTTTAGGCTATAAACCTCCGCTGATAAAGTGAGCAGTTTAGAATGATGCGCTTTTTGTTCTTATTGTTAAGACGCTCATTAGTTGCAGTTCAATCCAAAATTGCATCGGCAAAATATTGCTTATTAGTGAATCGTGCATTTATTTTGTCTTGATCACATTTTATTAACCTTTTGCGATCTAGGCGTGCAACCTTCTTCTCTTCAATGAGCAAGATCTTGCTCATTACTTTACTATCAAATCAGCATGATTTTGCTCATTTTTTATGTCTTTTAGCACTTAGTTCAATAAATACAAAGGGTTAAAAGTTGGCATTTCAATTGCTCTAGGGAATATGTTGTTAATAAAGGTTTAACATTATGTAAATCCCCAATCGTGAAACGACTACACGGAGAGTAATAATGAAAATGAATAAGCTGGTAAAAGCTTTGGCTGTCGCTGTGACTTCTTTTGGTATTGCTGCTAACGCTGCGGCAGAAGATCGTAGCTACATTCTTGCAACGGCATCGACAGGTGGTACTTACTACCCTGTGGGCGTAGCACTGGCGACTTTAAGCAAAGTGAAATTGGCACCAAAGCACCACTTCTCCCTTTCTGCAATCAGCTCTGCGGGCTCTGGTGAAAACGTTAAACTGCTGAACGAAAACGAAGCACAGTTCGCGATTCTGCAAGGTCTTTACGGTGCATGGGCTTGGTCTGGTGAAGGTCCTTATGAGAAGAGCGGTCGCCAAGAGCAGCTGCGTTCAGTCTCTATGCTATGGCAAAACGTTGAGCACTTTATTGTTCGCTCTGATCTAGCAAAAACTGGCACTGTGACTGACCTGAACAACCTAGATGGTAAGAAGTTCTCTATCGGTAAGAAGAACTCTGGTACTGAGAACTCGGGTCGCCAAATCATGAAAGGTCTGAAGGTAGACCCTGATAAATTCAATCTTGCTTACATGGGCTACGGCGGCAGTGCGAGCGCACTTCAAAACGGCACCATTGACGGCATGAACACGCCTGCGGGTGTACCTGTTGGTGCGGTTACTCAAGCTTTTGCTGCGCTGGGTAAAGACATTTCGATTCTTTCGTTTACTGACGAACAAATCAAAGAGGCGAACGGCAATTACAACCTATGGACGAAGTACGAGATCCCAGCGAACACGTACCCGGGTCTAGATAAGCCGATCACCACCATTGCACAGCCAAACTTCTTGGCAGTTCGTGAAGATATCTCGGAAGAAGACGTTTACCAGCTAACCAAAGCGATCTACGAGAACCTGCCTTTCCTACAAGGCATCCACAAAGCAACAAAAGCAATGGCGATTGAGAAAGCGATCGCTGGTTTGCCAGTGCCTCTTCACCCAGGTGCGGCGCGTTACTACAAAGAAATGGGCATCGAAATCCCATCAGATCTAATGGCGAAATAACGCCAACTTCGCCCCGAGTTTCGGCTCGGGGCATTTTATCCCTACCGATTTCTAAGATGGAAAAAGCCGTCAGAGCTTGGAGTATGAGATGAGCGACTCAATAGAAAAGGAATTGCAGAAATTTGAGCTGCCCACGCGCACTGATTTTCCGTGGGTAACCACCACAATCACAGTGTTTGGCGTGGTGTTGTCTGCTTTGCACATTTGGTTTAATACCTTATCGACGTTACCGGAGTTATGGATTTCCGCGACCCACTTTGCTGGCTTTGCGGTGATTTGTGCGCTTTGGTATCCGGCTCATATCTCTCTCAAGCAGAGTAAGGTTGCACTCGGTATTGATGTGTTAATTGCCATGGGCGCGGTCGCGTGTTTGCTCTATATTCCCTATGCCGAAGACGCGCTGTATGAACGTGGCGTGAAGTTCGTGACCAGCGATTGGGTCTTTGCCATCATGGCAATTTTGATTGTTATTGAGCTGATCCGACGCACCATGGGCTGGTTTATTCCAGTGCTGATTGTGGTGTGTTTGAGTTACGTTGTGCTTTGGGGTAAGTGGGCAACAGGCATTTTCCATTTCCCGGGGTTGAGCATGGAAACCTTGCTCTACCGTAGCTTTTATTCTTCTGAGGGCATGTTTGGTTCTATCTCGCGCATCAGTTGGACTTTCGTATTCATGTTCATTCTGTTTGGTGCGTTTCTTGTTCGCTCAGGTGTTGGTGATTACATCATCAATGTGGCACGTGCTGCGGCTGGCAAAATCATCGGTGGTCCCGGTTTTATTGCGGTGATTGGCTCCGGTTTGATGGGCTCAGTATCTGGCTCTAGTGTGGCAAATACGGTTTCCACCGGTGTTATCAGTATTCCTTTAATGCAAAAAGCAGGTTTCCCTTCGCGCTTTGCGGCGGGTGTTGAAGCTGCAGCGTCAACAGGTGGTCAGTTGATGCCTCCAGTGATGGGCGCGGGTGCTTTCATCATGGCGTCTTACACACAAATTCCTTATGTTGATATCATTGCGGTTTCTTTCATTCCTGCTCTTATCTATTTCTTGTCTGTGGCGTTCTTTGTGCGTATTGAAGCCAAACGCAGCGGCGTTCAAAAAATCACGACCAGCGATGAATCTCTACTGAAAGTGTTGATCAGCGGTTGGCACAACCTTATCCCGCTGGCGGTATTGGTTACTTTGTTGGTTCAAGGCTTTACGCCAACTTACGCTGCTGGCTTATCGATCATTTCTGTGGTGGTGGCTTCTTGGTTCTCGAAAGATCACAAGATGGGACCAAAAGCGATCATCGAAGCACTCTCGCAAGGCGCGAAAAACATGGCAACAACAGCCGTATTGCTGGTGGGTATTGGTTTGGTGATCAACGTGATCAGCACAACGGGTATCGGCAACACGTTCTCACTGATGATCGACGGTTGGGCGAATGGCGACTTGTTCATCATGATCGTTCTGATTGCGCTCGCTTCTCTTGTTTTGGGTATGGGTTTACCTGTGACAGCGGCGTATATTGTATTGGGCACACTGTCTGCCCCAGCGCTTTACAAGTTGATTGCGGAAAACCAACTGCTTGAATTGATGGTGTCAGGTCAATTGCCTGAACAAGCAAAAGCGATCTTTATGTTGGCGGCGCCAGAAAAGCTGGAGCTGCTTAATGCACCAATGGCGTTGGAAACGGCGAAAGAAATGGTGGCGTTAGTACCTGCTGACTTTATGGAAACCCTACTAGAGCAAAGTTTGGGTATGGAAGCGGTAGGCTTGGCGTTGTTGGCTGCTCACCTCATCATCTTCTGGCTATCGCAAGACAGTAACGTTACTCCTCCAGTGTGTTTGACCGCATTTGCTGCGGCAACCATCGCGAAAACACCGCCAATGCGCACTGGTTTGATGGCGTGGAAAATCGCCAAAGGTTTGTACCTTGTGCCGCTACTTATTGCCTACACAGGCTTAGTAAGTTGGGATGTGACGTCAGTGATTACCGTGGGCTTCTTTGCCATCATCGGTACCTATGCATTGATTGGTGCGATTGAAGGTTACTTGGAAGGTCCTCTAAACATTCTGACGCGTCTCTTGTTGGTAGTGGTGGGTACATTGCTGGTTTGGCACGACATCCCAATGTTGGTTCGTGTGGCAAGCTGCGCGGTATTTGTCGCGGTGTTCATTTACAGTGGTCGCAAGTTCAAATTGCAACAATCTCAACTATCGGTTTTATAAGAGGTCGTATGAAATCAGTCTATGACTACATCATTGTTGGTGGCGGTATCGTTGGCGTGTCGACAGCATGGCAACTGCAGCAACGTCACCCAGACAAATCCATTTTATTGGTTGAGAAAGAGTCCGGTTTTGCCAGGCACCAAACCGGACACAATAGCGGCGTGATTCATGCTGGGGTGTACTACGCACCGGGCAGCTTAAAAGCCGATTTTTGTAAGCGTGGGGTAGAGCGAACCATTTCGTTCTGTGCTGAGCACGATATTCCGGTGGAGAACTGTGGCAAGTTGTTGGTTGCGACCAATGAGCAAGAAGTCGAACGTATGAATGCCCTTTATGAGCGCTGCCATGTCAACGGTATCGACGTAAAGCTACTCGATGAAGTTCAACTCAAACTGGCTGAACCAAACATCACAGGCTTGGGCGCGATTTATGTCAAAACCACCAGTATTGTCGATTATCGTTTGGTCACTGAGCAGATGGCGGAAGAGTTCAAAAAGCTCGGAGGTCAAATTAGCCTGAGAACCAAAGTTGTGGCTGCCGAAGAGAAGGACGAAGAAGTCCAACTGACCTGCACTTCAGACGGGCAAACCATGCAGCTCAATGCTAAGTTCTTGGTCACTTGCAGCGGCTTGATGGCGGATCGTATGACTAAGATGATGTCTATTCCGACCGATTTCCAAATCATCCCTTATCGTGGCGAATACTACCGCTTAGATAGCAAACACGACCAAGTGGTGAATCATCTTATTTATCCAATTCCAGACCCTGATTTGCCATTCTTGGGCGTCCACCTAACTCGCATGATTGATGGCAGTGTGACTGTTGGTCCAAATGCGGTGCAAGGCTGGAAGCGAGAAGGGTACGACAAGGTTAATTTCAGCTTGCAAGATACCATGCAAATGCTCAGTTTCTCCGGTTTCTGGAAGGTGACACAAAAGCATCTAAAAACCGGACTGGATGAGTTTAAGAACTCGTGGTGGAAGCCGGGCTATCTCAAGTTGGTCAACAAATATTGCCCCAGCATCAAGGTCGAAGATCTCAAACCATATCCTGCGGGTATTCGTGCGCAAGCAGTGTTATCCGATGGCACTTTGGTTCATGACTTTTTGTTTGCCGAGAGCGCAAGAAGCTTGCATGTTTGCAACGCCCCCTCTCCTGCAGCGACATCTGCAATGCCTATTGGAGAGTACATTTGCGATAAGGTGAATGAGAAGATAGAGGCGAAAACGGTATAAAACAAAGGCGACGGAACTGTCGCCTTTATTGTGTTTGAAGTGGGAATTAGGAGTTGCCATCTTTAGGGCAAAGCTCACCTTTCTTGGCGTGTCTCTCGATCATGTAATCGCCGCGAGCACTGTGCAGAACGATCGCATTCCAGACTTGGCCATCTTGCAACTCGAACTCAAATGCATAATGGGTGCCTCCGACCATTTTCGTTCTCACTTCATGAATCGCTTTCAATTTATCATCGGCATTCATTTGATAAAGCACCATGTTAAGTGAGCGTCTGGCGTCAGGAGTTGCTTCAGCAACTTGCCAATGGCCCTGCTCTTCTGTTGCGGAGCAAATAGACCGCATTTTACTTTTCATGGTGGATGACATCTGCTTGTCTACGGCCAATGCATTTGGTGAAAACAGTAGACCTGTCAAAGGAATCAAAGTTGCCAGAATCTGCTTTAAGGTCATAAAAACACTCCGTTGTTTTACTCTTGCTTGAGTATAGACCTCAATGACTTCAGATGTGGTGCAGTAGACTCTTGGCCTACAATATCGCAGCTCGTATCAGCGAACTGACGATAAACAAGGCGACCACGCTTGCCAGCCAAATGCCAATGAACCACAAAATGGGTTTTAGTTTCATTAGTGATATCCCTCTCCACGTTTCATCTTACCGCGGAAAACCCAATACGAATAAGCCGTGTAGGCTATGATCAGAGGAAGTAATACCACCGCACCGGCAAGTAAAAATGCCAAACTTTTATCTGGCGCGGCGACGTCTTGATAAGTGAGTGCGAATGGGACCAAGTAAGGAAATGTACTGACACCGAAACCCATCGCGGAAACAAGAAACAGGCCGATGGCAAGTACATAGGCACGAACAGCTTTGTGGTCGAGTAAGGCTTTGAATAGCTGCCAAATGAGTGCCGCTGCAATGATTGGTAAAATGAAAAACAGCAGCGAGTTTGGTAATGAGAACCAACGTTCAAATACGATATTTTGGCTCAATGGCAGCCACAAACTGGCGATGAATATACAGGCTACCATCGCTAGTCCCCATCGTCGCGCGACCACGTAATAGCACCCCATCAGCTCTTCTGGAAGCTTGATTAATAACCAGCATGAACCGAGCAGAATATAAGCACAGACAAGCGCCAAGCCACAAAATACGCTAAATGACGAAAGCCAATCAAACCATCCACCTGCGTAAGCTCGTTCACTAACCTCTATACCTTGGAGCAGGGTTCCAAGCATAATGCCTTGCATCAATGCCGCGGTGAGTGAACCAATGAAAAAAGCGCTATCCCATAAAAACTTTCCGCGTTGTGTTCGGAAGCGATACTCAAAAGAAACCCCGCGCAGAATTAACCCGAGCAGCATTAAAATCAGGGGAGCATAGAGTGCTGGCATAATGACCGCGTAGGCGAGGGGGAACACGGCAAAAAGCCCACCACCACCAAGAACTAGCCAAGTTTCATTCCCATCCCAAACAGGAGCGATGCTGTTCATCATCATGTCGCGCTCTTCATCGTCATTAGCGCTAAGGAATAGGATACCAATACCGAGATCAAAGCCATCTAACACGACATAAATCAGAACGGCGAGCCCAATCAAAGCGTACCAAATTAATGCGTAATCCATGAGCTAGCCTCCTAGGTTAGATGGTTAGAGTGTGTGATAGCATCGGTTTTCGTGCCATCAGGAAGTCGGCTGTCTAAGCCTTCTTCATAACGAGTTGGAGATTTGCGCATCAAACGCAGTAGATAGAAGAAGCCTGATCCAAAAACCACAAAGTAAACCACGATGAACGCCGTCAGGGAGACGCTCACCGCGGCGGCATCAATAGGCGATGCCGAATTGGCTGTGGTTAAAAGACCGTACACGGTGTAAGGCTGGCGACCAACTTCGGTGGTTATCCAGCCTGCTAAAACCGCAATGAATCCAGCTGGAGCAAACAGCACACAAATACGTTGAAGTGCCCTTGAATCAAAAAGTTCGCGACGTGTTCTTAGCCATAGGCTCCACAAACCAATAACAAGCATGGCAAAACCAAGCGCGACCATTACTCGGAAAGACCAGAAAACGATGGACATAGGAGGGTGTTCTTCCTCTGGAAAAGCATCTAAGCCCTTTACTTTGCCGTTGAGGTCATGAGTTAAAATCAAGCTACCGAGTTTGGGGATTTCTAGTGCGTATTCCATACGTTTTTCTTCATCGTTAGGGATACCGAAGAGAATCAATGGCGCGCCTTGGTGAGACTCATAGTGCCCTTCCATCGCGGCAACTTTGGCGGGTTGATGTTCAAGGGTGTTTAATCCGTGCATGTCTCCAGCAACGATTTGAATTGGTGTCACGATGGCTGCCATCCACATTGCCATCGAGAACATAATTCTGGCTAGTGGATTATGGTTTGCTTTTAGTAAGTGATAAGCGGCAACGCCCGCTACAACAAAGGCGGTAGTGAGGTAAGCGGCGAGCAACATATGAACGAGCCGATAAGGGAAGGAAGGGTTGAAGACAATCGCCCACCAATCTTCTGGGATAAACTGTCCGGCTTCGTTGATACTGTAGCCCGTTGGTGTTTGCATCCAGCTATTGACCGAAAGTATCCAAAACGCAGACAAAAACGTCCCGAATGCAACAATACAAGTCGCGGCGAAGTGAAGCTTCTTACCTACCTTATCCATACCGAAAAGCATCACGCCTAAAAACCCCGCTTCGAGGAAAAATGCAGTGAAAACTTCATAACCCATTAGCGGGCCTAGGATTGGGCCTGTTTTGTCGGCAAACACGCTCCAGTTGGTCCCGAATTGATAGCTCAACACGATGCCACTTACCACACCCATACCAAAACTGATGGCAAAGATTTTGAGCCAGTATTTATAGATCTGCATGTACTGTTTGTTGCCCGTTTTTAAGTACAAGCCTTCTAACACGGCGAGGTAACTTGCCAAACCAATCGTAAACGCTGGAAAAATGATGTGGAAAGAGACAGTAAAGGCAAATTGGAATCTGGCTAAATCGATGGCGAGTGTGTCCATGGGCATTCCCTTTTAAGTTTCGAATTAACGGTTCGCCGAATTAGAAAATATGAGGGAAGAGCGACGAACAAAATGGAATACGAAGAGGGAAGGCTAAGAGATTAAAAAACGATCGCTTTTTACGGCAGTGCGTACCATCTTTTAGATAAAGGAGGAGTTGTTATGAGCCTTAAACACTACTTTGAGAAAGCGACACCTAAGTTTGGCCCTGGTGGGAAGTATCACAAGTTCTATCCATTGTTCGAAGCTGTCGAAACCATTTTTTACACGCCTGGTAAGGTTAACCAGGGCATGACTCACGTTCGAGATAGCATCGATTTAAAACGTATTATGATTATGGTGTGGCTGGCGGTCTTCCCTGCCATGTTCTGGGGTATGTACAACATAGGTCAGCAGTCCAGCGATGCTTTGTTGTATGGAATGGATCAAGCCTCAGCTCATCAAGCGCTGGCTTCTTCGTGGAAACTGAGTTGGGTATGGGGCTCGTTAGATGCGGTTTCACAGGCGGGGTGGGCAAGTAAAATGTGGCTTGGTGCTACTTACTTTCTCCCGGTTTATGCGACGGTGTTTATCGTTGGTGGTTTCTGGGAAGTTCTGTTTGCTATTGTGCGAAAGCATGAGGTAAATGAAGGCTTTTTTGTCAGCTCTATACTTTTTGCGCTGATCCTTCCACCGACAATTCCACTGTGGCAAGCGGCTTTAGGTATCACTTTCGGTATTGTTGTGGCTAAGGAGATTTTCGGTGGTACGGGGCGAAACTTCCTAAACCCAGCTCTGGCAGGGCGCGCGTTCTTATACTTTGCTTATCCTGCCAACATGTCCGGTGGTGCCGTGTGGGTCGCGGCTGATGGTTACTCTGGCGCAACACCGCTGAGCCAATGGTATGAAGGTGGACAAAGTGCCTTGATAAATAATATGACGGGACAGCCAATTTCATGGGGAGATGCTCTTGTTGGTAATTTGCCAGGCTCGATGGGTGAAGTCTCCACGTTATTGATTGCACTAACAGGCTTGGTTCTTATCTTTATGAAGATTGCGTCGTGGCGAATCGTTGCAGGCGTGTTGGTTGGTTTAGTGGCGGCTTCATTATTATTGAATGCGATCGGTTCAGACTCTAATCCCATGTTCTCCATGCCGTTCTACTGGCACTTCGTGATTGGTGGGGTTGCGTTTGGTACCTTCTTTATGGCGACAGATCCCGTCTCGGCGGCTTTTACCAATGGCGGTAAATGGGCATACGGACTATTAATCGGTGTGATGACGATTTTTATCCGAGTGCTGAACCCAGCGTATCCAGAAGGCATCATGTTAGCGATTCTATTTGCTAACTTATTCGCGCCACTTTTCGATTATTTAGTCAAAGAAAGTAATATCAAACGCAGAATGAAAAGGGCGAGACCTTCTTAAAATGAGGGTGACTTCACTGAAAGTTGATTGAAAACTGCACTATATTGAAAAGGTCAGAAACATGGGGTTTCTGGCTTTTTATTTTTATCAGGAGGACGAAGACGATGAGAATAAAGGATATTCTCGATAGCCGTTTGGTGCTGTCGTTCTGGTACAACCTAGACTACTGCTTGTCTCTTCTTAGTAAAATCTCTTCTCGTTGATTTCCTCAATGCAATCGCATTGAAAAGCATTCTATCTATTTGTTTTTTAGTCTTACGTGATACCGCGTAGGGCAATGCGTATAAGGAAATTAACAATGAAACGTATTCCAGAACCTTTCCGTATCAAAATGGTTGAGCCAATCAAAATGACCACTTTGGCAGACCGTGAAGTCGCGTTAAAAGAAGCGGGTTATAACCCATTTCTTCTTCGTAGTGATGATGTTTATATCGATTTACTGACTGACTCTGGCACTGGTGCCATGAGTGATAATCAGTGGGCTGGCATCATGATGGGGGATGAATCCTATGCGGGTAGCCGAAATTACTACAACCTGTGTGATGCAGTAGAGCACTTCTTTGGTTACAAGCTCACCGTGCCTGCGCACCAAGGACGTGGTGCCGAGCAAATTTTGTTCCCAGCTTTGATTGAGCGTATGCGTCAGGTGCGTGGTGGCGAAACGCCAGTATTTATCTCGAACTACCATTTTGATACCACAGCGGGTCATATTGAACTCAATGGCGGTAAAGCGATTAACGTGGTAACGGAAGAAGCATTCGACACCACTACGCCTTATGATTGGAAGGGCAACTTTGATATCGATAAGCTGGTGGCAACAATTGAAGCGCACGGTTCACATAACATATGTGCGATTATCACCACGATTACTTGTAATAGCTCCGGTGGCCAGCCTGTGTCGATGGAAAACATGCGCAGCGTGTACGAAATCGCAACCAAGTACGATATTCCGGTGGTGATTGACTCGGCTCGTTACTGTGAGAACGCCTACTTTATTAAGCAGCGTGAAGAAGGGTACGAAGATAAATCGATTCTGGAAATCATTCGCGAGATGTATCAATACGGCGATATGCTCACCATGTCAGCTAAGAAAGACCCGATGGTAAACATTGGTGGCATGTGTTGTATTCGTGACCATAAGGAGTTGTTCCAGGCGGTGCAGACGCGCTGCGTACCCATGGAAGGATTTGTAACATACGGCGGCATGGCTGGGCGTGATATGGAAGCGCTCGCTCGCGGTTTGTATGAAGCCGCGGATGAGGATTTTCTTCACTATAGAATTAGCCAAGTTCAATACTTAGGTGAACGCTTACGTGAAGGCGGTATTCCGATTCAATACCCAACGGGTGGTCACGCGGTGTTTGTGGATGCCGCTAAGATTTTGCCACATATTCCAACGGATCAGTTCCCTGCGCAGGTATTGTGTAATGCTTTGTACTTGGAGGCGGGTATTCGAGCAGTAGAGATAGGATCACTATTGCTTGGCCGTGACCCTGAAACAGGTAAACAAAAAGCGTCAGAGTTAGAATTAATGCGTTTGACCATTCCACGTCGTGTCTACACAAACGATCATATGGATTACATTGCGGATGCGATTATCGAACTGAAAAATCGTGCACATGAGTTAAAAGGGCTCACTTTTGAGTATGAACCACCAGTGCTGCGCCACTTTACTGCTCGGTTTAAAGAGATCGATTAATTAAGGTTTGAATATAGAAAAGCAAAAGGCCGCGAGTTTCGCGGCCTTTTTCGATTTGTTTCTTAGCGTTACACTTACGCCAACTCTAATGTGATGCGAACGAACTGATCGTCCTGGTACTGCACTTCATAATTGAAGGTGCCACTGGCGTAAATGCTGCCAAGGAAAAGTGAGCGTTGACTCATTGGTCCGCGGAACAGCATCGAAATAGGAGCGATTAGGGCGTTATTATCATCGAAATGCTGATTTAAGTTCTCAGAAAGCACACATAGCAAACAGCCGTGTTGGTCGTGAGATAAGTCGACGTCTTCCGGTCGAGATAATAATACGGTAGTCCCCAACTTCTTCTCAATCTCGTTAATCAACAGCAAGTAGCTATCTAGATCAGGTTGAGGGTTACTTGGTTTATCTGCACCCACGCAACGTTCGAGTAACGCTTCCAGATTTCCGTTCTCGCCTTTTGCCTGTTGAGTCAAAGACTTTAACGGCTTTTTAATCAGCTTATAGCGATTACTCTTCAGTTTTGGCTTCAGCCATTTCTGCAGTAAGTCGTTACGCTCTTTAAGGGAGAGACCATGTGAGGACGCGTGAATTTTAAAGTGCAGGTGCAATAAAGCGTGAACCGCAAGCTCACTCAGAAGTTGGTTAGCATCTGTAGACTGTCTTGCCTGCTTAGAACTTTGCATTACACTCGAACAAAATTAGGGAAGAAGGATAATGGTGCCGAGAGAGGGACTCGAACCCTCACACCAAAGGCACTAGCACCTCATGCTAGCGTGTCTACCAATTTCACCATCTCGGCATCATGATGCTCTGAATACTCAGAGGCCTCGAAAAGAAGCACCGCGAATTGTATAACCAAAATCCATCTGTTGGCGAGAGCAAAATGACGAATTTTGGATCTTTCGAGTTTGATTGCGTGTTTATTGGTCACTTTTGCGTTTTTTACCATCAAAGTCTGTCCTTATACCCTTACTTTTATTAGCAGTATGACGACAAAAGAACGTTTTTGCCTAAATTTTGAACGCTTGAACGTTTGCGTAAATAAATGTGATGAATATCTCTTTTTGTTGGCTATACTTGCGTCCCGTTTAAGCGGGAATTAGGGTTTAGTTGTTCAGGACCCTTACCCATACAAGCCGTCACATGGAGCAGGCCAAGCAATACGCTCGCCAGCAGTGAATGACCCCACGGACCGGACCAGCTACGTTCAATTGCTTGTATAAGGTAAAAATAAGATGTCGAACTATTCGTTCTGTCTACATTCTGGATCTGAAGGCGAGTTATCACTCGCTGCGTTGTCCCTTTCTTCTGCCAATTCCTTTGGCTCTTTTTTCTTTTTCAACGTTCAGTAGGTCCAGCTCATGAGTGTTCTATTTAGTCTATTTGGTATTGTTGCACTGCTAGGTTGTGCTTTCCTACTTTCTGAGGGCCGTTCTTCCATTAATTGGAAAACCGTATCTCGCGCCTTGATGCTACAAATGGGATTTGCTGCCTTAGTGCTTTATTTCCCGTTAGGTCAGGCGGCGCTGGCGAGTTTAAGTAATGGTGTCGCGGGGCTACTCAGCTTTGCTGATGAGGGGATTAAATTCCTCTTTGGTGACCTCGCTTCTTCTGGCTTTATCTTCGCTATTCGTGTCCTTCCTATCATCATCTTCTTCAGTGCTCTTATCTCCGCCCTTTACTACTTGGGCATCATGCAAAAAGTGATTCAATTTATTGGCGGCGCTATCCAGAAGTTCTTGGGTACGAGTAAAGCAGAGTCTCTGGTTGCAACAGGTAACATTTTCTTATCTCAAGGCGAGTCCCCACTTCTTATTCGTCCATTTCTTTCGAACATGACTCGCTCTGAACTGTTTGCTGTGATGGCTGGTGGTATGGCTTCAGTGGCGGGCAGTGTGCTTGGTGGTTATGCCGGTTTAGGTGTCGACCTAAAATACTTGATTGCGGCAAGCTTTATGGCTGCTCCAGGGAGTTTGATGATGGCAAAAATTATCGTTCCTGAACGCCAAACACCAAGTGATTACAACGATATTGAGCTAGATAAATCAGAAGAAAGCAACGTTATTGATGCGCTAGCAAGCGGTGCCATGGGCGGTATGAAAGTGGCCGTTGCTGTTGGTACCATGCTTATCGCTTTTGTTAGTGTTATCGCGATGGTGAACACGGGACTAGAAAACTTAGGTGACATACTTGGCTTCTCTGGTGTAACGCTACAAGCGATTTTTGGTTACTTGTTTGCACCTCTAGCGTGGTTGATTGGTGTGCCAAGCCACGAAATCCTTGCTGCGGGTTCATACATTGGTCAGAAAGTGGTGATGAATGAGTTTGTTGCGTTCATCGATTTTGTACAGCACAAAGCGACGCTGTCTGAGCATACTCAAGTCATCATCACTTTTGCGTTGTGTGGCTTTGCAAACATTGGTTCAATTGCTATTCAGCTGGGTTCTATCGGCGTGATGGCACCTGAGCGCCGCAAAGATGTAGCAAGTTTAGGCCTAAAAGCGGTTGCTGCTGGCACACTCGCTAACCTGATGAGTGCGTGTTTAGCGGGTATTTTCATCTCGCTCTAATTTAGATTGAAGATGCACACTAAAAAACCCGCCTAAATGGCGGGTTTTATTATTTCTAAGGCTTAGGTATTAAGCCGTAGGGTATTGATTTAAAAGCGTCAGGGTGCTCTTGATAAGTTGGCGCTTTATGTACCCCTTTCCAATCGAGCAGCATGATGGCTAGCACATTACGGTGCTCGCCGTACTTGAGATCAAAACTCCCATCGACCGATGGAATCATCCCTTTTTCAGCGTTGATTGCGTGACGAATGGCTTGGCGGGTTTTCTTTACGACCGGATCATGGTCCAAGCCTGCTAACAAAAACGAAATGCCGACTTCTGCAATCACATCTTCTTTGGCGCGCAGTAGAATAGTGTCGATGTTGTTGCGAAAGTAATCATAAATCCATTGGTGTTTCTTTTCGCTTACTCGTTCTTGATAGTACTGTGAGTCGGCAAAGATGATGTGCGTCATACCATAGAGTTTATTCCAATACTGCTGAGCTGACAGCATCTTATCTTTATCGTCGGGGTAGGTATTGCGAAAGGTTTGAGCAAATTCCTCGACCACATCTTGCTCACCAAGCTGACGAAGCCAGTAGACTTGGTTTGCGAGCTGAGCTGCCCACGCCTCTATCATTTCTTTGTCCGTAACGTAACGCGAGAAATCGTAGCGCCTCAGGATCTTTCTTAGCGTCTTGTCTTTCTTATGTTTCAGACCATATTCGTTTGCTCTTGCCATTGCGCCAAGCAAATCCACGCCAAGATAAAGATATTCAGGATGGTGTTTAGTGACGGTATAGCGTCGTTGCCCTCGCTCACTTTCTTTCTCTTGATACGCGGTCAATCTTTGTGATGAATAAAGAATAATGTCTTCAGGTTCAACGACTTCATTAGCAAATCGGTTTAATCGGCTAGCTACTTGTGCCATGTCGGTCCAAACGGCAGCGAGATATTTCTCATCTAACGTCTGACGGTACATGCGTAAGCCAAAGTGCCCCTCTTTAAACGCAGGTAAAGTGAACAGTTCCTGCTCGTAGGTACTACGAATCAACTGTGCTGATTGAGCATTATCTAGGAGCGGTATCTCTTCTTGTGATGCCTGAACAGCAAAGGTAAGTGAGCAAGAGAGTAAGACCGCTAAGCTAAGAGGTTTGATACGCATAAATCCATTCCCTATGAAGTCCTGAATCTAAACCTACCATCAATATTAATTAAGAATGTAAAAGCTGAGTCAATAGTTAAAAATCTGTCGAAAAGTCAGATTGATACGTTCACCTTTGGTTTTCGCGGTTTTTGGTACACAGTGTTTCCAGTGATGTTGGAGCTCGCCAGCCATAACCAGTAAGGAGCCGTGAGAAAGCTCATATTCAATCTCAGTTTTACAATGTAAATTTCTGAGCAAAAATCGACGTGTTTCACCTAAATTCAAAGAGGCGATAACCGGGTTTCTACCTAGCTCTGGTTCATTGTCTTGGTGCCAGCCCATCGAATCTTGGCCGTGTCGGTATAGGTTGGCAAGTACAGAGTTGAAGGCTACATCCGCAATCGTCTCACAGCGCACTTTGAGCTGAGTTAACTCAGGAGTCCAAGGGTGAGGCTGCATGGTCAAGCCAGAGTAAGTATATGCTGCATCACCATGCCACGCTTGTAAACGAGGTTGAAGTACTGACTTGCCGAACATGGTAATGCGCTCTTGATGCCATGGCAGTGTTTTCAGAAGTTGGTCAAAGTAGTGATCCGCTTCTAGATGGCTAAGAAAATAAGGATCGTAATAGAGTTTCCCCCTTTCTACTTCTTGCCACTGAGTACCGTCAAATAAATCGCCTTGTTGATGCATCATCTCATACCTAAAACATAAAAAATCTTAATCACTGTTACCTTTCCGATTGGGATTGGTTATTCTTGTAATAATAAGAATTTTAACAATAAATAAAAATCTCGTAACGATATACGAGTTGTGGGGAGAAAATGCGTTATTTACCCAGAAAGCGATGCTATTTTGCATTGTTCTTCCTCTGTTTTTTCGCTTTATGCGTTGGGGTTATTGAGCTGTTGCATCGAAATCAGCAAGAGCTTCACCAAGAGCGAGTTCAAGTTGAGGCCAAAGAACAACTTTCCACCCTCCGTTCCAATTTGGAAGCGGTACTTATGGCGGATATCTATAAAGCCAGTACCTTGGCGACACTCATTACTTTACTGCCTAAAAACCAAGAAGACGAATTGAACATTGCGGCTCACCGCATTCTGAACAAAAGCAAACATATTACGATCATTGGCATCGCGAAGAATGATGTTATCAGTCATATATTTCCCCGCCAAGGTAATGAGCGTTTAATTGGCCTCGATTACCGAACGGTGCCACAGCAGTGGGTGCAGGTGCAAAAAGCCAAGGATATACAAGAAATATTTATAGCAGGGCCTGTCAACTTGATTCAAGGCGGCAAAGGCTTGATCGTGCGGGTTCCGGTTTTTCTTGATCCACCGTTGAACCAAGATTATTGGGGTGTGATCAGTGCGGTGATTAATTTTGATGCTCTGATGCGAGAAACTGGCGTGATCGATTTCTCTTATCGCTATCCTTTGATGATTCGTGGTTACGACAGTGGCGGTGCTTTTGGTGACGTTTTCTTTGGCGCACTGAGTGAAACCAAAACGCCATACGCGAAAGAAATGGTTCATTTTCCTTATGGTGGGTGGAGTATGGTGGTTTTCTCCGGAGACAAACTCGACCATAAAATTCCTTGGCATCAGCTTTATTTAGCAAGGCTCATCGGTTATCCCATTGTTTTTGCACTGAGCCTCGCGCTTATTGCGATTTATCGCTTGTACACCATTGCGGATGATAGAGCACTGCATGATGAACTGACGCACTTACCAAACCGTCGCTATTTTATGAAGTTTTACAAGCAGCAGTTTGAAATAGCGAAACGTTACAAAAAGCGTTACAGCTTCGCCTTAATCAATATAGATCTGGATAGATTTAAACATATTAACGATACCTATGGTCATGACGCAGGCGACAAGGTCTTAGTCGCTACGGCTGAAAGAGTGAGAAGCTCTCTGCGTAAATCAGATATAGTGGCCCGAATGGGAGGTGATGAGTTTTTAGTTGTCGTTCATAACCCTGGGACGGAAGAAAATGTTCAGTCTCTGCTACAAAAGCTCAGGTTAGCTTTATGTTCGACGCCCGTGATTTACGATGAAGCGCTCATCTACCTGAGAACCAGCATTGGGTACGCGATATTTGATCCGGACATGTCATCTCCAGAGCAAATGATGAAAATAGCCGATGAGAGAATGTATCAACAAAAACATGGCGGATGAACCTGAGCCCAGTTTCAATCAGGGCTTTGGAGCAGTGGTAAGGTTAAGAATCCGAAATCTCACCATCATTTGGGTATAAGAATATATGACTTTACATGTCAATAGACTCTTTGCTGAGAGAGTCATTATTAGCAGTGCATAAAGTGGCATATTTGCATATTGTTGCATTTTGCAAATGCAGTTTGCGAAATTTATGGTTAATAAAGCAACGATATGCATCTGGATCTATTAAAAAACGGCCTTTTTAAAGTTGGCACGCATCGTGCTTTATCTAGAGTGACCCTTATTAAGCCGAGGGTCACCTAGCCAACTGACGTTGTTAGTGAATACACATTGTTCACAAGTATATACCGCCAATCACGATTATTGTGATTGGCGTTTTTTCTTTCTAGAGACCAATAATATTCATGTTGTCACCTGTCTCATCGGTTTCTCCGCACTTACTGTAACAACTAGGCTGCCTTGGACAAACGGCCCCTCTTGAGCAGATTAGCCTAGCTTGGGTTTGAATACCTCGTTCTATCCAATTGATGTTTAATATCTTAGCAATGGTTGTTAAGTCTTTTTTGATGTGGGGAGGAATGACACTACTTCCGCCGGAAGCGACACAAAGTGACTTCAGCTCTTCCGCAATAGAAGCTGCATCACCACCTTGTGCAGAAATCGCAGGGTTTAAATCTATCCCCGCGCACAACACTCGGTTGTTCCCCGCAGGGTCAAATACGTTGACTGATTCACAACAGTAAATACGTGGCTCGTCGCCCACATTCAAAATCGAAATTTGCGCTGAACTTGTATCCAAAGGTTGGGCTAGACGTCTAAATACAGCCCAGTGTTGGCAGGGATCGTTCACTTTGCGCATATTGCCCCAAGGAAGCGGGATGCCATTTCCACGATATACCGCTTTCAACTTGCCCGGACCATAGGCATCAAAGTAATGCCAATGAGGGTACGGAGAAACCACGGTCATACGACGCATCGCAACGGAAGGAGAAACGCCGGCCTTTTTGTGAACATCAATTTCGTAACCGGAACGGTCAAGCAACTGACGAAATGGTACTTTGGGGCAAAGCAGGGCACCAGCAAAAAAGCTGGACTCAAAATCGCGCCAAGCTTGTAGGATATCTTGCGAGTTGAGCTCAGAGTTGGAAACTGGGCTGTCCATTTGCTCCCAGTTGTTTTGATGCCCAATAGATAAAACGTTATTCATTGCATCACTGCTATGGAGCACGCGATGGCCGATGTATACCGCCAAGTCATATTTCAATCGGGTTGGGTAGTCACGCATTCGTTTATTGAGATAAATGGTGCCAGGTGGCTCCATGAAAGACGTAATCAACTGTTTGGCGCTGACGCCCAGTTCATCAATCACATCCTGTGGTGCTCGGTCTACCCAGCGAATATCCAACCCCATGCTTTTCGCAATATCTATCAGATCTTCTACCGATAGATTCAGGCGTTTCAAGCCGACCTCTTCGGCTGCGCGTTCTAAATCAGGAAAATGGTTTTGATGGTTTTCTTGGTGCGCACGGATCAATAAGTGGGCGAATTGACGTCCAGTAATACCCGTTTGAGACAACATCTCTGGAATCGCGATTTGGAGAATATCATTGGAGAACAAAAAGCTCGGCTCCAATGCCATACCGTTGATACCGCCACGATTCCCTTTGTTGGGTGTAATGGCTTCTAGTTCCGGTTCATCATCTAAAAACCAGGCAGGATCTTTTTGAAAAACTTCCGCGATTACTTCGAGCATATCAATACTCGGAACGCGTTTTCCGCGCTCTATCATCGAAAGGTAAGATACCGACGGTGCGTACTCAGGATTGATCCTTACACAGCGTGCAGATAAATCCTCCATAGTTAAATGGTTGTTTTTCCTTAGGTTGCGAATTTTCGTACCTAGAAAATGGGACTGACGAATAAGGCTTTTTGACACAGACATTTTGTAAAATTCACATTGTAAAATTTTTGTTGTGAAATTGTAGTCAATATTTCGCTAGTCTACATAATAAGCAGGCAAGGAAATTAACCATCAACTTCACAGAATTGCCTGAAACTTAAACGAAGGAATTAAGTTTTTACTCTAGGACGAGTTTTTTTAAGTGCGAGGATATGACGATGAATATGCTGAACTTCGATAAAAAAGAGATGCAACAACAACAACGCCCATTTATCGCTGAAGCTGTATTTGCCGTCGAAGCGGTAAGTGCTGAGCAGCAGAGCGAGAAGCAAGTAAAAGCGAAGCAACTACTAGACCGCATGTTCCCATTGGAGAACGGGTCGCACCAAGATGTATCAAGTTACGTAATTGATTACCGCCATGTATTGGCTTACTTCAAAGACGGCACACACAGCGGCCTGAAAAGCCCAAAACACTTTGTGGCGTATACGGGTGAGAAAGAAGATCCAAAATCGATCTTGTTTAAAGACGATTCAGGTAACCACGTAGAAGTGCTATTTGGCTGTCATAAAGGCACCGGTTGTGTGGAGTTGATGGATATTGATGACATTCAACTGGAAACACGCACTACGTTTAATCCTGAACTAACGGGCAATGCGCCGACGGCGATGCGCCACTGGATCAGCCTAATCAAAGGCGACAAAAAAGGTAAGCCGATGGCATGCAGTGAAGATAAAGAATACACTGCGAAAAACGGTGACGACTATATTCTAAGCTACTGCTACAGTGTCGATTAAGATGTGAAGCGCCAGATAAATAGACCCCGCACTCAATAGTGCGGGGTTTTTATTCTATTTCGAAAAAGTCGGTCTTATTAACCAAGCTTACATAACAAGTTGATTTAAATGGGCATCACGCGGTTACGACCGAGTTGTTTTGCCTCATAAAGTTGCTTATCGGCTTTATTGACCAGAGCTTCAGGCGTATCACCCACCTCATATTCAGCTACCCCAAAAGAAGCGGTAATGCTGTGAACTTGTGTACCAGAGCGCTTATCTCTGATGCGCAGTTTTTCAATCATGCGGCGTAGTGTGTCTGCATATTGGCGAGCAATTCGCAGAGACTTATTGGGCACAATTAAAGCGAACTCTTCACCACCAAAACGATACGCGCATATTCCATCTCGACAGCTTTGTTGTAGTCTACGGGCAATGGCTTTTAGCACCGTATCGCCGAAAAGATGGCCGTAATTGTCGTTAAATGACTTGAAATGGTCGATATCAAGCATGATCAAGGTCATTGCTTGATTTGATGCGATAAGCGAAGACAGATCTTTATCAAAAGCTCGACGGTTGTAAAGGTTGGATAGACCATCAAATAATGCGTCTTGCTGTACTTCAGCTAGCTGATTTTTGAGGCGAGAAATTTCTTCACTCGCATTAGTTAATTGGCTATTCAAAAACTTTGTCGAGTGACGAATTTCGTGTGACTCTGCGACAAGTTGACGAATCACCACCATCACTTCTTCAATACTTAAGCTGTTGTCTTCAACTTTTTCGAGCTTATTAAAACTTTTGTCTACCATTTCAGAAAAGGAAGAAGTATCTGAAAGTGTATCGCTCATCGAGCTGGACACTTCATGCAGCAGAACTTCTACATTGGTTCTAAGATCTTCAAGGCTAGTTTCTGCTTTACTAGCAACATAGTTGTTATAAAGCTGTTTATTGGTTGCAGGTGGGCAGATACCGTAGTTTTCTAACACCGTATCCAACTCAAAGTTGAGTTCAGGAATGGTCTTGTCAACGTAGGTATACCAAAGCGCATAGTTGGCTGGCGTGGCAGCAACATGATTTTTGATCATTAGTGGGACCGCTTTTTTCAAATTAGCGGTCGATTTTTTAAACTCGTCGGTCATTTCTGCGATGGTACTAGCAAAATGGAATTGGACTTAGATTAACGGATATTAACCAATATCGCTTTAATTTTTATCATTTTTGCATGGTTTATATAAAAAATGAGTGATTAAGACCGTTATCAATATCGCCAAATTTTAATTTTATAAAATCTTAGTATGAAACATGCGCGAACGATGTTTTGGTGTTAAGGGCTCTAAGATGACCAGCCAATTGGTTTAGTGAGATTGTCAGTAACCTAATGATCGTAAAGCTCTATTGCCCGTACAACAACGAGTGGAATAAAAGACTTAACGCTTAGGCTATTTGCAACAAGAACGCGGGACTCCGAGTTTACAAAAAACGAGTTTACAAAAAGAGGGTGCGACTTGGATAAGAAAATAGGACTGTATTGGTTCACTAATGACCTGCGTTTGCATGACAACCCGCTGTTGATAGACGCTTGTGCAGAAATGGATGAGTTAATTTGTTTGTATTGTCGCCCCTCGGTGACACCTTACTTGCAGCACTTTGCGCAGGAGACCTCTTTAGGGCGTGCGAAATTGCAGTTTCTCGAGGCATCGCTTAATGAACTTAATCAATCTTTAGCTAAATTGGGGCAACGATTATGGACGGTTGAACTGACGCCCTATCAAGCGATCAAATATGCCATCAGTCATTTCGGTATCACTCATATTTATGCTGATGCGTTTGCTGGTTCGGATGAGCAACAGGCTCTAGAGCGTGCAATTGAAGGCACTCCCCATGTGAATATCAAACAGCAAGCGATCCGCACTTTGTTGTGCGAAGAACAGTTGCCATTTGAATTAAGGCAACTGCCTGCGACCTTCACGAAATTTAGAAAGCAGGTCGAAGGTTTAGACCTCTCTCAACCTTACGAGAGCGTTCATGCTTTACCGCCAGTACCTTCAGGTATGAATTTTCCTACCGCCACGACATATTACTTTGACACCAAACCAGCATTTGATGGCGGAGAACTGAGCGGTCTTGAACATTGTCGACGCTATTTTGCTTCAAGTTTAGCGAGCGAATATAAACAGACTCGCAATGAGCTCGATGGGATGGAGTATTCAACTAAATTTTCACCTTGGTTAGCTCATGGTTGCGTCTCTCCTACAATCATTTATGCCATGCTCAAACAATATGAGCAGAAGAACGGAGCAAATGATTCAACCTATTGGATCTATTTCGAGTTGTTGTGGCGGGAATACTTTTATTGGTACGCGAGAAAGTATCAACAGAAGTTGTTTCGATTTGGCGGTATCGCCAACCAGCCACCACTGACCAGCTTTTATGCGCAACGCTTTAAGCAGTGGAAGAAAGGCGAAACACCTTTTCCAATCGTTAACGCATGTATGCATCAGCTTAATAAAACGGGTTATATGTCTAACCGAGGGCGCCAACTGGTCGCGAGTTGTCTGGTTCATGAACTCGGACTCGACTGGCGCTACGGTGCTGCTTATTTTGAAACTCAGTTGATTGATTACGATGTCGGCTCTAATTGGGGCAACTGGCAGTATTTAGCTGGTGTTGGCGCTGACCCACGTGGCTCACGTCAGTTTAATCTAGAAAAGCAGACACAAACTTATGATCCAGATTTTTCATTTATCGACAAATGGCAGGGGAGATGCGTAGGCGTACATCTTGATAGTGTCGATATGGTGGATTGGCCGATTGCGCCAAAAAAAGAGAGCGGGAGATAACCAATGCATTACGAGACGGTTCGGCTCATTCTTGGTGACCAACTTAATAGCGAGCATTCGTGGTTTCAACGTGTAGACGACTCGGTGCTTTACCTTGTCGCTGAGTTAAAACAAGAAAATACTTACGTTACGCATCACATTCAAAAGGTGTGTGCTTTTTTCTCTGCGATGGCGAATTTTGCCAACGAGCTGCAGGAAGAAGGGCATCAAGTTTTGCACCTTACGTTGGATGACACACAATCTTTCGAGGATCTTGCGCAAGTCTTACAACACTACGTGAGTGAAGTTGGTGCAAGTAAGTTTGAATATCAACGCCCCGACGAATACCGTTTACTAGAGCAGTTAGCCAAACTAAAGCTTGATGGGGTCGTGATGCGCAGCGTCGATTCGGAACACTTTTTGTTACCGTTTGAGGAAATAGAATCGCAGTTTCCTCAAGGTAAACACATCATGATGGAGCACTTTTATCGCCGTATGCGTAAGCGTTTCAACATTTTGATGCAAGACGGTAAGCCTATGGGTGGAAAGTGGAACTACGACGCCAATAACCGAAATAAACTTAAAGCAAAAGACATTGAACAGCTGCCAAAGCCATTAATGTTCAGTCATGACGTCAGTGATATTGTCGAGCGCTTAGGTCGGCACAACATTCAAACCATAGGTAAATTAAATGGTGATTTACTTTGGCCAGTAAGTCGCTCTCAAAGCTTGTCTTTACTCGCGCATTTTTGTCAGGTCTGTTTGCCACTGTTTGGTCGTTTTCAAGACGCCATGACAGGTCAGCACGAGGCTAAATGGAGCTTATATCATAGCCGGATTTCGTTCTCGCTGAACAGTAAGCTGCTGAATCCGCGAGAGGTGATTGACGCTTCACTTAAGGCATTTCATGCCAATGCCGACATCGATATTTCTCAGGTAGAAGGTTTTATTCGTCAGATCTTGGGATGGCGAGAGTACATCCGAGGCGTTTATTGGGCGAACATGCCTCATTACCCGAAAAAGAATGAACTGGAAGCGAGTAGAAAGCTGCCAGACTTCTTCTGGAACGGCGAAACCAAAATGGCCTGTATGCGAAACGCGATTGGCCAGTCTCTTGATTACGCTTACGCGCACCACATTCAGCGCTTGATGGTAACCGGTAACTTTTGTTTATTAACCGAGATCGACCCAGACCAAGTGGATGAATGGTATCTCGGTATCTACGTTGATGCGATTGAATGGGTAGAAATGCCCAATACGCGCGGTATGGCACTGTTTGCAGATGGTGGGATTGTTGGCACCAAACCGTATGCGGCGAGTGGCTCTTACATCAACAAAATGAGCGACTACTGTAAGGGTTGCCACTACGACAATAAGGCGAGGAGTGGAGAAGGCTCTTGTCCGTTCAACAGCTTATATTGGCGCTTTATGAACAAACACGACAAACGCTTAGCAACCAATCCACGTATTGGGATGATTTTCCGATCTTGGGACAATATGGAAGAGCAGCAACGCCAGGCGATAATCGATACCGCAGAGTATTACATAGAAAACGTGGAGAGCTTGTAATGGACATACTGATCGTTGGTGGAAATGGCGGCATTGGATTGGCGATGGTTCAACAAGCGCTAGTTCGCTTTCCTCAAGCTCGCGTGCATGCCACTTATCGTAATCACCAACCAGATTGGCAACACCCAAATGTATTTTGGCATCAAGTGGATGTATCGCAGGACGAGCAGGTGAAAGCACTCAGTGAGCAAATTGAACATGTTGATTGGTTGGTGAACTGCGTTGGTATGTTGCATACCCAAGATAAAGGTCCTGAGAAGAATCTTAGCTCGCTCGACGCAGACTTTTTTCAGCAAACCATTTTGGTTAATACTTTGCCGAGTTTACTGTTGGCGAAATACTTCACGCCCAAGTTAAAACGCAGTGCCAACCCTAAGTTTGTAACCATTTCGGCCAAAGTTGGCAGTATTAGTGATAATCACTTAGGCGGTTGGTACAGCTATCGTGCATCGAAAGCCGCGTTAAATATGTTCCTCAAAACCATGTCGATTGAATGGCGGAGAATGGTCAAACACGGCACTGTACTCGCTCTTCACCCAGGCACAACAGATACGGCTTTGTCGGCACCTTTTCAAGCGAATGTACCTGAAGGAAAGCTGTTTAGCCCAGAGCGTGTCGCGCGAGACTTATGGGGATTGATTGACAAAGCAACCCCGCAGGATAGCGGGGCATTTTGGGCTTATGATGGTGCCTTGTTACCTTGGTGAAGCGCTGCTTGGTCTGAGCCACGTTACCTTGGAAAATAAGGCTAGCAGTGCGACACAAAGTTTTTGTGGTTCTAACTTTTGACTGATTTGTTTCTTCGGCAGCGCTCAGAACAGTAAACGACTTCGTCCCAATTTCTTGCCCATTTCTTTCTCCAAGAAAATGGGCGATGGCAAACAGAGCAGATTTTGGTTGGTAATTGTGTTTTAAAACCTTTCATCTGGTCCTCCCCATTTGCCATCGTATGCCCTTGAAGTTGAATGAATACGAACTATTTATCAAAGAGATACAGATACTCTTCATACCCCTGCGTTTTCATTTCACTTACAGGTACAAATTTCATTGCCGCAGAGTTCATGCAGTAGCGTAATCCTGTTGGCTTCGGACCGTCTTTAAAAACATGACCAAGGTGAGAATCGCCAAACTTACTGCGAACTTCCGTTCTTGGATAAATCAGCTTGTAATCGGTTTTTTCAACGATGTAACCTGGGTTGATTGGCTTAGTGAAACTTGGCCAACCCGTCCCCGATTTGTATTTATCGGTAGAAGAAAACAACGGCTCACCAGTTACGATATCAACGTAAATCCCCGCTTCTTTGTTGTCCCAATATTCGTTGTCGAACGGACGCTCGGTGCCTTCTTCTTGCGTTACGTAGTATTGCAACTCTGTTAAGTTTGATTTGATCTCGGACTTAGCAGGCTTACTGTACGCTTTCACTTTCGATAGCAACTTTTTTTCTTCGATCAACTGACGAAGCGTTTTTGGGGTCTCTTTACGATCATCACCAAATACTTCATCCAAGTATTTATCTCGACCAGACGCATAGCGGTAATACTTATACTTTAAGCTGCTCTTTTTGTAATAGTCTTGGTGATACTCTTCTGCAGGATAAAACTTTTCAAACTCGATCAGTTCTGTTTTCAACGGTTTGGGATAGATCATCGCCTTGTCGATTTCCATTATAAACTGTTTTGCGATCTGCTTTTGTTCCGCGTTATGATAGAAAATAGCAGGGCGATACTGTGGGCCACGGTCGACAAAAGAGCCTTTATCGTCAGTAGGATCGATATGACGGAAAAAGTAGTCCAACACTTGCTCGTAACTAACCACTTTAGGATCGTACTTAACTTCGATCACTTCTATGTGACCTGATTTACCTGATGAAACTTGGCGATAAGTTGGGTTTTCAACATGACCACCAGAATAGCCTGATACGACATCGACTACGCCAGTCAACTGTTCCAAATCCGATTCTGTACACCAGAAACAGCCGCCAGCCAGTGTCGCGATTTCTGCATTCTCTGAAGCCTTCATCTTATCCATCGTATCGGCGGTGCCTGCTTTACTCAAAAGTAGGAACAAGACAGGAAGTGCGAAAGAGAATCCGACCAATAACTTAGATATATTCTTCATAGCTACCTCAACGTTGTTTTCCGTAGAAAGTGTGACTGAAATAAAAAGTGTTACGTATAGAGAAAGGCAACCGAGCGAAAAAATTACAGCAATGTTGAAAATTCCGTTGCCCTTTTATGCGAGAAAGCTAAAGTATCGACACGAAATACACCGCTTGATAGGGCAACGATGTCTTCAACGAGCGATGCTAAATGAGGTAAATCATGCAAGCAGAAGTTAAATGGGTAGAAGATTTTAAATTCCTTGGGCAATCTCAGTCGGGTCACTCCGTAGTGATGGATGGCAATGGCGGTGCAACGGCACCAAGCCCAATGGAAATGGTACTAATGGCCGCTGGTGGCTGTAGCTCTGTCGATGTTGTCGACGGTTTGAAAACGGCAGGCCAAAAGGTCTTGTCAGTTAATGCCAAGCTAACCACAGAGCGTCGTGAAACCGCACCACGTATCTTTACGCAAGTGAATATCCACTTTGAAGTTTCAGGTGACGAGCTTGACCCAGAAGTCGTAGCAAAAGTGGCGGCTGACTCGCTAGAAAAATACTGCTCGGTTTGCTTAATGCTAGGTGAAGGTGTTGAGATGACCCACAGCTGGGAAATCGTGTAAGTCGACAGACTCCACAAAATATAAAAACAGGAAAGAGAAAAGTGCAGGCTTTTCTCTTTTTTTATTCCTCAATTCACGTACCGTGTGATTAATCTGAAAGTAGTAATTGCAGGTTGTAGGAGTCTCCCAGTGACAGAACTCGAAAAAATGATGTCTGGTCAAATCTTTGATGGCATGGACAAAGAAATTGACGCCATTAGAAGTCATGCTCTTCAAGCACTTAGAGCGCTCAATAACAATACCGACGAAAGTCAGCGCGACGAATTACAAAAACAGCTGTTTGGCAAAGCGGGTCTTTGCATTGTTCAAGCACCTTTCCATTGCGAGTTCGGTAAAACCATCGAAATCGGCGAAGAAACCTTTATCAACATGAATGTGGTCATGCTTGATGGCGCTAAAATTACCATCGGGAACCACGTGCTAATCGGTCCAAGCGTGCAATTGTATACCGCTTCTCATTCTGTGGATTACCGAAGTCGCCAACGTTGGGAAACGTTTTGTAAACCTATCACGATTGAAGATGATGTGTGGATTGGTGGTAACTCCGTCATTAACCAAGGTGTAACGATTGGTGCTCGCTCGGTGATTGCGGCGAACTCGGTCGTCAACCATGATGTGCCGCCAGATTGTCTATACGGAGGCACACCTGCTAAGTTGATTCGTCGTCTCAACGAAGAAGAGTAAGAATCGATAGTGATGGTATGATGACTCGCTTTACAGGTATAAGAGAATCATGCCATCAGAAAGGGATAATTCGCCAAGGAGTCTAAGATGTCGAACAAGACAGAAGTCCTCATGTGCCCTACATGTGGGGTAGAAACGCATCATGTAGTGGTGTTAGTCAGAAAGAAAAGTGGCTTTGAAGGCGATAAAAATCGCAACAAGAAAGAGTTCATCGCTGGATTTCTCAAAAGTGTAGTGTTCGGCGCCTTCCTTGCTTCTATGGATGAATTTGAACGTCACTTGATCTGCGAAAACTGTGGTCATAAAACCATTCAACAGTAACTGGTAGTCTTTCTTTCTCTGCATAAGTTCATAAGTGCGGTTTGAAGCACTGGTTATTCAAATCGCATTATCCTCTTTTAGTGCTTTTGCTCTTCTTATGTTCCTTTCTCAAAAATGAGTCACATCAGTACGCATTTTAACCGCTTGGATACAGGTAAATCACTGCTATGTATAATAAATTTTGGTGGGAAATACGTGTTTCAGCTCGATGTTTAACCTCTGTTCTATCGACACGTTTTGGGTCCGTAAACACTTAAATTTCGTTTGCTTTATGTTATATACAGTGCGGTTGTGTGAAATTGATCACATTAATGTTTAATTTATAAAAAAATATTTAATGAATAGTAATTCACAAATATGCTGACCGTATGTGCTATTTAGTTTTGACTTATCTTTTTAGTATTCACTTGGTGAATGTTTTGTTGGTTTTAGATTGACTGAAGGTTTGATTTTCTATTCAAACTTGTGAAGGGTTGAATAGATATATTAGAAAACATGAATTTGATCTTGTTTCTATCTTTTGTTTTAAATGCGAAATTCATTATTAACAACGGATGGTTTTGATGATTTCTCTTATGTGTATCCCACCAATTTTAGAAATTGAAAATTAAACTTTCTCAATACAATAACGACTAAAATTAAACGGAATGATGTTCTTATATTTTTATTGTATTTTAACTTATACGTTTTCACTCATTCATTTTAACTGTTTTTGTTGATTTTAAGTTGTTGATAATAATTGTCTTTTAACTTTTATTTTAATGGCGTTGCTTTGCTGCTTCTTTAACGTTGTGGTGAGTGGTTTTATTTATAAAAAGTCATTTTAAAGTACGTTTTTAAGCAAAGTAGAACGCAACAATACTCAGATAAATAGTATTAAAAAATTAAATAAGGATTTAACCATAAGAGTAATTTTATGGTTGATAGGTTTATTGGGGTTGATTATCTGAATTTTTATGGAATTTCATCCCAATAATCTGTTTGTCTTTAAGTTTATTCTAATAAACTTAATTCTCATGGAAGTTTCAAAACATGCAGCACACAACAAAGTGGATGATGACGCCGCTTGCAATGTTGTTGGGTACGCTGTTTTCAGCGCCATCATTCGCGGTGGAAACGAGTGTAATTGATAGCACTAGCACGCCTGAATCTACACAAAATGAAGGAGATACGTCCTGTATTGTTTGTAAGTTTAGTGGGGCCGTTTACCTATCTTACGATACAAACATTTACGATAAAGACGACTACCGTTCTGTCCGCAATTTCTCGTGGGGAGGGGATCTCGTTTATTCCTTTTCGAGCGACACAAAAGCCTATTTTTCTACGGGTGGCTATCGTGCCCTAGAAGATGAAGTCGGCACCTACGCGACAGATTCGGTGTTGGGCTTGCAATACACGAACCTATATCGCTTTGGAGATACAGGGAAAATCGGCGTTGCGGGTCAGCTCACCATTCCAACTTCAGAAACATCTCGTAAAGATGAACTGCACACCGCGGTTCGTTTAGATGTGCCGATCTCTTTTTCAGCTTGGAGCGTCGATTTTTCGGTTTCGCCAAGACTGAGAAAAAATTTCCACGAATACAAAACCATGGGTGGACGCTCGCTGACTGAGTGGACTTACTCGTTGTTTGCTGTTGCGGAAAAGTCGTGGGAGTCGTTCGCAGTGGGGATCACGGCGTTAGGTGGTAACAGCATCAGTTATCAAGGTACGCGCAGAAGCAGTTGGCAGTATGAGGGGGCGTTGTACGGCACATACGAGTTTGATGAAAGTTGGTCATTGCTACTCGCGGCGTCATCAACGGGTTTCTATCAAGATGCAGAGCGAGGCACCTTGGGCAACATCGATTTGTTGGACCAAGAGAAAGCATCTTACATCGCGACAGTGACTTACTCCTTCTAGGAAAATAACAACAATTAAGGATATCCAAATAATGTTTAAAAAATTGACTCTGGTGTCAGCAATAACGGCCGCACTTGCAGGCTGTGGCGCAGATGATCAGGCGTATGACTATGTCGAAAGAGATGCAAAAGAAGTCGCAGTAAAAGATCTTAAAGACGGTCGTTGGTTTTACGTTCCGACGACTGGTGCCGCGCCACGCTTTGCTCTGAACCAATTCCCATTCTTGCAAGGTTCACCTCGTTACGTTGAGCTTTGTTTTACCAAAGAAGGTCTGGAAGTTCGCAGTTACGATAAAAACTACCCAGACGCGCATCTAAGCAAAGATGCTAATAACTACTGCGGTGAAGAGAAATTTGTCGCAGACGACGACGGCGTTAACTTCGCGCAAGTGCTGACGATTCCGGGTGACTTTGCGGCGTATCGCTGTCAAGAAGACGCGCATGGTGATTGCACCAACAAAGAAGAAACCAACGAAGACGCAAGCCTAAACTACAAGAAGAAAACCCACTTCACTCCTCGTCCTGAAGATCTCGAAATTGCAGAATTCAATATGGAAGATCTGTATGGCATTACTGAGGGCATTGATGAAATTGGCGCACCACGATTGATCTCGTGGGACTTTGACCCTAAAAACGGTCTTCTCAATTTCGAACTAGAGCGCACGTTCCGTATCGATTTAGATAATATTTCCGACTACATCAACTTTGCAACGAAAGCGAGCTTGGATGAAGCGCTTGTAGATGGCGCGTTTAAATCTCGGTTCTACTATTCGTTAGTGCACGAAAGTGAAGTGGCAACCGAAGGTTACCAACCGATCTTGTACCCAGTGGGTGATGAGAACGACATTGGTTTCTTCACCACGTCGACGAAAAAGCTTAACCCAGTCACGAATAAATACGACCGTGATGTGGTTTACCTCAATCGTTTCAACCCAGATCAAGGCTCTATCAAATATTACTTGAGCGACAATTTCTTTGAAGAGAAGAACAAGTTGTTCTTGGATGCAACGCTGCAATCGATCGACAAGATGAACCAAGCGCTGAATGTATTTGGGGCGGATGCAGGCAAGCCTGAAATCGAGATTGTGAACAAAACCAAAGCGGCTGGTATTCACCCAGGTGATCTGCGTTACAACGTGATTAACCTGATTGACGAGCCTCTAGCGAACGGTCTGCTTGGCTATGGCCCGTCGGTTTCTAACCCGATGACGGGGGAAATCATCAAAGGCCACGTGAACCAATACGCAGGTGTTGCAAGAACGGGTGTGCCTTTCTATTGGGACAACTTGGCGCGTTTCTATAATCGTAATCAACTGGACTTAGATGGCTTAGAACCATTGCCAACCAGCAGCGAATCTGTGAAAACAGAAGTCGCGGATAGAATTGAAGCGCTTTCTACAATGGCGGCGATGGCGAGCCTGAAATCGGATGAAAACATTCATGCGCCGCTCGTTTCAAAAGAAGACATCGTTTCTGGAAAAGCAGCGACGAAGAGCCCAACTCAGCTAATGAAAAACTTCAATGATGACATGGAGTTTGAAAAGGTGGTTGAAGCTGAAGAGAACCGTTTGTCTTTCTGGGCAGAGAACAACGTCTATCCAATCGAAGCGTCGTGGGTTTCTTCAACCAACAAGGCCATGTTGGACAACTTGAAGTTGGATGACGAGCGTTACTTTGAGATCAAACTCGATGACGCAGGTAACGAAGTATCGCGTCAGCTTAAGCGTTGGAAATACCTACCAAAAGAGTTGCAAGTGAAAGCCGCAGATGCGATTACGGTTGCGACTTACAGCAATACGCTTGTTCACGAGCTTGGTCATAACATGGGTCTGCGCCATAACTTTAAAGGCTCAAATGACAAAGCGAACTACTACACGCTAGAGCAAGCGCATCAACTTGGTTTGAACAACATTCCTGCTTACAGTTCGACGATGGACTACGCACCAAGCATGTTGGATGAAACGCCAACTTGGGGTCTGTACGATATTGCGGCGTTTAAGTTTGGTTACGGTCGTAAAGTCGAGACGATTCAAGATTCTTCAGGTTCAGCTCCTGCGCCTGTTGCGAAACCGGCAGACAGTGCGAGCGATGAAGACAAAGCGGCATACGCTCGTTACCTCGCTGATCAGCAAGCCTACCAACAAAGCTTTGCATACAAGTTTGGCAACAATCCAGACAACACATCGCTGATGGTTTGTTCTGAAGTGAAGGCACTAACGGGGAACGAGAAAGGCAAATCACTCTACAACTGTGACTTCAGCCGATTCGATACCGCCGCGTTGTCTGATGATCCAGAACTGAATGCGAAAACTCGTTATGGCGCACTTTACTACCTAGATAAAGTGAATGAAATTGAGCGTAAGTCTTACGATTTCTGTACCGATGGGAACGTTTCTCTAAACAGCGACTGTAACCGTTTTGACGAAGGTACAAACCTAGAAGAAATTGTTTCTTACGAGTGGCAGAACTATCTCGATAGCTATGATCGACGCAACTTGGAGTTATATGGGACGACGGGATTATTTTCGTCCGATTATCCTGGTTACTTAGTGCGCCGTTATATGGAAATGAGCGCTATCCGTGACAAGATGGAAGATCTTGAGCGCATCGATAACCTGTACACCAATCTTGGTTACACTTCGTCAACGGATAAGCCGGGTGATTTCTTATTGCGCATTGCTTCAAACCCTCAATACTGTAGCGAAGGCAAAGCCGATAACTCATGGTTCTGTGATTACGCGAATGGGGCGAAAAAATCCGCGGCGTTCTTCCTTGATATCTTGCGCACACCAGAGCATCAATGTGTGATAGAAAATGCGGCAGGCAACCAAAAAGTGATTTCTTTTGGTCAACTGTTAGACAACAACTCACACCAAATTCCGGCTGATTACGATCTTTCAACAGCCAGCTGTTTTGATGATTTGGCAGCACGCTTTATCGAAGATTCAGATGAGGGCTATATAGCTGTTGCGGAAACTGCGAATGGACGCTTCCTAAACTCAATTGGTAGCTTTGACCCGGATTACCCTTGGTCAAATGCGGTGTCTGTGTTGGGTAATTGGCCAGACAAAGCGCTTGCGAGCCACTTCTTAGCACGTCGATTCTCGAACCGTTTTACCGATGAGGTGAGCTTTGCATCGCTGCTTGATATCCCTGGGGTGCAAGCTGAATACGAAGACATCATGGGCAACATCGTGGCAAATGATGCGTTAAATACGCCAGTTAAATTGGTGGGTAAAGACGGTAAGGAATACACCAATCTAAAAGGTGTTACCGTGAACCTACACATCACTGAGCAAATGGAGTCCCTACCACCAATGCCTCGTGGTATTGCAAGATTCCTTGATATTGGTGCAGAAGGCCGCGGACGTGTTGGCGATGTCATCTTGAGAATGGGTGTGCGCCAAATGCAGTCTTACGACTACACAGTGAAGACTCGTGGTCAATCTCAGTTTGATACGTTTACGAAGCAGCAAGACCGCTACGGTATTATTGCGGGTGACAAGGTTGAGTTTGTTATCGACGGCGAGAAGTTTGTGGCAACAAAAGCAAACAAGCTGGCTTACGACTACGCAAATCAACTGGTGACGTCCAAAGGTTACGATCTAAAAACGTACCTAGATAGCTATGAGCCTGCAACACTAAACAAGGTCGCAGAGAGCATCGATAGCGCTTGGGGGCCATTCCGAACAGCGATTGTCCCAGCGTTCCACGATCCTGTATTGCTGCTGGATGCGCCAATGGTCAACGCAATGAAGCGAACCATTGATGCGGATATCACGGCAGGTGTGCTGTCGTTTAGCCAGTCTTTCATCAACTTTACGACAGCGAATGTGACTTCGGGTGATTTGGTCATCGATGCAACTTCGGGCACATTGAGCTACAAAGGTGGTAAAGCGCACGATGAGCTGAAAGCGTTCGAAGCTTACACTGATACGATGCTTTTGATTTACAACGATCACGCCGAAGACATGATGTTCGCGGTCGACAATGTGTACGCAGGGTACATGGCGTCTTCAGATGCTGACAAAGAACTTTGGCTGAAAGATCTCAATATGATTCAAGCGTATTTACGTGGTGATATCGGCGCTGTGGCTGGTGATTACTACAAGATGCTTGATCGCCTACCAACTGCAGTGAGTTTCCAGTAAATAACTCTTAATTCACTCATACAAAGGCCTGCAGCAATGCAGGCCTTTTTCGTCATAGGACTGATGGAATTTAGGAGTGAAAGATGATCTGTCCGTCTTCTGTCATCACAAGTGTCGCTTTGCTTTGTTCGATAAGTTGGGCAGCATAAGAAGGGGTAACGGCCTGCATATCACCTTTAGATCGAAGAGTTAAAGATTCCCACGCTTGATCTCGATATTTCCCAGCTTGGGTGTATTGAATCAGTACTTTCATAGCTTTACGCTCCGGTGTGGTTGACGTGCTACTTAAGTTAACGATCTTAGGGTGGTTGCGCATCTGTTAAAAGTGAAACATTAGTTTAACCAAATGTGCCTTTCCAAATATCACGCATTGAGCAGAGCAAGTTTGAATCCTTATGACGGAAGGATGAAGAACACTCAATCTTTCGATTCATACTGCGCAATGTAATGTTTGAGAGATTTGGTTTCCGCACTCTGAAACTTTTCATCGTGCATACGCAGTGCTTGTATACGGTCGAGGCGGAACTGGCGGTAGTCATCGCGCAATTCGCACCAGGCGACCAGCGTCCAGACTTTGCCCCAAAAGAACTGGCCTAACGGTTGGATTTTTCTCTCGGTCACCTGTCCGCTTTCATCTTGGTAATCCAAACTGACCTTAAACTGATGATCAATCGCGTGGCGCAGAAGCTGCCCTCGTTTGGCAGTTTCGGATTGGGTGTGATAATCGGGCACAATCAGCGGACAATCTTCCACTTGTTGTTTGAGCTTATCGGGCAATACCGAAAGTATTTTGGTGGACGCAGAGTGAGACGCTTCGGCGAGTTCTGCATCCGACCAGGCTCGAACCATCCGCATACCCAGTTCAAGCGCCATCATCTCTTTTTCTGAGAACATCAAAGGCGGCAGATGAGAGCCCGCTTGCAACAGGTAGCCGACACCTGCTTCACCTTGAATAGGAACACCAGAACTAAGCAACGACTGAATATCGCGATAAATCGTACGTTCGCTGACTTCCATTCTTTCTGCGAGCTCTTTCGCTGTCACGGCGTAACGCTTTGCGCGCAAAAGCGTCAGTAGCTCAAACAGTCGTTCTGATTTGCTCATGATGTTCCTTATCTAGACCTACTGGTTGTTAGTGGTAGTGTGGCTGATTACTTCTCTAGCTCACTGCACATTTTTAAGTTGTGATGTTTAAGCTCGAAACTTTCGCAGTCAATCATCGATAACAGAGGCTGAAATTCAGCGGCTTGCTTAAGCTGTTTTCCCGCCTGTTTGGCATCGTCCATTGAACGCCAGTAAATGATGTCTGTCCACACATCGTCCGTCGCTTCGTGACTGAGTGAGCGATACAAAAAGCCCGGCAGATTCTTCACAAACGTTTGTGACTGCTTGGCGGCGGCGATCACGTCTTGCTCTGTTGTGCCTGCGGTTAGACGAAATTGCACAGTTTCGATAACGGTTTCCATATTGTGATTCCTTATTGGTTTTGGCGGATTGCCTGTTGAGTTCCAAATAAGGTTACGCGGATGGAATGTCAGAACATGTCAGTAGTGAAATCTCACTCATTTATCATCAATATGGTTATTTTTCTGGGCTGTTGTAACGATCCCAATAAGGTAAATCTGTGCCGAGTTTTTCGCTGATAAAATCGATAAAGGCTCTTACTTTCAACGGCATGTGCTTGCGCTCAGGAAAAACCGCATAAATGGCGTGTTCTGGTAGAGAATACTCTTCCATCACCGGTTTTAGATTTCCTGCAGCAAAGTCTCTCCCTGCAATAAATGTTGGCAGTTGCGCAATGCCCGAACCTCTCAACAGCAACTGGCGAATGGCTTCGCTGTTATTGACGATAAAGTTTCCTTTTGGAAGCACCTTGTATTCGCTGCCATTGTTGATGAACATCCATTCGACGCCGCCACGGAAATAGGAATAGCGCAGGCAGTTGTGACTGACTAAATCACTTGGTTTTTGTGGTGTTCCAAACTCCGCTAAGTAATCTGGCGAGGCACAAAGCACACTTTTACAAGGGGCGAGACGTTTTGCGATTAGATTGGAAGAGGTGAGTTCACCAATACGGATCCCCAAATCAAAACCGTCTTTAACCAAATCGACCATTTTGTCTTCGAGGTTTAAATCCACTTCAATTTTCGGGTAACGAGCGAGAAACTCGCTGATCAAAGGCGCGATATGCAGCACACCGAAAGACATCGGCACGGTAATTTTGAGCCGACCTTGTGGAGAGCCTTGCAGTTCCGATACCGCGTCCACGCCTTGCTGGGCCAGATTGAGCGCTTGAGAAGCGTACTCAAAATAGCGTTCTCCCGCTTCGGTCAGGCTCAGCTTACGCGTGGTTCGGTTAAGGAGACGAATACCCAAATCGTCTTCTAGTTGGTTGATGCGTTTGCTTATCGCCGATTTCGTCAGATTCAGCTGTTTGGCCGCAAGGGAAAAGCTGCCGCATTCGACAACAGCAACAAAAACGGGCAGGGAGGCAATCGCGTTCACATCAATCTCCTATCATCGTGAAGCATTTATTGTTGAGCACAAGGATACAATTAATTTCCAATTATAGAGATTATCTTCAAGAAGAAAACAATCTAGACTATGCATCAGTATTACGACCTTGATTTTGGGAAGAAGAAAATGAAGTACGATTGGATCCTGTTTGACGCTGACGAAACCTTATTCCACTTTGATGCTTTCAAAGGTTTGCAGCTTATGTTTTCTCGCAAAGGCGTAGATTTTACTGAACAAGATTTTGCTCATTACCAAACCGTAAACAAACCGCTTTGGGTGGATTACCAAGACGGCAAAGTAACGGCAGATGAGCTAAAACATAACCGCTTTACCGAGTGGGCTGAGAAGTTGAATACCACAACAGCAGATCTCAATAGCGCATTTTTAGAAGCAATGGCCGATATTTGCAGTTTGTTGCCAGGTGCAAAAGAGCTGATGGAAGCGCTGCAAGGCAAAGCTAAAATGGGCATCATCACCAACGGTTTTACAGAGTTGCAAGCAATTCGCCTTGAGCGCACAGGGATGACTGAGTACTTCGATAAAGTGGTGATCTCTGAACAAGTGGGCGTAGCAAAACCGGACTTAGGTATTTTTGAATACGCGATGCAGCAAATGGGCAACCCATGCAAAACGCGCGTACTGATGGTGGGTGACAACCTGCATTCCGATATTCTGGGTGGTAATAATTTTGGTATTGAAACTTGCTGGTTAAATACCACAGGCGCAAGCGTCGATGAGCGTATCGCACCAAATTACACCGTTGAGTCTTTGAGTGAACTAAAGAACATTTTGGTGGCGTAACCGAATCGGGTATTATTCCGCTGTAACCCTCAGAAAAATCAAGGAATAACCATGTCAGACATCAAACAGCTAGACAGCAAAGTCGTTTACCAGAATAAGTGGATGACGGTGCGTGAGGACAAAATTTTACGTCCGAGCGGCGCAGAGGGCATCTATGGTGTGGTCGACAAACCTGATTGTGCTGCGATTCTGGCTATCGATAACGGGATGATTCACTTGGTTCAGCAGTACCGTTACACCGTAGGTCAACGTTGTTGGGAGATCCCACAAGGGGCGTGGGAATCAAACCCAGATGCGGATCATCTTGAGCTTGCCAAAGGTGAGCTACGTGAAGAAACGGGCATGCAGGCGAGCGCCATGGCGTATGTCGGCGCGCAGTTTATCGCATACGGCTTTTTGAATCAGACATGTCACGTCTACTTCGCCAGTGACTTAACGGATGTGGGTAACCAACTCGACAGTGAAGAAGAGGATTTGATCACTCGCGCTTTTTCTGTTGAGGAGTTCGAACAGATGATGATCGACGGCACGATCAAAGATTGTGTCACCATCGCTGCTTATGGTTTGGCGAAGCTGAAGAAATTCATTTAGTTATCCATGACGATTTTTTAATAAAAACAGCGGTCTAGTGCCGCTGTTTTTAGTTTGGGTGAGCTCGTTGAGCCATCGCTTACTCGTCGATTTTCTTACCTAAAATTTCTACTTTCGCTTTCTTGGTCACTCCTGCGACTTGTAGCGCTGTGCTGCCAACCGATTCATAGTTCAACTCGATCTTGTCTAATTTCGCGTTATCTTTCGTTGGTAGGCTTAAGCTTCTTGATGACATGCCTTTAGTCAGAACCCCTAAGCTGTCGAACGTCTTTTCCTGACCATCTTTCATGATTACTTTAACGCTTTTCAGATCGACCGTACCTTGCGTACATTTGATTTTTATGTGGCTGAAACGAGCGTTAGCAAATGGTGATAGTGGATTGACTGTGTCGGTTTCCGATTTAAAACTGACGGTTTTATCTGCAATCTTGTCCCAATCGTTGTCTCCAGCAACCGATTGGAAAGAGGCTACAGCCGCTAAAAGACAGAGCGCGATGGTGTTGAACAGTTTCATAGCTTTTCCTTACCTTAGGTTTAGATATTCTGTTTAATCAGTTCGATGACGTGTGTGACTTCGTCTTGAGTTAAAGCCCCTTCTTTCACGAATAAAATTTCGCCTTGTTTATTTTGTACGATAATCGCAGAACTTTCTTGCTGCAGATCCCAAGTTGTTGCTAATTCGCCATTTTTGTCTAACACCATGGAAGACCAAGAGAATGTCTTTTTGCTGTCCTCTGCCGACGATTTTACAAATGTACCGGTTCCCCATATGGCGTCTTCTTGGTTGATCACGGTTGTGGTCTGATACTGATCTTCAGGAAAGTGAGCGGCAGTGATTGCTGACATCAGCGGCGCGTTCATCTCTTTGGCTTTACTACGACCTGCAATGGCTTGTATCACACGGACTTTGCCTAACATCTGCTGAGTTGCCCAAGGTTGATAAGCCACATCGTCTCCTTGCAGCGTCATTTCGCCATAGGTATCAATGCTGACGGATGGGGTAGTTTGACCGACAGAAAGGTTATGAGAGAAGGCGAGTGTCGGGGCGAGTGCGAGTAAGAGTGACAGAATAGATGGAGTTTTCATTGGGGGTTCCTGTAACGAAGTGAGGTTAGAGCGAATCAAAATAAGGGGCAAATACGATGCCCCTTATCGGATGTGGCGATTAGTTAGAAAGTACAACGCGCGCATTTAGCGGTTGCAGCGGACGATTGTTTTGTCCCATAACTTCCATCAGTTTCGCAGCTTGATCTTTGGATAAGGTTTGAGTGTCTTTAAGCACAAACCAGCGCACACCTTCTGAACATGGTGGTGTGGTTAAAGAGCCATTAAATCGATAGTAGTTTGCAGTTTTTGGCAGTAAGTCGTTAATCTCAAACGTATCTTTAAAGAACGTGGTTTGATTCTCTTGTGGGATTGCGCTGATCAGTTTAGACAGTGCTGCGTTTTGATCGCCAGCATCAAACATCACCGAAATTACCGCCAACTCGCCGTCTGCGTTGGCGTGCACAAAGTGCGCTTCAAGTGGATATTGGCGGCCTTTGATTTGGTTTTCTGAAGGTGTGTGGAAATGGAACTGTTGCAGCTCGAACGTCTCGCCATCGATGGTGAAGCTGTTACGTCCGTTCACTTGCGCTTGCAGCGTATGACCATTGTTGGTTAAACCAATGACCTGACCTGTGTACGAAAGGTTCAGTGCTTCCAGTTTTGCGTCGGCTGGGTTGTCGATGTTGATTGGGCTTTGGTTTTTCGTGGTTGCGCAGTCTTTGGCGATTTCTCCCCAGTGTTCTGGCCCGTGTTTGTCATTGCCATAGCCCCATTCCGAAGCCTGAGCTGCGCTTAGAGTGAGAAGTGAGAGTGAAAAAGCAAGTAGTGTTTTGTTCATAATAATGTCTCTGTTCGGTCGCTTTGATAAGCGTTGTTACAAGGCAATGACCTAGAGGTTTGATCACTGCCTGACAAATTAGAAACGGTGGCTGAGTTGGGCACCAATTAGGAACGCATTTGAATGGGTCACGCCCGTCACCATCGGTGCAGGAACACCTTCATACGCGTACTCTTCTACGTTGACATCTTCACCAATCAAGTACGTCATGCCGATGTCAACCGTGGTATCTGATGACCATTGGTAAGAGGCCCCCGCGGATAACCAGTGACGGTTCGAATCTGGGAAAGAAAGCGAAGTCAGCTCATCGACAGGTGTTTTGTCGAACATGTAACCCGTGCGAAGTGTCCAACGTTCATTGGCGTACCAAGTCGCACCGATGGAGTAGTGCGCGGAGTCTTGCCACTGAAAATCTTTTAGCAACTGATCATCAGCTTTCAAGTTGTCAAATGCTGACCAACCAATCCACTGCACAGAATAGTGCAGGGCAAATTTAGGTAAGACGCGGTGATAACCGGAAAACTCCGCAATATCCGGTAGCGGCATAGCAAGTGAGTCGTACGATTCGCCAGCAAAGTGGATGTCGCCCTTGGCATCAATGTTAGGGCTGTGCTTGTAGCTTAAACCTAAGCGATGACGCTCGTTAAACTCGTACATCATGCCAATGTTCGCGCCAAGCCCAATGCCGCCCGCTTCCACATCAAGTGCGTTGCCTTTTACGGCTCCGCAACGTTGTTCTAGTTCGTTTCCAAGTATGTTCCCACCAACGCAAACACCCACGTCCATATCGCGGTACAGCTCACCAGAGCCGTAAATCACATCAATACCACCACCGATACTAAAACGGTCGTTCACCTTGTATGCCAAGCTTGCGCCAAGGTTGACACTCGCTACGCTGGTGACACCGCCAAAAACAGGTGCGCCATAGTTTGGTTTAAACTCCATGTCGGTTCCGAAGTTGGAGTATGCCGATAAGCCTAGATACCAGTCGTCGTTGATAGGGTGAATAAAGTAAAAATTGGGTACAACGGCTGGTTGACCAACGCCATCGACGTCATCAATGTCGGTCACGGTTTGAGAGAAGGACGGGGTAATGTCAACTTGAGGGGACGGAGGAAAACCGCCCATACCAACATTGACATCTGCATTAATATTAGCTCGATGATATTGCGCATTTTTAACGGTAACGTCAGGTTTGACGTAAGTGACACCGAACGATAAGGCATTTTGTTTAAACAGCGTCATCGCTGCGGCGTTGCGGCTGACTACAGACGCATTATCACCAATGACGGCATCACCAGCAAAAGCACGACCAAGACCCGTCGCAGAATGTTCGTTAATTTGAAAACCACCGGCATACGCCGTCGAGGAGGCTAACCCGATTAATAAATAAATCGGTGAAAGAGTTAATTGTCGCTGCATGTTTTTCTCATGAATTAATTAGAAGTTGTATTGCAACGAAAATCAGTAAAATAAACAAATCTGACCAGTATATTTAGGGGTAAAACTAACAGTATGTTGACAATAAATAAATTTAACTTAATAAATATTTATTGGTGAATTTATTAATGGTTCATGTCGTGAATGTGGTGGTTATTTTACGTGTAAATTAAACTCAGAGCCTCTATTTTTATTTTTGCGGTATTACTTCTCTATTTTTATTGTGCTGACTGTTCCCTAACAAATAGAGGGAAATCCAGCGATAAAGTGTCCGTGATGGAAACTCTGAGTCATTTGTATTTCCATTGCATCCCAACGTTGGTAGTTCGAATCAGCAAGAGAACTATCGTTTAAACCCACATGACACACTCCTCTCGGTCTTACCTGTGTTATGTGGGTATTTTTTATTTAACTTGTCACTTAACCCTTCTTTAAATTCAATAATCAAAAATGACCATGATGAAATTTAAATGGATTGCATGTTGAATAAGTTTAGATTTTACTGGTTTTCTGGTATTTAAAAGTTTTGTTTATAATACTTATAACTTGAAATTTTGTATTTTAATTACTGTTCATCTATATTTAAATATAAAAGTAGACTCATATATATTAAAAAATGACCACGATATTTCGTGGCCATTTTTAATCATCAACATATTTATGATAATTAAGAGTTTAACCTATAAGAAAGTCTTATTAAAAGCGAAACTCTTCTAAGTTATTGCTGCTTTCCAACATTTTTTCAGCAACATAACGATGCGTGGCTGTGGTTGGGTGAGTCACATCCCAGAACACAAACTTATCTGCGCCAGATGCCGCACACTCAGAGCGTAATGAATGGGTGTACATGTAATCCACAGAAGATGAGCGGTTGATGTCCAGACAAGGATCACTTGCATTCACGAACCCGTGTTCTTCTGGTGCCGAGGTTAACGTCTCAAACAGCGCGTGCGTATCAAACAATGAAATGTTGTAACCTTGAGCTTTATAGTACATCGCTTGTGCTTTGATGAACTCGTTCATTTTCAATACTTTCGCGCGAATCGTTTCAATTTCTTCCTGCGTTGAGTATTTGAACTGTGGTGCTTTGGTTGCGTCTGGCAGTGTCATCAACATGAAGTTCTTCGCGCCCGCGTCTGTTAGACGAATCAGAGCTTCAGCGTAATCCGCTTTTACTTCCGGCACGCTACGGTTGTAGTTCATGAAATCATTTAAACCAAACTCCAACGTAAACAATGTGTTTGCTGGGTTGTAGTTTTTCGCCAGTTTTGTGTAGGTCAAGTAAGAAGAAACTTGTTCGCCGACACCTGTTAGCGCAATGTATTGGTTCTCACCTGCTGCGCCGCCAACTGCCCAGTTATAAAGCGGTAAGTTTTTGGCTTTAGCAACGTATTCCGTCCAAACAAAACCGTTCGAGAAGTGACCTAAGAACCAGCTATTCGGGTTAGGGAAGCGCCATTGGGAAGCGTTAAAGATGTTGCCTGTATCAGACAAGCTGTCGCCCAAAGCCACTACTTTGTTGATTTGATCTGGTTGCATTGCAGCATCATTGCTCCAGATCGTGTGGTTATAAGAATAGCGATTGTCAGCAGCAAAAAACGTAATGTCTGCGTTTTCGTTCGCCAGATCTAGTGTTTCTTCACAGCGCTGGCGAATCACGTTTTGTGAAGTGTTGGTGTAGAACATGTTTTTAAATGAAACAGAGCTCCACCAATAACCGTCGATAGTGAAGTCACTACCATCTTGGTTTTTTGCCCATTTCCAGTCGGTAGCCGCATCATCCTTAGAGTGGCTCGTACGATACCAGCAGCGAACGTAAGTATAGGTTTGATTTTCTTGCGTGCTGACCACTTCAGACGCAGAAACCATTTCTGGTGATAATGTTGGCTCCTCTGCAACGGCAGAGGCAAGCGGAAGTAATGCAGTTAATAGTGTGATTGTTTTTTTCATCATTCACTCTTCTTGTAATGGTTATGGTTCCGAATACGTGAATACGCTCGGCTATAACAGTATTTAGATGAGAATTTTTCTCACTAAACCTTCTAATTCTGAGTAAATACTCAAGACAGTCAACAACTAAATATTCAATATTTCAGTTTTGGCACCACGGTCAAAAAATCCATTCAGCATAGCAATCGATTAAATGTGTATTATTTAGAATAATTACTCACTAACATTAATTTAACATGCACTTTTTGTTAATTAAGTGATTGCTTTATAAGGTTTTGTTTATGCTTTTTGATGTTAACTAAAAATGTTTATTGAATGATCTTTTGTACAAAGTTGTATATTCATGAAACAAATTGTTTGGCATTTTTGGCCTATAAACTATAGCTGAAGCTCTCATGCGAACATCATAGTGATGACTTTTCATGAGAATATAGTGAATAAAAATTAGCTCAAATAAGGAATAGGGCAAATGCACTACACAACAAGTAAAAAACAAGGCTTATTTTCGTTGTCTGCCGTAGCGATAGCACTGACCACTTCTATGTCAGCGTTTGCGGCTCCACCAATGGGATTTGATGAATCTAAGTTACCGACGAAGTACATCGTCAAATTCAAAGAAGATGCAGTCAGCCGATCTTCAATGGGTGGTAACTCTTTTTGGGGACCACGAATCGCGCAGGAGTCTGTTTTACAACAGGTGAAGGCACGTAAGGTGGAAAAACTGGGTAATCGCGCCATTTACAGCGTTGAGTTGGATGGTGATGACTTAGAACCACTTCGTAATCGCAGTGATGTGGAATATGTCGAAGTCGATCCGCCTCGCTATTTGCTAAGCGAAACTACCCCGTGGGGTTATGAAGCGGTTAATGCTCAACAGTTAGATGACTTCAATGCTGGTAATCGCACTGTATGTATTATCGATTCAGGGTACGACATCTCGCACAACGACCTAAGCGGTAACCGTGTTGCAGGTACCAACGATAGTGGTACAGGCTCATGGAGCGATCCGGGTAACAATAACGCCCACGGTACTCACGTAGCAGGTACTATCGCAGCGATTGCCAACACCGAAGGTGTGAAGGGTGTGATGCCAAACCAGAATGTGAATTTGCACATCGTGAAAGTATTTAACGAATCAGGTTGGGGTTACTCATCTGGGCTTGTTAAAGCGATCCAAACGTGTGCAGATAATGGTGCCAACGTTGTGAACATGAGTCTTGGTGGTAGTCAATCAAGCCGAACTGAGCAAAATGCACTGCAAAACATTTACGATCAAGGTGTTCTGCTAATCGCCGCAGCTGGTAATGACGGTAACACCGCACACAGCTACCCAGCTTCTTACGATTCAGTTATGTCTGTTGCTGCTGTCGATAACCAAAATGATCATGCGGCGTTCTCGCAATCTACTGATCAAGTTGAGATCTCTGGCCCAGGTGTGGCGATCTTATCAACGGTTACGGTAGGCGAAGGTAAACTTTCTGATATTACCTTGAATGGCGTAAGCCAATTTGATCGCGGCATTGTCCCTCACAATCGTTTGATCAATAACGGCTCTTCGTATGTGCCAGATCCAATCGCTGGTTCAGTAACAGCAATGCTAGATAGCTGTGATGTATCTGGCGGTAACTTTAACTGTGGTGATATGTCGGGCAAAATTTGTTTGACTGAACGTATTGGCAACCAGTCTTCAGGTAACTACCCAGAAGTGGATGCGGTTCAGGCTTGTTACAATGCGGGTGCGCGAGCGGCAATCGTATACAGCAACTCGGAACTACCTGGTTTACAAAACCCATTCTTGGTTGACACAAACAACGCTTATCGCATGGTTTCGGTGACGGTTGACCGTGCATTTGGTCAAGAGTTGCTGGGATATGTAGGTCAAGAAATTACGGTTTCAACTACATCTGGTGAAGATTACGAGTACTACAATGGTACATCGATGGCAACACCTCATGTAACTGGCGTAGCAGGCTTGGTGTGGAGTTACCACCCAACGTGTACAGCAGCGCAAGTACGTAATGCCCTAGTTCAAACGGCAACAGACATTGATGTCGCTGGACGAGACAACCGCACAGGTCACGGCCTAGTGAATGCGGAAGCAGCGAAACTGTTCTTGGATGCGGGCTGTAACGGTCCTGACGGTGGCGGTAGCTCTTCGGATTCTAGCTTCTCAAACACCAGCCCTGTTGCGATTCCTGACAACAAATCTTCTGGTGCAATCAGCGCTGTAGATGTCGATCGCTCTGGTGATTCAGGTACAGTAAGTATTGACGTTGATATTAGCCACACTTACATCGGTGACCTACGAGTGACGCTAACTTCACCGACTGGTGGAGAAGTCGTGCTTCACGATAATACTGGCGGCAGTGCTAACGATATCAAAGCCACTTTCCAAGCGGATTTCTCTGGTTTTGAATCACAAGGTTCTTGGGAACTAAAAGCGGTAGACAGTGCCAGAAGAGACACAGGCACAATCAACAGTTGGACTCTGACTTTTCAATAAGGAGTGGCTATGAAGAAGTTGACCTTACTTTCTTTGTCTGCGGTGAGTGCTACCGCACTATTGGCAATCGGACTAAGCTCGGCCAGCTTGGCGAACAATCAAGGATTTCCGCTCGTGGATGAACGTTCTGAACAAGCTGAGCAACAACCTACGCGTTACTTTGTTAAGTATCACAAAGGGAAAGAGAGCGAAGTGAGAGCGCTTCTTCGTCAACATAACCTTAAAGTGGTTGATGCGTTGGTGAAGCAACAGGTACTGGTGGTGAGCGGCGAACAAGCGGACGTCGATAAGCTATCTGGTAATGAATCCGTTGAATACACCGAGCAAGAACCAACTAGAAAGTTGTTGTCTCAATAAGATAGCCTCAATATGAAAAACGCCCCTCACGTGAGGGGCGTTTTGTTTGAGTGCTTTTCCTGCTAGAGCCTTTGAGAGATGAATGCCGACGAGCCTAATTCTGCATTCATAAGAATAAAAGCTTAGCGCACAATCAGGCCAAGTAGGATACCTACAATGCCGAAGTCAGCATCACTGAATGTTGTGTTTGCAAAGCCAAGATCACCCAGTACTGGCATTAGGAAGACAGGTAGGAAAGTAATCAGTAGACCTTGTGCAAAAGCACCCAAGATTGCGCCGCGACGACCACCTGTTGCGTTACCAAATACACCCGCAGCCGCACCCACAAAGAAGTGTGGAACTACACCAGGGATAATCACAGTAAGACCCATCACGTAAAGTAGGAACATGCCCACTAGACCGGCTGCAAAGCTCGATAGGAAGCCCACCAATACCGCGTTTGGCGCGTATGGGAATACAACCGGACAATCCAGTGCAGGTTTTGCGTTTGGAACCAGTTTGTCTGAGATGCCTTTAAATGCAGGAACGATTTCTGCGATAACCATACGTACACCTTGCAGGATGACGTACACACCACCGGCGAAAGTGATGGATTGCATTAGCGCAAACATAGACCAATGTTTACCGCCACTGACTTCACGGACAAAATCACCGCCAGCGAACAAACACGTCACCACAAAGATGATGCCCATGGTGAACGAGATCGCCACTGGTGTATCACGTAGGAACAACAAGCTTTTAGGGACATTCATCTCTTCAGTAGAGTGTTCTTTGTTACCGAACTTGCTGCCAATAAAGCCAGCTAGCACGTAAGAAAGGGTAGAGAAGTGACCAATCGCAACGTCATCAGAACCTGTAACTTGCTTCATGTACTTGTGAGCGATCGCAGGGAAGAACACCATTACAGAACCCACAACCACAGAGCCAAGCGCGATCAGTGGAACACCTTTCATGCCGCTAGATGCCAGAATCGCTGCTACCATCATCGACATAAATAGTGTGTGGTGACCGGTTAGGAAGATGAATTTCCATGGCGTGAAGCGAGCGATCAAGATGTTCACTAACATACCGAAGAACATGATCATCGCCATCTCTTTACCAAACGCTTCTTGCGCGATAGAGACGATAGCTTCGTTGTTTGGAACCACGCCTGTAATGCCAAATGCGTGTTGGAAAATCGTCGCGAAGTCGCCTAGCGAGCTCACAACTAAGCCTGCACCTGCGCCAAGCACGATGAAACCAAGAATGGTTTTTACCGTGCCTTTAATGCACTCGGTGACTGGTTTTTTCTGGGCAATTAAGCCGATTAGAGCGATGAGACCGACCAGAACCGCTGGCTCTGATAGGACATCGTTCATTAAGAAACTGAAGAATTCCATAACGCCACCTTATAGAGCGCCAAGCTCTTGAAGTGCCACAGATAAACGCTCTTTCATTGCGACTTTGTCGACCATGTTATCAAGCGCTACGATACGTTGCTCAACGCCAATAGCTTCCAACTGTTCTGCAATGTCTTTTGTGCCGATGAAAATGTCGCAACTTGTGCCTTTTGCTGAGCCAAGATCGATGTGATCCACAGCGGCATTGACGTTCAATTCTTTTACGATGCTTTTGATGCTCATTTCCATCATTAGGCTAGTACCAAGACCGTGACCGCAAACAACCATAATTTTCATAATTCAGACCTTTTCTTTTTTATAGGGGGTATACCCATTTGTGAATGGGGTATGTCAGGAGTAAAACTTAGTATTTGTCGATGATCGCAAGAACATCTTCTTTGCTTTGAGCGTTGCAGATGGCCCCTACATGCTCTTCATTCATAAACAATTCCGCCAGTTTCGAAATCGCATCAACGTGGCTATTACTGTCCGTTGCCGCTAGCGTGACCAGCATTTTTACTGGGTCATTTTCTTCAGAGTTAAAGTTGACGCCGTTTTGGATCACCGTGATCGCCAGTGATAAACGGTTAACGCCATCTTCAGGGCGAGCGTGTGGCATCGCCATGCCAGGACCTACCACGTAGTAAGGGCCAAGCTCTTCGTGCGAGCGGTAAATTGCTTCAACGTAACTTGGTTCTATCGCGCCATTTTCAATCAAAGCTTCACAAGATTTGCTGATCGCATCTTTCCAGTCGGTTGCGTCAGAATGGATGCGAATGACATCAGAGGTAATCAGTTCACGTAGCATTGGAATGTTTCCGATTTGTTGTTTTGTTGCTGCGTACTTTATCGATCAATTTGCCATAAAAACCTGAGAGCGATCACAAATGGTAGCGCTATCTGATAGCGCTACCATTAATTGTGATAGCGCTATCATTTTTATCAGGCATCGAAGTTTCATGTGCTGGTGTTCGAGTTCTAATGCGCTAATATCAAAACCATTAAAGCGCTGTGATAAGATGTCGCAGCTGAAATTAGAGAACATTAAATAAAAACAATGAGCGAACCTCGCAAACGAAGAAGTACCGGCAATGTCACCTTGGCGGACGTCGCTAAAAAAGCCGGCGTAGGCACGATGACGGTGTCGCGAGCATTACGAACGCCCGAGCTAGTATCTGACAAGCTGAGAGAAAAAATTCAACAAGTGGTTGATGAGCTCGGCTATATCCCGAACAAAGCCGCAGGAGCACTCGCATCTGCAGAAAGTTATTCCATCGCTCTTATCATTCCGTCACTGTTTGAAAAAGCATGCGCGCATTTCTTACCAAGCTTCCAACAGGCGTTAAACAAAGCGGGTTATCAATTATTACTGGGTTACAGCGACTACTCGATTGAGCAAGAAGAAAAGTTGCTTTCGACCTTTTTAGAGAGCCGTCCTGCGGGCGTTGTACTGTTTGGAAGTGAGCATAGTCAGCGAACGCATCAACTGTTAGAGGCGTCAAATACGCCAGTGTTAGAGATTGCCGAACTGAGCTCAAAGGTCAGTTATCTCAACATTGGCGTGGATCACTTCGAAGTGGGTAAGGCCTGTACCAGACACCTGATTGAACAAGGTTTTAAGAACGTTGGTTTTATTGGGGCGCGCGGGAATCACTCGACGTTGCAACGCCAGTTACACGGTTGGCAAAGCGCAATGATTGAAAACTATCTCACCCCAGATCATTTTCTAACGACTCATGAAGCGCCATCTTCACAATTGGGTGCGGAAGGATTGGCGAAGTTATTGCTGCGCGATTCAAGCTTGAATGCTTTGGTGTGTAGCCATGAGGAGATAGCAATTGGTGCGCTCTTTGAGTGCCATCGCCGCGTGCTCAAAGTCCCGACCGACATTGCCATTATTTGCCTTGAAGGTTCTTCTATGGGGGAGCATGCTTACCCAAGTTTGACATCGGCAGAATTTGATTACGAGCGCATGGGCACCAAGGCGGCAGAAAAACTGTTGCATGCCATCAAAGGTGAGCCAGAAGAACGGCCAACCAGTATGGGCTTTAAGCTAAAGCGTCGAGCAAGTACTGCGATTAACTGACACTTCCTCTTTCCATAAATGTAAAAAGCCTCTCAATATGGAGAGGCTTTTTACATTCTGAATTCGCGAGCGAAAACTACGGACGTTCGCCCGCGGCTAGGCGTTGTTCGATATCTACGATCACCTCTGGCAGATCGGAGATGGTGTCGATTAAGTAGTGAGGTGCACTCTTGATAAACTTCGCGCGTGCTTTTTCACGAGCTTTCTCTAAGGTTGCTTCGTCTGCAGCTTGGTATTCTTCAAATGTCAGACCCGCTTCGTTACCAGAAAGCAGCAGACCTACCGTCCACATGCCCGCATTGTGACCTTCAAAGATGCCTGGTGCTGAGTCGTCCACTTTGACGCATGCTTTAACGTCGGTTACACCAAGCTCAATCACGTTTTTCAGTGCCATAAACGGCGCAGGGCGACCACCTTGTGGCAGATCGTCTGTCGCGACAACGTAATCTGGTTGGTAGCCGTAATCCGCCGCAACTGGAATCAGTACATCCATTACTTCGCGAGGGTAACCCGAACAAGAACCGATCTTGATGCCTTTGTCTTTCAGACCGTTTACCACTTCAACTGCGTTGAGGATTGGTTCTGCGTGGTCAGCCACTTTTGCTTTTTGCAGAGGCATAAATGCCGCATAGATAGCGTCGATGTCTTCGCTGGTCATTGAGCGCCCAAACTTCTCGTTCCAACGCTTATCAACCGCAGGAATGCGACCCACAGCTTGGATGTGGTCCCACTTACCAAGCCCCATTGGTTCACGCGCCTCTTCAAGGTCGATATCGAAATCAAAGCCTTGCTTGAACGCTTCCACAAAGATGCTGGTTGGCGCGAAAGAGCCGAAATCGACGATAGTGCCAGCCCAGTCAAAGATCACTGCTTGAATTGGTGAGTTGCTCATGTTCAATCCTTTTTCTTGCTTGCCAGAGCGCTTGCCCACTCGTTGGAACCGCGCTCTGAATAAATTGGTTTTGTTGAGGTCTATTGACCCTAAAAGTAGTTAAAGTCTTTACACACTTTGGCGATGGCTTCTTCGAAGATCGCCAACGCTTCTGTTAGTTGTTCGCGGGTGATGATCAGCGGTGGGCTGAGTTGAATCACATTGCCTTGCGATACCTTGAAGCTCACACCATTGTTGAGGCATTGGTACAACACAGCTTCCGCTTCGTCATACGCGCGTGCCTTGCTTTCGTGGTCAGTGACCAACTCAATACCCCACAACATGCCAATGCCACGAACATCACCAATCACAGGGTACTTGGCTTTCATCTCTAGCAGCTTTTCACGCATGAACTGGCTGTCGGCTTTGGCTTTATCTAGCAAGCCGTCTTGCTCAATGGCTTCCATGGTTGCCAGTGCCGCAGCACAACCGATAGGGCTTTTCTCATGAGTGTAGTGACCCATGGAGATTTGCTCGGCGGTGTTGTATTTGTCTTTGGTTACCATGGCTGCGATAGGCACTAAGCCACCACCCAAACCTTTACCGATGCAGAGCATATCTGGCTCGATGTCGTAAGCTTGGAAGGTAAACCATTCACCGCTACGACCCATACCGTTAGGGATGTCGTCGATGATCAGCATGACATTGTGTTTGTCACAGATTTCACGGATGCGTTTCCAGTAGGCTTTACTCGGTACTTGTACGTCGGTATTACGAACCGCTTCTGCGATAAATGCGCCCACGCCGCCTTCTTTCTCAATCACGTATTCAAGGTAGTCGGCGTAGTGCACGTCGCTGCCGTCTGCGACAGGGAAAGCACCTCGGTAAGATACGGCTGGTGGAATGCGCTCAACACCTGCCATTAGTGGTCCCATGCCTTGGCGGAAACACGCTTCGCCACCTACTGAGATGGCATCCAATGATGCGCCGTGGAAGGAATCCCACAGAGACACCACCTTGTAGTTGCCCGTGATGTGGCGCGCTAGTTTAAGTGCCATGCCAACCGCAGATGTGCCACCCGGAGCAAACAACACACGGTTCAATTCGCCGCCACAGATTTGGGTGAGTTTTTCGGCACATTCAATCGCGGTCTCGTTGGTAAAACGACGTGGTGAAAACGGCAGTTTGGCAATTTGATCTTGCACGCGTTTAATCACATGCGGATGACCGTAGCCCAGCTGATGGACGTTGTTGCCATGGAAGTCCATGTACTTTTTGCCGGTAGCATCTTGGATGTAGATGCCTTCCGCTGCTTCCAAGGTATCTAAGCAAGGCGTCGACATAGCTTGATGAAGAAAGACCTCGGAATCGCGCTTCAATAATGCTTGCGTGCGTTCGTCGTCCATCGACGCATTCCAAGCTTGGCGCGCCGGTGTCGTGTTGACATCGCCTTCACTACGAGAATGGGTCGGTTTGATATTCTGAGTCATAACGCTCTCTCAATCAGAAGGCTGCTTTAAGCAACTTGCCAGTACATCGCTTTTTCAATCGCACCGATTAAGCGCTCGATATCTGCTGGGTAAACTTCACCAATGTTGCCGATACGGAAGCAGTCTGCGTTTGATACCTTACCCGGATAAATTACAAAACCTTGCTCTTTCAAACGTGTGTAGAACGTTTTGAATTGGTAATCACTGTGAGTCGGAGAGTAGAAAGAAGTGATGATTGGCGAGTGAAGATCATCACTCAGTAGTGGCTCAAACCCCAAAGAACGCATACCTGCAACCAGTGTTTTCTGGTTAGTTTGGTAACGGTTGTGACGAGCCTCAATGCCGCCTTCTTGTTCCAGTTCTAACAATGCTTGATAGAAAGCGCGAACCGTGTGCGTTGGAGATGTAAAACGCCATTTACCGTGGTTCACTTCCATGCAGTGCCACTGGTCGTAAAGATCAAGGCTCAAAGAACGTGCCTGACCTTGGCACTTTTCGAGCTCAGTTTGTTTTGCAATCACAAAGCCAAAACCCGGCACGCCTTGAATACATTTGTTCGCTGAGCTGATCATAAAATCGATACCTAGCTCAGCTATATCGATAGGAATGCCACCAAAGCTCGACATGGCATCGAGAATCACCACTTTACCGTGTGCTTTTGCCGCAGAAGCAAATGCCTCAATTGGGTTCAGCATGCCAGTGGTTGTCTCACAGTGAACAATTGCCACGTGTGTGATAGCAGGATCCGATGCCAATGCAGTTTCCACCTCGTTCAAGTGTGGCTGTGATGTTTCGCCTGGGGAAACTACATGGCATGGAATATTTAGGTAATCAGCGATCTGAGCGATACGCGCACCGTAAGCACCGTTGTCGACTACCAACAACTTTCCATCTTTGTCAATGGCGCTGCCAATCGTCGCTTCTACTGATGCGGTGCCGCTACCTTGCATTAGTACGCTGGTGTAGCCGTCTTGCTCCGTCGCCAGTTTTACAAGCTTAGTGCGGATCACTTCTACAATGTCTTTGTTGTATTCATCATCCCAAGTACACCAGTCTTTTAGCATGGCTTCACGTACTGTTTCAGAAGTAGATAGAGGACCTGGAGTCAGTAGTAGGTATTCGTTTTTCATCTCGATTTCCATCAGAATAGGCTAATTGGTCTACACCAAATTTCGAGTTCACTCTAGCGAGGAAGAAAAGGGCAGTAAATAGGCGAATATCCAATTTCATAAAACTTTAATATCCAGAAAAAGGCGGATCAATTGAACGATTATTCATCGCAAATTTTCGTAAAACTGCCATTTAATGGTCATAATTTCGTCACAAAGGCTCAGTAGGGTGTATACCAGTCAACTGGTACAGACCAAATGAAAACTTAGCCAAATTAACTGGAGAAAATGATGAAAAACCGTTTGATGAAAGGATCGCTGGCTGCACTTGTCTCTCTGCTAGCTACGAATGCAATGGCAGCACAGGAAGTCACGGTTTACACCGCTTTCGAAACTGACATTCTTGCTAAATACAAGTCTGCGTTTGAGAAAGATAACCCAGATATCAAGATTAAGTGGGTTCGCGATTCAACCGGTATCATGACGGCGAAATTGCTGGCAGAAAAGAACAACCCTCAAGCGGAAGTGGTTTGGGGGCTTGCTGGCTCGTCAATGGCACTGCTTAAAGATGAAGGTCTTCTTAAGCCTTACACACCAAAAGGTTTGGAAGAGCTGCATGCGAACCTAAACGACCCTCAATCAAACCAAGCTTGGTTTGGTAACGATGCGTTCTTTAACGCAGTTTGTTTCAACGAAGCGGTAGCGAAACAACTTAACCTACCGAAACCAACGTCTTGGGAAGACTTAGCGAAGCCGGTTTACAAAGGTCACATTGCAATGCCTAACCCAGCTTCTTCAGGCACTGGCTACATGCAGGTTTCTGCTTGGCTACAAAACATGGGTGAAGATCAGGCATGGAACTACATGCGTGACCTAGACAAAAACATTGCACACTACACACATTCTGGCTCTAAGCCATGTGTCCAAGCGGGCATGGGTGAAGTGGCTATCGGTATTTCGATGGCGAGCCGCGGCGCGAAGCTGAAAACACAAGGTGCACCACTTGCGGTTATCACACCTAAAGGTATCGGCTGGGAATCAGAAGCCGTTGGCCTAGTAAAAGAGTCTGATGCCGCGAAGCGTGTTGTCGACTGGTCAATCTCTAAAGCAGCAAATGAGCTTTACGTAGAAATGTACCCAGTGGTTGCACATAAAGAAGTGAAAGCGACCGTATCTAACTTCCCGAACGTTCAAGAGAACATGGCGAAGATGGACTTCGCGCAAATGGGTAGCAAGCGTGCAGAAATCTTAGCGACATGGTCTGAGAAATTTGACGCGAAATCAGAGCCAAAGTCTTAATTGAATTTGCTCTAATTTGAATGCTGAAATCCACCTCGGTTGAGGTGGATTTTTTGTTTTCCCTCTTATTTCAGAGTTCGCTACAAGTAGATTCCTAGTCTCACCTAGGTTCGCTGGAATGACGGACTTGAGAAAGTTGGGTACTTCTATCAGCACTCACCACGTCATTCTCGAGAGCGACGGAGGAGTGAGTCGGGAATCTCTAATTACCACTTAAACAAACCTCATCTCCCTTCATCTATTTGTCATCTTCTGGCTATAAATTTGTCATTGGAACGTAACACTCAAAAACTAAAGTTGGTATATACCATTTGGAGCGTGTGTTATGTCAACTAACCAACATTACCTAAATATCGAAAATGTAGTGAAGCAATTCGGACAGTTCACTGCATTAAAGAAAATCTCGCTAGCGATTGAAAAGGGCGAGTTCGTTTGTTTTCTTGGTCCTTCTGGCTGCGGTAAAACCACTCTATTACGTGCCATTGCAGGTTTAGACTTGCCAGCATCTGGTGCAATCTTTCAAAACGGTCAAGAGACCACATTCTTACCACCAGAGAAACGCGATTTCGGCATCGTATTCCAATCTTACGCGCTATTTCCGAACCTAACTGTGCAAGAGAACATTGCGGTGGGTTTGAAGAATCAAGGAATGTCGACCAAAGAAGCGCTAGAGAAAGTGGATTACTGGCTAGAAACCATTGGTCTTCCAACCTCTGGCGAGAAATTCCCTAACCAACTTTCTGGTGGTCAGCAGCAGCGTGTTGCTTTGGCTCGTGCATTGGCATTGTCTCCGGGGCTACTGTTATTGGATGAGCCATTATCGGCGCTGGATGCAAAAGTGCGTGTTCACTTACGTGACGAGATTTGTAAGCTGCAACGCAAGCTTGGCATCACCACCATCATGGTTACGCACGATCAGGACGAAGCATTGTCGATGGCGGATCGTATCGTGGTAATGAACCATGGCGTGATTGAGCAAGTTGGCACACCTCAAGAAATCTACCAACAACCAGCAACGCGCTTTGTCGCTGAGTTTGTCGGCAGCATGAACTTTATTGAAACCTCAGTCGCGACGGACTCCCAAGTACGCATTGCAGAAACCTTGATGCCAGCACCAAGCTTGACCAATCGCAAGATCCAACGTGGTGACCGCTTCGACCTTGCGGTGCGTCCTGAAAGCATCAAGTTCGTTGAAAACTACAACAACTCTTTACCTGTGCGAGTTACCGCAACCGAGTTTCTAGGGGCGTTTTTCCGCATTGATTGCGTATTGCAAAACGACAGCTCAACGAAAACCATCGTCGTAGATGTGCCTGTGGAAACGGTTCAAAAACTCAATATCAAGGCGGGCGATGTACGTTACATCCAGTTTGCTGAAGAAGGGCTGCATGGTTACGCCGTGCCCTCGGTTGATAAAGCGCTAGCAGCGTAGGTGTAAACATGGATGCGAAGACAATGACGATGAATAGCCTGACCACGCAAGACAAAGCAAAATCCCTACTCGGACGTGTTAGCCGCGACAACCTTGTGTTGTTCGGTTTGCTCGCTGGTTTGTCGACCATGATGGTGCTGTTCATCTTAATGCCGCTTTGGGCAATGTTGACCAAGAGTGTGCAAAATGCCAATGGCGAATTTGTCGGATTGGCAAATTTTGCGACGTACTTTTCCTCTTCAAGCTTGTGGGTGTCGGTGGGAAACACCTTCACTTTGGGCGTGATAGTGACCTCGGTAGTGGGTGTGCTTGCGTTTGGTTATGCCTACGCGCTGACTCGTTCATGTATGCCGTTTAAAGGTTTGTTTCAAATCCTAGGCACTGCGCCAATTCTTGCGCCTTCGTTGTTGCCGGCGATCAGTTTGATCTTCCTTTTCGGTAATCAAGGCATTGCCAAAGAGATGTTGTTAGGAAACTCGGTTTACGGTGTGATTGGTATCTCGATGGGTTTGATTTTCTGGACCTTCCCTCACGCATTGATGATTTTGACCACTTCGCTGCGTACTTCAGATGCCCGTTTGTATGAAGCTGCCCGCGCACTGAAAACCTCACCAATCAAAAGCTTCTTTATAGTGACGTTACCTGCGGCGAAATACGGTTTGATCAGTACGCTTATCGTCGTCTTTACACTAGTTATCACGGACTTTGGTGTGCCGAAAGTGATTGGTGGCAGCTATAACGTTCTGGCGACTGACATCTTCAAGCAAGTTGTGGGACAACAAAACTTTGCCATGGGAGCGGTAACCAGCATTATGTTGTTATTCCCTGCGGTAATGGCGTTCGGCGCAGACCGCTGGGTACAGAAAAAGCAAAAGAGCTTATTCGACACACGCTCGGTGCCTTATCAGCCAGAACCTAACAAAGCGCGCGACAGCATTTGTCTGGTTTACTGCAGCATCATTTCTATCGCAGTGTTGGCTGTGCTTGGCATGGCGGTGTATGGCTCGTTAGTTACGTTCTGGCCTTGGAACAAAGCGCTGACGCTAAACAACTACAACTTTGCTGAAATGAGCACTTACGGTTGGAGCCCATTCTTCAACTCGCTAACACTTGCAGGTTGGACGGCAGTTATTGGTACAGCCATCATCTTTGTCGGTGCTTACTGCATTGAGAAAGGGCGTGCATTTGGTCCAATTCGTCAGGTGATGCAAATGCTCAGCGTGGTGCCAATGGCGGTTCCGGGTATGGTGCTTGGCTTGGGTTACATCTTTTACTTCAATGATGCGAACAATCCGCTGAATGTGCTTTATGGCACCATGGCATTCTTGGTAATTAACACGGTAGTGCATTACTACACGGTGGGTCACATGACTGCCCTGACAGCGCTAAAGCAGTTGCCATCGGAAATTGAAGCCACGGCGGCATCGGTGAAGCTTCCTCAATACAAGTTGTTCTTTAAAGTGACATTACCTGTGTGTTTACCTGCGATTTTGGACATTGCGACTTACTTGTTTGTTAATGCATTGACCACCACTTCTGCGGTAGTATTCCTTTACTCAACCGATACGATTCCGGCTTCGGTCTCGATTCTGAATATGGACGATGCAGGTCAAACTGGCGCTGCAGCGGCAATGGCTGTGATGATTATGATGGCTGCGGCAATTGCGAAGATTGTTCAGATGACTTTGGGTAAATTGTTAGAGAATCGCACACAAGCTTGGCGCAAGAGATAAGGACACTTCGTGCAATACGTAAAAATTAAAGATTCGATTGTTGAACAGATTGAAGCGGGCATGCTATCGCCGCGTCAAAAACTGCCAGCAGAGCGTAAGTTGGCGGAGTCGTTCGATACTACACGCGTCACTTTGCGTGAAGCTTTATCACTGCTCGAAGCGGAAGGTCGAATCTATCGCGAAGACCGCCGAGGCTGGTTTATCTCACCTGAGCCATTGCGTTACGACCCAACCCAAACGTTGAACTTCCCAAACATGGCAAAAGCGCAAAATCGCGTGCCAAAAACAGAAGTGATAGCCGCAAAAGGCACCTTGGCTAATAAATTGGCCGCTCGTTTGTTGGACCTTCAGCCGTTTTCAGACGTATTTCGTGTCGACCGCGTTCGTTACCTAGAAGAGCGTCCGGTGGTTTATGTCACGAACTACATTCGACCAGACATATTTCCCAACTTATTGTCTTATGATTTATCAAACTCGTTAACCGACATTTATCGTGAACACTACGGTGTGACGTATCAAAAAATTCGTTACCGCATTTCGACTAGTACTTTGTTGGGTGAGGTGGCACAGGCATTGCGCGCGACTTCTGGTACGCCTGCAATGGTGGTTGAACGTATCAACTACAACCAACATGGTGAGTTGATTGACTGTGACATCGAATACTGGCGTCATGATGCCATCAGCATCGAGTCTGTCGCAGAGCTGAATTAATCTCTGTTTGCTGGTCATCTGTCTAGTTGGCGGCGAGCAGTTTATATCTCAAATTCAAAGGCTCCATATTGGGGCCTTTGTTGTACCCAAGCACCATGAGGGTATCTAAATATCATAAACAGGAAAACGGAATGGATCTCTTGGCAATAGCACTCGTTGTATTGTCTGCGGTTATGCATGCTGGCTGGAATATTCTTGGTAAAAGCAACGCTGGTTCAGGGCTCGCGTTTACGATGGCGGCAAGTTTATCTGCTTGCCTTCTGCTCACGCCTTATCTTATTTGGTATCTCTTTAACATTGGCTGGGCGACGTTGCCCAACGTGTTTTGGGGAATGCTGTTTATCAGTGGTTTATCTCAAATCGTCTATTTGGTTGGTTTGATCGTGGCCTACAAGCACTCCGATGTGGGAGTGATTTATCCGATTGCGAGAGCACTTCCTGTAATGATGGTGGGCGCACTCACCGTCGCCTTAGGTTATGAGTTGAATGCTCAGCAGTGGTTGGGTTTCCTGCTTATTACTTTAGGTTGTGTCCTAGTTCCAGTGACCAGTTTTCGTCAAATTACTCTTGGGGAGTACCTGAATGTTGGTGTGTTTTGGGCGTTGATTGCAGCATTTGGCACGACGGGTTATTCCGTTGTGGACAAGCAAGCATTGAATCTGCTAACTCAACAAACATCGACCATTCTTAACGACCACTATAGCGCGATCTTTTATCTAGGCGTGCAGTTTTGGGTTATGGGAGTACCGGTTTTATTGTGGTGTATTGTTTCGGGGAGTCAGCAAGAACTACAAACCGCTTGGATGATACGCAAAAGTGCGAGCATGGCTGGCATCATGATGGCATCCACCTACGGCATGGTGTTGTTTGCGATGACCATGACTGATAACGTCAGCCTTGTTGTGGCTTTGCGACAAATCAGCATTGTATTTGGTTTATTAATGGGCGTGTGGTTGTTGGCTGAAAAATGGTATTTCACGCGAGGCGTCGGGGTGCTGTTGATCCTGAGCGGAATCATTATGTCATTGAGCTCTGCTTGAGGTATAAGGCACCGATGTCGATTCGGTGCCTTGGCACAGCTAAATTTTTAAAATCGCAATTGTGCACCAAACATCACACCGCCAGAATCAAAATCGCTATTCTTGGCGTAGTTGTACTCTAAGTTCAAACCAAAGTGTTTATAGGCCCAAGCGACACCAGCAGCGGCTTCTCCGCCAAGACTAGACTCGTCATATTCTTTATTCTGACCATTGTTTTTAAGCGTGTAACTTAACGTGTAGTAAGTGATACCGCCTTTCCCGTAAAGCTCAAAGCCAGCTCCCAGAGGGTAACTTGCGTAACCGCTAAGTCGAGGCCCGCCATAACTGACATCGGTGATTTCTGTTAAGGGACTGATAAGTACGGAGCCAATGCCGTTAAATGCGCCCTTATAGCCGGCTTCAATACCAAAGTTGTGATCGAACATGTAACGGTAATATACATCACCAAGGAACATGTCACCTTCATCATGGCTATTGTTCACATCGTAACTAACATTACCGTAGCCTAAATTTGCTCCAACAACATGTTGGGTTGGTTGTGCATGAGCCGTTAAGGAAAGTGCGGACAGTAAGCATGCAACGGCGTACTTGTAAGACATAAAAACTCCGAATCATAAAATGAAAAAACAAAACGTCATGTGGTGCGTTGGGTTAACGTAGCCTTGTTATGAACACCGTTTTGGTATTGTCTAACCATTCGTAACGACGTCGATACATAGAACGCTTAGAACGCGACATGCCTTCGATATCACGACGCGGGGCATTCACATCGAGTGAGTAGAAATGACGGTTGTATTCGGTGCCGCCCAACTCTTGCCAGAGTGCATCGTAATCCGTTTTGATTCGTCCTTTACTGTAGCGTCGTGCAGCATAAGTATGGGATTGTGTTTTTACCGCTAGAATCGTATTCACTTCCCAAATTTGCGCGAGTAAAGTGAGCAAACTCACCATCAAGCTTTTTGGTCTTTGCCCGTAAAGCTTACGAGTTAACTTTTTAATTTTCGCGTTGTTCTCTTCACTGCTGCGTGGCCCTTGCAAGCCGCCAATCATAATGCTGCGTCCAGATTCTATGTGGCCGAGAGTAAATGAGAGCGTATAGAAGTTGCCATCCTCCGCGCTGTGTAGCACTAGGCTCATGTCGCCTTCTTTTTGGTAACGCGCTTCGTACACCAATCGCACAGAGTACAATGTCTCGTCGATTTCAAATGATGTTAATGTTAAGCCTGTCGAATCGGTATAGATCTCTTCAATGGTCTGTTTAGAAAACAGCTCTGAAATGGTTTTGTAGTGATCAACCACTAGGTTTGAACGATCGAACGCTGAGTTATTTTTGATGATGTAGGGACGAAACGGTTTTTCTAAAAATCGGTGCGTACGTGCACAAAGCATCTTTAGCAATGACGATTCAATATTATCTGACAGGTGCTTAAACGCTCGTTTGTAGTAAAGTGCGCGCAAGATGAACTTAGCTCTATAGGTCCAAATTGGCTTATAGACATCAGCATAATCATCTGAGTAAATTGATTTGCTATGGTAAAAAATGGATTTGTTCGCGGTCATTTTCACTCCAGATTAACGTGTGCTCAACAGCCACAATTAAGAACCGACGGACGAGCAGCGAAGAACCCGAAAAAGGGGGAAATGCAAAGCACTACTAAAAGGGGAGGTTTTGCTGTGCCCGACGTTTATATAAGGTTTTGAACACTGTTCTTTTGTTGGGATTCTAAGAGAAAATTGACCTTAGGTATTGTATGGGTTGGTAAGGAAATGTCAGTTTGGAAGCCACTTTGAACGTTGTGACTACGAGGTAGAAAAATGCTCGTGTTGGCAGAGTATGATGCCGTGTTGCTAAGTTAAAGTGAAATGAGTTGAACAAGAATTGAACGTTATTTGAAATTATTTTGACGTGTTTCTGGTCTTTATACGTACCTTATAAATATCGAGCCAATTTAGGCCCGATATAAAGGTAAGTAAGGAGAGGTTTATGAAACGCTTAATGACTTTAGCAAGTATGATTGCTCTGACTGCTGCACCTTCTGTTGTTTTTGCTGGTGGCTATCAGTGGACGAACGATACCGAAACGATCCATGGTGATGTTATGGATAGCAAACAAGCGGCTTATGAAATGGGTCGTGACATGATTCAGAACTATCAAAGCAAATCACCAGGTCAGCTTCGTGACGAGTTTACAAGCCTTACAGAGTATGTTGATCGCCAGTCGTTTTCTATCACTGACTCAAAAGTCATGGTGAATGAGTTCTTGCAAAGTGACGGGCAAGTTGTATACCAGCCTATTCTCAATGTTCAATACGAGTACCGCATGCGTGAAACCGGTAAATACTAACCAGTAAGACGGTCTCGATTTTCCGATAATTTATATCCTTGCTGTTTGTTTTGGGGAGCGCTGCTCCCCATTTTTGTATTCATTGATAGCAGAAACTTCCACTCTCTTAGCGCAACATTTGCTATCGCTCAGCGTTAGATATTCTTGCTCGTTGATTGTGCTCATCGTTTGTAAAGTGTTTACAGAAACGATGCAACGCACTAACAAGGATATCCGATGACACATAGTTCATACTGGTTCAAACAGGCCATTGAAGCTGAACAGCCAGAAACGCCGCAACCATTACATCAAAATATTGATACCGATGTTGCTATTGTCGGTGGTGGCTACACCGGACTTTGGACAGCGATTATGATTAAGCAGCAATCTCCTGAAAAACAGGTGGTTGTTATCGAAAAGGGCTTGTGTGGCAGTGGGGCATCTGGCGCGAATGGCGGCTGTATGCTGACATGGTCTACCAAGTTCCCGACGTTGAAACGGTTATTCGGTGAAGAACATGCTGTTTGGTTGGTAAAAGAGTCGGAACAAGCGGTGTTGGAGATTGACGACTTTTGTCAGCAATACAATATCGATGCGCAATTATCGTTAAAAGGGGTTTATTACACCGCAACCAATCAGGCTCAGAAAGGTGGCATGCAGCCAGTTGTCGACGAGTTACAACGGCTAGATGTGAACAGTTGGCGTCGTTGCTCGGTGGAGGAACTGTGTGCTAATGCGGGTTCACCTCGCCATATTGAAGGCTACCACTCTCCGGTTGCTGCTAACGTACAACCCGCCTTACTTGCGCGAGGGTTACGCCGTGTTGCTATTGATCTGGGTGTAGAAGTTTATGAGAACACGCCAATGACGCGTCTAGATTATGGAAAACCTGCGACTGTTTGTACTCCTGAAGGCAAAATTCAAGCACAGCAGGTGGTGCTGGCATTGAACGCATGGATGGTTGAGCAATTTAAGCAGTTCAAAAACAGTATTGTTGTGGTGTCTTCGGATATGGTTATTACCAAACCGCTTGGTGATACTTTGTCTCAATCTGGTTGGCAAGCGGGTTCGAGTGTCTTGGACTCACGCATCTTCGTACATTATTACCGAGATACGCCAGATGGCCGTTTGATGCTAGGTAAAGGCGGTAATCAGTTCTCTTTCAACAACCAAGTTGATGCGATGTTTAACAAGCCGACGCGTTATCAAACGCTACTAAAAAAATCATTCGACAACCTTTTTCCTCGCTTAAAAGGGACTGAATTTGAGTACTCTTGGACTGGCGGTTCGGATCGTTCCGCAACTGGGTTTCCTTTTTTTGGCCAATTGGATGAGCAAAGTAATGTCTTTTACGGGTTTGGTTATTCAGGTAACGGCGTTGCCCAAACTCGAATGGGTGGAAAGATTTTATCGTCGTTGGTGTTAGGGCTAGATAACGAATGGACGCGAAGTGGTTTAGCGCAAGGACCGCTTGGGTATTTTCCACCAGAACCAATACGTTGGCTGGGAGCAATGATGGTACGAAATGCTGTTCGCCGAAAAGAGGAAGCGGAAGACAATGAGAAACATCCGTTTGTTTGGGATAAATGGCTAGCGAAACTCGCAGGACCAGCAGGCAAAGCGGATAAGCTCGACTAAACTGAAGACTTTAGCCACAAACGAGACAGTTTGCAGTGAAAGTCATTGGGGGGCGATGTAGCCTTGTGTTAGCCTCTGTCTTTCAAGCTCAGATTTAAAAGGTGAGTAATATAATGAAAGTATTCAGCAACTTCGATAGCGGCAGCATTCACGTAGTGAAAGCGGACGACAAAAATGACATCCAACTTAAAATCCCTAATGACAATATGTCGGAATTCTACCAGTGGTTCCATTTCCGTCTAGAAACCGAAGCCGAGCAGTCGCACACGATCAAACTGCTTGATTTGGCTAAGTCGGCTTATCCAGAAGGGTGGCAAGGTTACGATGTCGTGGCGTCTTACGACCGTGAAGAATGGTTCCGTATACCAGCAGAGTTCGATGGTGACACGCTGACTTTCACTGTTATCCCTGAGCGTAGCTCAATTTACTTCGCGTACTTTGCGCCTTACACATACGATCGTCATTTAGACTTGTTACACATGGCACAAAGCGCGCACCACTGCCAACTAGAAACATTAGGCCACACATTAGACGGCAATGACATGAGCTTGCTAACGTTTGGTGAGCCAGAAGAAGGCAAAAAGAAAATCTGGATGATTGCACGCCAACATCCGGGTGAAACCATGGCTGAATGGTTCATGGAAGGCATGATCCAACGTTTACTGGATGAAAATGACACGGTTACGCGTGCATTACTGGAAAAAGCAGTGCTTTACGTGGTACCAAACATGAACCCAGACGGTGGTATTCGCGGTCACTTACGTACGAACGCGGTAGGCGTGAACTTGAACCGTGAGTGGCAAACTCCGTCTATGGAGAAAAGTCCAGAAGTCTACCTTGTGCGTCAGCGCATGCTGGAAACGGGTGTTGACATGTTTTTAGATATTCATGGAGATGAAGCGATTCCGTATAACTTCGTCGCTGGCTCAGAAGGTATTCCTTCTTACGATGAAAATCTTGCCGCTTTAGAGGCATCATTTAAGCAAGCGCTACTGACTATTACACCTGAGTTCCAAGATGAGATTGGTTATGATAAAGATGAGCCGGGTAAAGCGAATTTGACGGTAGGCTCAAACTGGGTCGCGGAGCAGTTCAAATGCCTGTCGTACACGATCGAGATGCCATTTAAAGATAACAACAATCACCCAGATCCGCTTTATGGTTGGTCACCAGAACGCAGTGTATTATTTGGGCAAGATGTCTTAGCTGCAACGCTTACCGTGGCGGATAAAATCTAGTTCGATAAGTTCACGTCTGTTCATTATTTCGAAAACAGCTCATTTTAAATGAGCTGTTTTTTTATGCCTTCGATATCCATTCTCTCCTGTAAAAATTTGTTGCCATTCACAGGCTTAAATGTCGATTCTTAAATTTGAGAAAATGGGTTTTTATGGTGATTTGCGTCACAGAAAACTGGCTATTTTGTGATATTCTCCGCAACGAATTGACTATGGCTAAACCAACGCAACGAGACTTTATTTCTCGGTTGGGTATGCGGATGAAGCTCATGAATAGATGGTCTTGAGGTTATCTTTCTCCGTTTTACGTCATTGGCGTTTGAATATCATTTTTGATTCTTTCCTACGCTATTTAGCTATTTCTGTTCGAAGAAAAGAGAAAGTTACGGCTTCATATTTTACGGCAGTATGCTGCCTCGATGTGTTGCTTTGTGTACAAGAAAAAGGAAAAGAATAATGAAAAAAATCGCTATAGCAGTGGCTACTGTACTTGCTGGTGGTGTGATCTCAAACGTTGCACTTGCTGACACTTACATGGGCGGTAAAGTAGGTTACAACTCTCTAAATGATGCGTGTTACCTAAACGAACCTTGTGACGACGACAGTTTTGCAGCATCTATGCACCTGGGCTACAGCTTCAACGAGTACGTTGCAGCAGAGTACGGTGTTGATTACCTTGGTGACTTCACTGCAAACTTCAAAAAGCCGGGCCTAAACACCGTTGACGGTGATCTTTGGGCGTTGACTCTTGCTCCTAAATTCAACCTACCGCTAACGGATTCTTGGAATCTATTCGCGAAAGTTGGTGCTGCATACATGATGGCGGGTGACGAAAAAGATTTCGTACCAACAGGCTCTCTGGGTGCTGAATACCAAATCAACTACAACTGGAGCCTACGTGCTGAATACCAACGTTACCAAGATATGTCTGATGACGTGATTGAAGATATGGATTCAGATTTCTTCGGTATTGGTTTTAACTACAAGTTCGGCTCTGAGCCAGTAGTTCAAGAAGAAGTGGTTGAGGAAGTAGTAGAAACACGCCCTGCAACACGTATTGTTGAGCATGTTTACCCTGCTCAAACAACAGCGACAGTACAATTCGACCTAGAAAGTGCAGAAGTGAAAGATGCATCGACCCTTTCTGGTACCGTTGATCTGATGAACACTTACCCACAAGCTCAAGTTGAGATCACGGGTTACAGTGATACGACGGGTTCTGCTGCGTACAACCAGCAACTTACAGAAAAACGCGCGAAAGCCGTTGCTGACGAGTTCCAAGCAAAAGGTATTGCGGCTGAGCGTATGACAGTGAAAGGCATGGGTGAAGCTAACCCAGTAGCAAGCAACGAAACACGTCAAGGTCGTCAAATGAACCGTCGTGTTGAAGTAGTTGTCCCTGCGTTTGAATACCAAACCACTGAGAAAGCAGAATAATTCCTGCTTAAGAGACAGTTCCAAAAGCCAGCGTGTATCACGCTGGCTTTTTTGATCCCGCTTAACAAACTCAGCACTTTCATCAATTTGTCATCACCAGTTCATACCATGGCTACTGAGTATTTGGGAGAGTGTTATGCAAAGTTTACCGCCGCTTAATTTGCTCCGAGCGTTTGAAGCCACGGCGCGATTACAGAGCTTCACTAAAGCCGCAGAGGAGCTAAATGTGACCCGTGCGGCCGTCAGTCAGCAGGTGAAATCGCTAGAACTGCAGTTAAATGCAACATTATTCGAGCGCAAGGGTACGCACCTTACGCTGACCAGCTCAGCAAAAGAATACTGGCCGGTGGTTAACCATGTGCTTCAAACCTTATCAACCTCTACCCATCATTTATTTACTCGCCCACAGAACAAGCAAATTACCTTACATGTCGCCCACAGTTTTTGCTCGCAATGGCTAATGCCAAGGCTGGCCGATTTTCAGCGTCAATTTCCAGATGTTTCCTTTAAGATCTCGACAACCGCGAATACGGTTCCAAACGCCAGTGCGATTGCAGATATAGAAATTATTAACGGAGATGGCGATTGGCAAGAGCAACAAGCTATTCAGCTTACCCTAGAAAACTGGATCGTTGTAGCAAGCCCCGGCTTTATTCAGTTAAATCCGATTGATGACCTCACGAAGTTGTCTCAAACACCTAAAATTTGCACCGGGGGTTATCATGAATCTTGGCAGGTATGGTTTGCGTACCAAGGTTATCAAGGCAAGGTGAGCAAAGTGATAGCCGAATTTGAACATTCATTGCTTGCTATTCAAGCTGCAACCAATCAACTTGGTGTCTTGCTGGTGAGAGACTTTCTTGTTGAGGATGAGCTGCAACAGGGGATATTAGTGCAAATCGGAGATTGGGGTATGCCCAGCTCCGGCGCACACTATATGATGGTTAGAGCATCAGAAAAGTCACACGTAAACACCTTTGCCCAATGGTTAATACAAAGCCTTTGATGTTTTACGGTCTATTTTTACAGCGGTACTTATTCTTGCGATTTACCTAACAAAATGCGCGGTTTCTTATAGGGTCAGTCAACCTTCTCTAAAAGCTTTGAGTGTATGATGATCTAACTTTACGTTATCTGATGCGCGCTTAATCCACACAGGATACTGTTATGGAAACAATGCAAGGCGGTAGAGAAAATGCCATCTATCGAAAAGGGAATTTGATATCTCGTCCTGCCAGTTATTGGACGATGACTATCCATCAGCTACTTACCTATCTTCATTCACGAGGCTTTACGGCATGCCCTAAAGCGGTTGGTATTGAAAAAGGAAAAGAGTGGGTTAGCTATGTCGAAGGAGAGACTTACAACTATCCATTGATTGGCAACATTGCTTCTGTTTCCGCGCTCCAATCTGCGGCAAAAATGTTACGCGATATGCACGATGCATCTGAGGGTTTCCTTAAGCAATATCAAAATGAAACGCTGCACTGGATGCTGCCACCACGAACACCACAAGAGGTTATTTGTCATGGTGATTTCATGCCATATAACGTGGCACTCCGTGGAGAGTTTGTCGTTGGTGTGTTTGATTTTGATACGGCGCATCCGGCGCCAAGAGTTTGGGACGTCGCTTTTTCGGTCTATGGTTGGGCACCATTTAAAACCGATGAGCACGATAAAATGGGCTGTTTGGAACAACAAATTCAGCGCGCAAAACTTTTCTGTGACGCTTATGGCTGTTCGAGATTGGAACGGGAAGAGCTGGTGGAGGTGATGACACATCGACTCTCCGCGTTAGTTGATTATATGAGAGGGGTCGCAGCTCAAGGTGATGATAGGTTTCAAGCGAACCTAGAAGATTGCCATCATACCGCTTACCTCAACGATATCGAGTACCTAAGAAAACATAGACAAGTCATCACCCTAGGACTTTTAGGTTAGGGCTGGGTGATATCTTTAATGACATTGAATAACCACTGGTTTATCGGGGCTTGCTGTTGTGAGCGACGACAGCTCATCACGTAGCGAACATCAAGTTCTAACCCGCCAGGAAGCGCGATACTTCGGCAGCCCTTAGGCACATGTCCACTCATGGTTATACCAAAATGATCCGTTTGTAGGAGCACTTTTTGAATCATCGCAGGGTGTTCAATTTCTACCTTAGGTGTGGTTCTGAACCCCATATGGTTGAGTCTTTCCAACAACGGGTATCGGTAGTCGTTCCATCCCGGCGTTTTGAAAAGTAAAAAGGGGTAGTTTTCTAGCTCTTGGAAATGTTGAGCGGGATGCTCATCTCGAACAAAAAATACGGCTTTTCCTCGACCTAGTTCGTTTTGAATAATTGACTGCGGAAGATCCTCATCAAAATAATGAATCGCAATAGCGTTTTCACCCTCAGTTAATCGCTTTTTCGCGTCGCTCCCCCAACGTAAACAAGAGAACTTTGCTTTTGGGGCGTGTTTTAGTAATTCTAAGTAAAACTTGTCACCAAAGTAATCCCAAAACAATGTGTTCGCATAAATAGTGATCGAGCCGTCAAAATGAGCGGGTGAAAAACTCTGTGGTTTGATGGAATCAATACTGGTGAGTATTTGTTCAAAATGTGGCATGTTCGCTTCGACAAAAGCGGTCGGTTCAAAGCCATTTTTAGTCTGAATGAACAAAGGATCATCGAGCTGCGCTTTCATTTTTGTCAGGTTTTTGCTGATTGATCCTGAGGTCTTTCCGAGTGAATCTGCCACCAATCGGACGCTACGTAACTCATACATCCGTTTTAGTACCAATACGTTTTGAATGTCCAGATTAATGCTCATACATCGTCTCATTTATCTTCTGCCGAGAAATCATATCTCTGAATTTCTGAATAAAAGACAACGTTCGGTCAATTTAAGCATGCTGTCGTATCTTATGGTTTATTGAAGGCGACGGTGGACAGCAAATATGCTTGGTCATATCAATTTAGTGGTTTGGATTTCCATTTGGTAAATGATGACTTTCCTCGTATGAACATGTTTCTGTTGTTACAGTTTTTTCATCCAAAGAAAGTAAGAACAAAAACAGAGGTGACGTATGAAAAAATTAATCGCACTTGGTTTGATGGTTTGCTCAACAAACATAGCATTAGCTGGCGATGGGTCATACACGGGCACGATTGATATGACGATGGCTACGAAAAATCAGGTCGACGTCGAGCGCGCAGATTCTCAACTGACGCTGAAAGGTCGAAATGAAACGGCCTATGGCGGGGTAATCATCCAAACGGATGCTGCTACACAAAAAATTGAACTTCGTGGTCGACGTGATTAATCGAAGATGTTGTTGTTAAGAAAATGCCGCGAATATCGCGGCATTTTTTATATTTTGAGATAGGTAAATCATCAAACTCAGCTTTGAACTTCAACCCCAGCTTCGATCTCGACTGGTTGCGCTTGAGTATCGCTTTCTTTCGCCGCATCAAGCATCTTGCGAATAATGAGTGACGCTGCCATTGCGATAGCGACCATCACGACAGCAAGGACAGTGAGTAATTGGAAATAATCACCATATACGTTTTGTACAATGTCTTGTGTGATGGTCTGTCCTTTCTCTAACGCGATAGAGGTTGAAAATGCAGCACCAATAATACCGCTCAATGCGATTGCCACAGAAAATAGGCTAACAGAGAAGTTTTCGATGTGCTTCGGCGCGACGGAAAGAATAAACGCTACGACCATCGAACCCACGATGACTTCTGCAATCGCCTGGAAGAAGTGAATAGCGAGAAAGATTTCTGGCATGATCACGACATCTTCACCCACGGTAGTCACGGCAAACGTCAAGATACCAAACGCTATCGCGGTCAGTACAAATGCCAAGGCGATTTTTGTCGCGGTAGAGAGGTAGATATCGCGCTTTTCCAGCAACCCAAAAAAGCCAGCTACGATAGGACCACCAACCATACACCAAAGCGGGTTCATTGCCATTGCTGCTTCTGGTTCGAGCGGAATAAAACCAAATAGAGAGCCTTTTAATGTGTTGATAGCCACCATGTTCATCGAGGTCATCATTTGTCCGTAGTAAACAAAGAAACAGGTTGTCAGCAAGGTCACAATTAAGATGGTCCCCATCTTCAAAGACTCAGCTTTGCTTGCTTTAAGCATCAGAGATATGAAGTATGCGATCGCCGCCCCTCCGATGGCGTATACGATATTTTGGCCAATATCCATGTTTGAAAACATGAAAAATACCAACGCGATCATTGCCAATGAAATCAATGCAAAGAGTACCCAGTTTTTTAAACTTACGGTTTTTTGATCAAGCTCAGAGGCTACGCCAACAAGATCTTTGCGGAATACCAATAGCATGATCAATGCCGCTGCTGCCATAACAGCAGAGATGGTAAAACCGCCATTAAAGCCGATCACAAGGACAATCATTGGGAACAAATATTGACCTAAAAAGGCGCCAACATTATTCACTGAATAATTGATTGGGTATCCTTTTTCAAAATCTTCTTGTGATTTGAACGTTCGTTTATAGAGGCTAGGGTAAGAGGGTGACATCAAGCCGCGGCCATAACTGGCGAGCGCAATACCACACATTGAAAGTGGAACGTTAGAAGCAGAAGCCCCCAGCACGAGTAATACGTAACCGGATGCAAAAGCGAAATATGCGATAGAAAGTGAGCGATAAGCGCCTAAAAACTTATCTGCAATAAAGCCGCCCGCAATCGCGAAAAGTGGCCCGATCGCCGAAAAAGCACCAACGATCATCATCGTATCGGCTTCGTTGTAATTTAGATCCTCTAGAAAAAACCGAGTTAGACTTACTAATACACCGTAAAATGATAAGCCAAACATCATTTGGCAGAACATCATGGATTTATTGAGTTTATTCCACATAATTTTGTACTCACATTAGCGGAGAAAGGTAGGTATTGTTATTTCTATTAAATAGTAATGAAACGAAAGATTGAGTATTGAAATAATTGTCGCATAACGTGGAAATGCTGCACTATATTTTCTAATGCTTAGATGGCTAAATGCTAATGTGTTGTTCTAGATCAATTTGAATAAAGCAGTTCTTAATTCTGCTTTTGTTTATTTTTTTTGTATTTATTACTGATTGAGACCGAAGGGGTTTTATAGGATTACTGGTAAATAAAAAGAGGTCTTACGAGAAAGGAAATTGCTGACGAAGTGCATCGCCAGCAATGATATAGCGGGCTTATTTGACTATTCGCATGGCGGTGCCATATGAATGACGGCCAAGCCACCTAAGGAAGTTTCACGGTATTTTTTGTTCATATCTTTACCAGTTTGATACATGGTTTCGATAACTTTATCTAATGAAATAAGGCATTTGCTCGTGCGCTTTAATGCCATACGTGAGGCATTAATGGCTTTCATTGCGCCCATGGCATTTCTTTCAATGCAAGGCACTTGAACCAAGCCGCCGATCGGGTCACAAGTCATTCCTAATGAATGCTCCATCGCAATTTCCGCAGCAATACAAATCTGCTCGTTACTGCCGCCTCTGAGTGCCGTTAAACCAGCGGCTGCCATGGATGAAGAAACCCCGACCTCTCCCTGACAACCCACTTCGGCGCCGGAAATTGACGCGTTAGTTTTATATAAGATGCCGATAGCGCCAGCGACTGCGAGAAAATCTTTCAGCTGTTTAATATCAAGCTCTTTGATGAAGCGATGGTAGTACATCAATACCGCCGGAATCACCCCTGCGGCGCCATTAGTTGGAGAAGTAACGACTTGTCCTCCAGCTGCATTTTCTTCGCTAACCGCAAAGGCAAAGAGGTTAATCCAATCCATGATCTCCATTGGATCATTCTCAACTGCAGCGTTGGCTTCGAGCTTCTTCAAAAGGTTTGGTGCACGACGAGTGACATTGAGACCACCTTCTAAAATCCCTTCCGTATCGAAACCACGTTGCATGCAGAGCGACATCACTTTCCAAATTTGTTCTGCTCTTTGGCTAATTTCTTCATCTGAGCGGAATGCCAGTTCGTTTTGTAGAATCATACCTCCCAAACTAAAACCGTTAGTCTCGGCTTTTTCCAGCATCTCATCCGCTGATGTGAAAGGAAATGGTACCGCGACTTCATCTTGTTGCGTGCCGTTTTCTAGTTCGTCAGCGGTGGCGATGAACCCACCTCCGATGGAATAATAAATTTCAAACGCCACTTGGTCTCCCGCAGCGTCTAGTGCAGTAATCGTCATTCCGTTTTCATGCAGGGGAAGGTTGTCACTATGAAAGACGATGTCATGGTCGTAGCTAAACTCAATCTGGTGCGTACCAGCGAGCAGCAGCGTGTTGTTGTCTATCGTATTTTGTAGCGCACTTTTAGCGCTACTCATTTTAATGGTATCGGGTTTATTTCCCATCAAACCAAGGACAGTGGCTCGGTCTGTGTGGTGCCCTCTCCCAGTGAGCGATAATGAGCCATAAAGGTCCACTTGCACCCGATGCACTTTCGCCATAGAGTCGCTAACTAGTTGAGTGAAATGGAATCCGGCAAGCATAGGACCATTAGTGTGGGAGCTAGAAGGCCCGACACCAATCTTAAATATATCGAAAATCGACAGCATAATTGACTTCCTTTAGCAGTGAACCTTTATAAAGGTCTCTAGAACAGTGTTGTTAACTAGATGTTAAAGCCTGTAGGCCGGGAGTGAAAGAAGATTTTTGTAACACTGCCAACTAAGCGCGAGATTTTGAAATGAAGTTAGACAATGTGGTCATCGTTTTAGGTAAACGCCTCGTCAATAGCAGATTGACCGTTGAGGGGGTAACAAGAGTCGAAGCCTTATCTAATGCGATTGCGTCATTGCCCACAGAGCGAACGGCGATTATTTTTTGTGGTGGATTAACGCAAGGCCAATGCATTTCTGAAGCAGATGCAATGTACAGTTATTTTAAATCTCTAAATGCGGCCGCTGTGCATCCGTTCCCTGAACATCAAATACTTTTAGAAAATCGATCTTTGAATACGTTCCAGAACATGCGTTACGCTTCTCGCGTTTTGTGTGATAGTGGTTTGTTCCAGTTATGGTCAGCGCGTTCGGTTGAGGTCACCTTGTTGTCGAATGACTACCACCTTGAGCGAATCATAGAAATCCAAACCTTGATGGATGAGCAGGGATTATTACGAGTACTAAAATCTGAGTGCGTATCCATGGGCGTTACTCTCAACTTACCATTGGATATCAACAAACATATCAGCGTACCATACCCACATAAAGGGCCTATGGCAGCGGCATTTTTATTACTGGATGAACTCACGACTTACCGAGTTTATTTAGAAGGGGTCAAGCAGGGAGCATTTTTACGAGACTTATCGGTTGTCCGAAAGAAGCCGCTTATGATCGCGAGACATGCCATTCAGCAATTGCTCGCTTTACCACTCGATAAAGATAGTTTGCAACAGATTGAAGACATGAAAAAGGCCATCGAAATGACGGCCTTGGATGAATCTGTAGGAGCTGCGGAACAAGCGTTAAGGATCGTTCATCCGATATTAACTGCATTGAACCGCCGCTTGGATCCTGAGTCTATTCATTAAGTTCGCGTTTTGTGCGGACTGCGCTCAATGCGATCAAACAGTAGCAAAGGAGTTCCATGCCTTCTTCTGAAATATTTTTAACATCACGGATGTAGTTCTCGTCCATCACTTGTTGCCAAAAACTGCCCATGCCATACAAGCGAGAGAAGACCAACAATAGCATCACGGCACCAATTAACAGTTTCATGTGGGGCACCGTTAAGATGGTCGCCATTTCGTTCATGGTACCTTTACCACCTTGGTAAGCTTTGGCGCAAGCCAGTGCGGTTACAGCGAGCGCAGGGAAAACCCAAGAACCATGACGAATCATGTCTGTCCAATAGTCTGTTTCACGAATAATGAGCACCGCGAAAAAGCCGGCAATCAAAATGGCCGCATGCTTTAGCTGAGGCTGTTGTTTAGATAGGCTGAAAAATGACCATGACGCAATCGCGAGCATCACAAGCTGGAGTGTTTCTGTTATGGAAAGCTCACCAAGGCTTGAACCCAACACGACATAATCAAGGCGAAGACTGAGGTTAACGAGAATACTGATAGCGACAATCATCAATGCACTTAAACTCGATTTATAAATGATGCGCTTTGACTCTTCAGTAACAACGTTGCTTGGGGCTGACTCGGCTTCTTTTACTATTTGTGTTTTCATCTTGCTCACCTGTTCCAGAAAATGTGGAAGAAATGTGAATTAGTGTGATCTGTGTTTGGGATTTTATTGTCCAAGTGGAAAGTTATGTCAGAGGAATGTCAAGAATAGAACACTGTTCGATATAGTATCGATGTGCGGTAAAGTCAGAGGTATGTAAAAATGAAGTGAGAAAGTTTTGATAAATCAAATAAAAAAGGAGCCTAAAGGCTCCTAAGTGATAGAGGGAATCTGACGTGTCGACAAAAAAATTTAGTAGTCGCCACTCTCACTTTCTTTATGATTGTCGCGATAGTATTCCCATTGCTCGACACGGTTATCGTCAGACAGCACGCAGTAAGTCACACGTTCGCCATTTTCCGAAACGGTATCCAACTCACCACCTTGCTGAACACAGTAAACGGCTGCAGGATTTGCGACGGAGGTATACTCAGTCGAGCGAGTGGCACCTTCGTAAGTTGAACAACCAGCCAGTACCAACGTTGCAGCCATAGCCATCATTAAATTTGTCTTTTTCATTCTTTATCTCCGCATGGGGTGGGCGAGTATTGTATTGATTATAGGCAACTTTCAGAGATTATTGTCTTATCGATGTTAAAAGTAAGAGGGACGTATAAGAATTTAGATATTCTCATCTTTTACTGGTTATCACGTCACACTTCTATTTGTTGCGGATTGTTACGAAGGTTAGAACCGTTGCGTTCAAACCAATGTCTTGAACGCATTTGGACCGACAACGATGATTTAAAGCGTGAAGTTCGGTAATATGCGCGCAAAACATGACAGTGGTATTTTCGATGAGACACTTAAAATCGACCGTTCATCCGGACATTGAGCACTTGGACGACAAAATTATTTTCCAGCGCAATGCGGCACGCGCCATCGTACTAGATGGTGAAGATGTGTTGTTGCTCTATACAGAGCGTTACCATGACTACACTTTGCCAGGCGGTGGTATTGATGATGGTGAAGATGTGATTGCTGGACTAGTTCGTGAACTAGAAGAAGAAACCGGCGCGCAGAATATCCATGGTATTAAGCCTTTCGGGATCTTTGAGGAATTTCGTCCTTGGTACAAAGACGACGCTGACGTAATGCACATGGTGTCGTATTGCTATACATGTAAAATCGATCGTGAGCTAGGCGAAACGGCTTATGAAGACTATGAAGTTAAAAATGGAATGCGTCCAGTATGGATGAGCATCCACGAAGCGATAGCGCACAATGAAAAGACCATGGCAGAAAGCCCAAAAAAAGGCATGAGCATCGAGCGCGAAACGTTTTTGCTTCAGTTGATTTCTAAAGAATTACTATAAATAACTTAGCTCGCCTCATAGTGACTTACCCATTCATTGTTCTGTTGATAGGTCAGCTTTTAAATCGATAAAAAAAGTCCGGACTCCCCCCCGGAACCCGGACTTATTCCAGACGCGCAAGCGAAGCGTCATCTTGATATTTTAAATTTGTTTCGAACTATGAAAACAATAGCTGTTTTACATTTAGTGTGTAAATAATTATTAGGTCCAACCATTGGTTTTCATGTTTTTTGCAAACGCAATGTGACGCATATCTACCCAATTGGCAAGCGCAATTTGGGTACCTTTTAATAAACCACTACTCTTTCTTATCTTTGAGATACCTTACCTCAACTTTTTTGCACACGTTTGCATAGAGATCACGAGTTTTCAAATTGGCCGAACACGATCTTGTAATTTTACGTTTTTCTGACATTGGATTTTGTCGTGATTTTTATCACAAATTGACCAACGGAGGTAGTGGACTAAAGTCGATCAGCGGTTGCGAAACCATCGGAGCATCTGAAGAAAATAAGAGTAAAGGTTGAAATGATGAGGATTGTAACTGACCGATATCTATCAACTTTTCCAGCGCGAAGAATCGACTAACGTATTGGCGAGTCTCTTTAGGTAGTGTGAGCTTCTGGAAGTCGTTACTGCCTGCTCGCTGAATAGCGCGTGCGACACGCCCTTCACCTGCATTGTAGGCCGCTAATGTCAGCGCCATGTTTTGATCGAATTTGTTGTATAAAAACGTCAGATACTTGAGTGCTGCAGCTGTGCTTGCTTCTGTATCAAAACGATCGTCTTGTTTTGTATCTACAGTCAATCCGAATCGTTGAGCTGTTGCTGGTATCAGTTGCCAAAGTCCGGCGGCGTTGGCATGAGAAACGGCTTTGGGGTTGTAAGAGGATTCCAACATTGGCACTAAGGCTAGACTCTTTGGTAAAGAGTGGCTTTGCAGTTGTTTGAAAATGTGATGAATTACCAGGCTGGATGAATCGAGACGTTTGGCAATTTGTGGCTTGTATGGGGCTAAAACTTGATATTGCGTTTGAATATCAGCTGGGCTTGGTTTCGCCTGACAGGTGATTGAAAGGCAGGATAGTAAGGCGATAAAAATAAAAAGGCCTACAGTACTCAGCCGAGATGGCGACTGAATCTGTAGGCAAGACGAACATCGTTTAGAACGATTTATCTTCATAAGTGTGTTGCACAGGTTGTTTGAGTTGACTGACCAACTCATGGAACGCCGCAGAGCTGTGGCCATTGCTCTGATTGTATTGTTGGCACTGACTTACCAACGTTTCCAATAGCGCCCATTGTTTTCTAGCTTGCATACCTATTTGGGCAGGCAAAGCATTGAAAATTCGTTTTACGCTGGCGTCATTACACGCTAACCCCAGCTCTCGCATACACTGGCTTCTATCACTGGCTGAGCGGCTAAGTTTATTGAGTATTGGCATTTGTTTCTGAACATTGTTGCTCAGTGCCTCACCATCAAACTTTAAGTACAACGTTTTTTGCTGTTGAAGCAAAGGGATAAGTTGTTGATAGAGCTTGATATCCTCAGGTATTGAGCGAATAAATTGTTGAATTCGCTGCGATACTGCGCTTGCCATGATCTCTTCCTAGTGTGTTATTACTCGTGACCTGTATGGAATTGCATGATCGCCTTTGATAGTGCTTTGGTATCTAAGCTAAGTTCGCCACGCGCTAATGCGTTACGTACTTGTTCTACTTTTTCCATATCAACATCAGGTAGTGATGCCATTTCAGCTTGAGCGCGATCTATCGCTACGGTATTCGCTTGAAATGCAGGCTCGTGTACTTTGCTCTGTTCGACGACGTCGACAGGCTGTTTGCTTGCTTGCTGTAATTTTGTTTGTGGGACATGACCGCCCGCGACTTTGTCGATTTTCATGCTGTGGTCCTCATCATCATGTTCTAAATTAAGTAGGCGGTTAGGATGTGATAAACATTAAATATTTTTTTTGTACTCGAAATTCAGCGTTACTGACGAGAGCCAAAATTAAAAAATGTTACTCTGAGTCCAAAATCAAAATTGAGTATGAACCTGGTTTAACCCGGTTACGACAGCTCTAATGACCTTGCCTGAACTTAGGTTTTCTACTTCAATTTGTTGCCCTTTCGCACCATCTTCTAAGGCGACTCCTTTCGTGCTGGCGCTAAATCCATTTTTGCTCGCAATCACTATGACTTCATTGCCTTTTTCGATTAAAGGTGGAGCCGATAAATTGGATGGGTTGACCACTTGCCCTGCACGTAAACGGCGAGAGGTTTCTAAGCCTATTGCTTGTCCTGGGCGAGTATAAAAATCGTCTTGTCGCGAGATGGTGCGCGTTTCCAGTTTAACGTGCTTGGCAGTCACAACTTCATTTCGACCGACCGTGGTTGTGGCAACCAAGACAGGCAGTGTCAGAGAAGATTTTATCGTGACGTTAATTCGCCAGGGTGAAGCGATGTCATCGCAACTTACTGAGCGCTTAAGGTTTCCAACTGGCAACGCTTGATTGTCGCGACCAGTGATGACCAGAGGCGATTCACACTCAGGTAGGTGATTCGCCGAGCCTGGTACCCACATGTCGAAATCCAGTTGGTATTCTCCCCACTGGTTAGAGTGAGCATTTTGGGCCACTTCTTGTTTGAAATGCTCTGCTACAACGGATTTTATCTCCTCAACGCTTAGGGTTCTGCCAGAGGTGTTGGCGAAAGTTTGTCCTGGTATTAGAGCAAGCAGAGTTAGCATTAATGTTGAGGAAGTAAGCACTTTCCCCTTGCTTTTAATGCTTTCCGTGAGCCGGAAGTTTGGCTTCCATCCTTGTTTGTAAATCATTGATATATATAACTATTTTTTATGGCACGCATCTTGTTTGTATGTTGGCGTATTCGAGCCAACTGTAAGGAAGATGCATGGCGATCACATTTGAAAATGCTTTAGGTGTACATCCAGAGGCACTTAATTTTCGCGTTCAGCGTACCAAAGTCCTTGCCAGTAACCTAGCAAATGTTGACACCCCTGGGTATTTGGCGAAAGACCTAAGTTTCACCACCGTAATGAACCAGGTGGCTGCAGGCGGTGTGAACAAACCAGTGCCTAAGTTTCAGGTTCAGGCCCAATACTCGGTGCCTTACCAGAACAGCAAAGATGGCAACACTGTAGAACTGGGTGTTGAACAAGCGAAATTCACGCAAAACAACATGGACTTTCAAACTAGCCTGACGTTTCTCAACATGAAATTTAATGGCTTAACGAAAGCGATTGAGGGACGTTAATTATGTCATTCACTGATATTTACTCGATCACTGGATCCGCGATGACGGCACAAACTGTGCGTCTTAACACGGTCGCCAGTAACTTAGCTAACGCGGACGCGGTGTCTGCAAATCCAGATGACGCTTATAAAGCGCTGAAGCCCGTATTCGCGACTGTGTACCAAAAAGCGCAGCTGACAACGGAAAACGGGGTTTATCCCAATGCTGAAGTTCGCATTGTTGACGTTGTAAAAAATGCGGGAGAAGCCGAGAAACGCTTTGAGCCAAACAACCCGTTGGCCAATGGTGAAGGTTATGTGTATTACCCAGATATCGATGTCGTGGCTGAAATGGCAGACATGATGTCAGCGACACGTAGCTTCGAAACCAATGTTGAAGTGTTATCAAATGTGAAAAGTATGCAGCAAGGTCTGCTTAGATTAGGGCAGGGCAGTTAATGAGTCTCGCACAATATACACCTTTATCGTCTGATGCTCCTGTGAGCACTAAAGCAAAAGAGAACAATGGCATTGCACCAAACCCTAAAGATATGAACAGTGCTTCTTCATTAGAGAACGAATTCATTTCTTTGATGGTGGCGCAGATCCAAAACCAAGATCCACTTAACCCACTTGATGGCACGGAATACGTTGGTCAGTTGGCTCAATTCTCTCAAGTTCAAAGTACCGAGAATATGTCCAAGACAATGCAACAGAGCATGATTCTCCTCGACAACATGCAAGTGCTATCGACAGCGGGGCTCGTCGGACAAACTGTTTACGTCAACTCCAAAGAATTTGAGCTTGGTGAAGGCGTACAGAACGGAAAAATCGAACTCGCTCATAGCTCAAACCAAGTGACGTTAGTTGTGAAAGATGAGTTTGGTCAATCTACTAAAGTGCCATTAGGTGCTCACGGCAAAGGTGACGTCGACTTTTCAATTAATCCTGAAGAACTTGGTCTTAAACCAGGCAAATACTCAGTGGCAGTAGAAGTGCAAGAAGGGCAAGCAAGTCCAAATGTGCTCATGGCTGGTACTGTTGAGCAAGTGCGTATTCCAAATACTGGCGGCGCAGCATTAGTCAATGTCCATGGCGTTGGCAACGTTCCTTTCTATCAAATCACTCAGTTTGGTGCTTAACCAAATAGGGAAATCAGAGGTCTTTTTATGAGTTTTAACATCGCACTAAGTGGTCTGGACGCGACCAACACAGAGCTAAACACAATCAGTCACAACATTGCCAACGCATCAACGTATGGTTTTAAAGGTGGCCGCACAGAATTCTCCGCAGTATACAACGGCATGCAACCTGGTGGTGTAGAAGTCGCGTCAATTTCACAGAACTTCGACAAAGACGGCAGTATCTCAGGAACTGGCCGTGCGATGGACTTGGCGATCAACGGTGGCGGATTCTTTGTCACTAAAGACAATATGGGTCAAACGCTATACACGCGTTCAGGTGTATTCGCGACAGATAAAGATAACTTTGTTACCGCTAACAGTGGCGCAAAACTGCAAGGTTACAGTGTGGATAGCAACAACAACCTGATGACAGGCTCTGTGGGCAATATCCAAGTATCTACGTCATCACTGAATGCAAAAGCGACAGACGGTCTTGATTTTGTTGCAAACTTTGATGCAAGTGCGTCTGCCATTGATAAAACGGTAACGCCGTTTAATCCGGACGATCCAAACTCATTCAATTCGTCTTACACCACAAAAGTCTATGACTCGCTGGGTAACTCGCACACGGTAACCCAGTATTTCACTAAGACCGCTTCTAACTCTTGGGAAGTGAATGTTCAAGTGGATGGTGGCGCAACACCAGTGACAACGGTACCAGTAACGTTTGACAAAGACGGTTCGCTTTCTTCACCGACGGCTCCGTTTAATGTTTCATTCCCTGCGGCAGGCGCAAACGCGATGAGTGTCGACATTAACTTGAAAGGCAGCACGCAGTTTGGTGCTAAATTCGGCGTAAGTACTAACAGCCCGAACGGTTACACATCCGGTGAGCTTGCAGGTGTACGCGTTGAAGGTAATGGCATGGTTTACGCGACCTACACTAACGGCCAATCACAGCTGCAAGGTCAAGTTGTACTTGCAGACTTCGCCAACACACAAGGTTTAGCAAAAGTGAGTGGTACGGCGTGGACTCAAAGCTTTAGCTCTGGTGCGCCAATCATGGGTGTCCCTGGTTCAGGTACGTTGGGTGATTTAACCCCAGGTGCGCTAGAAGGTTCTAACGTTGACCTAACCAGTGAGCTTGTGGCGCTTATGACCGCACAGCGTAACTACCAAGCAAACGCGAAAACCATCTCTACCAGCGACAAGCTAACTCAAGCTTTGTTTAACGCGGTGTAATGGGAGTTTTGCATGGATAGCTTGTTATTTACTGCAACGTCAGGTGCGAGTCGAGTTCTTAAGGCTCAGCACGTGCGTTCAAACAACTTATCAAACGCTGATACTGCTGGCTTTCGAGCGGATATGGAGCGCGTGCGCAGTGTAGAAATGCAAGGCCCAGGTTTTGATGGTCGCACTATGGTTGTGACCAACTCTGCCTCAACGCGCTTTGATTCTGGCGACATTATGAAAACGGGACGCCCGTTGGATGTCGCCATCATGGGTGAGGGTTATCTTGCTGTTGAAACCCCTGCGGGTAACGAAGCGTACACGCGAGCGGGCAATATCCAAGTCGACACTTTTGGTGCCATGACCATCAATGGTTTCCCTGTTCTTGGTGAAAATGGGCCTTTGGTTGTGCCTGATTATCAAAAGATTGAAATCAGCGAGCGTGGTCAAGTATCCGTGATTCCGCCAGGTGGTGGCGCAGAAATCGTCGCGGGAACGTTGAAGTTGGTTAAACCAGAAATGAACCAGCTTCAAAAAGAGAGTGACAGCCTACTGCACAGTGTAGATGGCGTGCCATTCGCTGCCGATGAAACCGTGCAACTTTCTCCTGAGCACATTGAGGGCAGTAACGTATCTGCCATTGATGAGTTGATTAGCGTGATGTCGTTAACGCGTAACTTCGAGATGCAAGTTCGCATGATGAAAACGGCCGAGACGTTGGCACAAGCTGGTAATAAATTAATGGCGGCGAGATAAGTCTCGCCCCGCAAGGAGTAATAAAAAATGCATTCAGCATTATGGGTAAGTAAAACAGGCATGGCAGCGCAGGACACGAAGATGACTGCCATTTCTAACAACCTAGCGAACGTAAATACAGTTGGCTTTAAGCGTGACCGAGTTGTATTCGAAGACCTTTTCTACAGCATTCAGCGTCAACCTGGTGCTCAAGTAGACCAAGTTAACGAGTTGCCAAGTGGTATTCAGCTAGGTAGCGGTGTTCGCGTAGTTGGCACGCAAAAAGTGTTTACGCAAGGTAACACTCAAAATACAACACAAGAGTTGGACCTTGCCGTTATGGGACAGGGTTTCTTTCAAATCGAAAACTCGGATGGACAGATCATGTACACACGTAATGGTCAGTTCCATGTTAACTCTGAAGGCTTGATGGTTAACAGCCAAGGCTTGCCGTTAGAGCCACAAATTCAGATCCCAGATAATGCCTCTTCATTCTCTGTTGGTGTTGATGGCACGGTAACAACAACGACGGCGGACGATCCTACGCCACAGCAGCTTGGTCAAATCACACTTGCAAAATTCATTAACCCAGCAGGCTTAGAGGCGGTGGGGGGTAACTTGTTCCGTGAAACGGAAGCCAGCGGCCCGGCAGATGAACTGATTGCTGGTGAAGATGGCGCAGGCCTCATCAAGCAAGGTGCATTGGAAGGTTCAAACGTACAAGTAGTGGAAGAGATGGTCGACATGATCACGACTCAACGTGCGTATGAGATGAATGCGAAAGTGGTCTCTGCTGCAGATGACATGCTGAAGTTTGTTTCGCAATCAATGTAAGTATGAAATTGGTGATGATGAAGGAAAAAGCAATGAAATGGCTTTCTAAGAGTTGGGCAGTAGCCGCCGTGTTGCTGGTGGGATGTGCCGGCCGTCAGGAATTTATTCCGCCTGAGCCAAATGCCGAGGAATATGCACCACCAACGCTCGATTACACGTTGCCGGAAACCCAATCTGGTAGCCTTTATCGTCACCAATACACGATGACCCTGTTTCAGGATCGTCGTGCTTACCGAGTTGGCGATGTGTTAACGGTTCAACTATCAGAAGAAACCTCATCGAGCAAAAAAGCGGGTACTAAGTTTGGCAAAAGCTCAGCGGTTAATTTCGCGGCGCCGACCATAGGAACGAAAACGTTCGATGAGTTAGGCGTTAGTGTCGATGGCAGCCGCAACTTTGATGGCAGTGCTTCAAGCTCACAGGGTAACAAGCTACAAGGTGCTATCACCGTAACGGTACACGAGGTGTTACCTAATGGTGTATTGCGTATCAGTGGCGAAAAATGGCTGCGCCTTAACCAGGGAGATGAGTTTATTCGTCTCACTGGCATTGTTCGTGTGGATGATATTAATCGCAGCAACCAAGTTTCTTCTCAACGAATTGCTGATGCACGAATTACCTACGCAGGTCGCGGAGCTCTGGCTGACAGCAACGCAGCCGGATGGCTAACTCAATTCTTCAACAGCCCATGGGTACCTTTCTAATGAAGACAATGCAATCTTTCTTTACGTCTTTCCTATTGGTGTTGACCTTGGGATTACCAACCACTTCACATGCTGAAGTGGAAATTCCGATCATGGACTTGGTCGATGTGCGCGGCATTCGAGAAAACCAATTGGTCGGTTATGGTTTGGTGGTTGGCTTAGCTGGCCAGGGTGACCGAAACCAAGTGAAATTTACTTCTCAATCTATCACCAACATGCTCCGTCAGTTTGGGGTTCAAATTGATGACAGTATGAACCCTAAGCTACGAAATGTGGCTTCTGTGAGCGTGACAGCAACCGTTGATCCAATGGCGGGCCCCGGACAAACTTTGGACGTGGTCGTGTCTTCAATTGGTGACGCGAAAAGCCTCCGTGGCGGTACGCTATTGTTGACGCCGTTACGCGGTATTGATGGTGAAGTGTATGCCATTGCACAAGGAAACGTCGTGGTGGGCGGTTTATCAGCAGAAGGGCGAAGTGGCTCCAAAGTCGAAGTTAATACGCCAACGGCAGGTCGCGTCCCGAATGGTGCGACGTTAGAGAGAGAAATCAAAACTGATTTCAACCAGCGTGATGAAGTCACCTTAAACCTGCGTAAACCAAGCTTCACGACGGCAAAAAATATCGCGCGTGAAATTAACAATACTTTTGGGCCTAACGTTGCTGTTGCGATCAATAAAGCGCGCATTGATATGCGTGCACCAAAAGATACCCAACAGCGCGTAGTGATGATGTCGATGCTTGAAGAAATGAGCGTCGTGGAAGGCCGCAAGCCAGCTCGAATTGTCTTTAACTCTCGCACGGGAACGGTCGTGATCGGTAAGAGTGTCAAAGTGAGTGAGGCAGCAGTGAGCCATGGCAACTTAACCGTGCGAATTTCTGAATCACAACAAGTCAGTCAGCCAAATGCGTTTGCAAATGGCGATACGAAAGTCGTTAACCAAACGGATCTTGATGTGAACGAAGATTTAGCTCAAATGGTGATTTGGCCTCCAGGCACGGAGCTCAACACTATTGTGACTGCGGTAAACAGCTTAGGTGCCACACCTACTGACTTAATGTCTATCCTGCAAGCACTGAGCGAAGCGGGTGCATTGAACGCTGAATTGGTCGTGATTTAAGGAGTTAAGGATGAAACTAGACAGTACCAATGAACAAACTCAACTGAATTCGATGCTGTATCACGACAACAGCGCACTTGCCAACATCAAGCAGAGTCGAGATCAAGAAGGCGCGCTTGAAGTAGTGGCGGGTCAATTTGAGGCGATGTTTTTACAAATGGTGCTGCGTCAAATGCGCAGCAGCAGCGATGTTCTAGCGGATAAAGACAGCCCGTTTGCGAGCCAACAGCAAGGTGTTTTCCGCGATATGTACGATGGGCAACTGGCAATGGAACTGGCGAAAAAGCAGAGCTCCGGCATTGCCAATATGCTCATCCAGCAACTTAGCCCCTCTATGCGCGAAGTCGCCTTTGATGCTGCGCGTAACATCTCATCTGCAAACGATGGTAAAGGTGCGAATTCTGAATCTATCTCACAGCTTGATGCTAACGAGATTGAGGGGAACTCAAGCTTATTTAATACCGCCTCTCAAGCTGTCGCCTCTGTAAAACAGGTGCTCGGTGATGCCGGTATGACTACCGCGTTTTCTCAGCCGTTGATCAGGAAAATGGAGCTGTAAATGAACCTAGTTAATATTGCCCTTTCAGGTTTAGGCGCGAACCGCGTGGCCTTAGACGTAACGGCACAAAACGTGGCGAACGTGAATACTGTGGGCTACAGTCGTCAACAAGCATTGATGGCATCAGTCGATGACGGAAAAGCTAACCGCTTAAGCCCTGGTTTAGGGGTAGAGGTCACCAGCATTCGCCGCGTTACAGACCAATTTCTGATTAAGCAAACGTGGTCAACTAACAGTATGGCGGCGTACGCTTCTGGTTACACCAGCAACATGAGCCAATTGGAAAATACGCTAGGGGCCGATGGCTTCAGTATTTCTGCTGGTTTGGACTCTCTAAACGCTGCGCTTAACGATGCTACGGTTAAGCCTGAGTCGATCCCTTACCGTCAACAAATCATCAACGAATCTGAAGCGTTGGCGCGCCGCTTTAATACGTTGACCGAGTCTTTGCACAACCAACATAAAGATATGAGCGACCAGCGTAATGCGGCACTCAACCACGCGAATAGCCTCATGGAAAACATCGCGAAGGTAAACAAGCAGCTGGTTGAAATGCAAGGAACAGGCGGCAACCCATCGCAACTTATGGATGAACGAGATAAATTGATCGGCGAGTTATCTCAAACCATCGAAATCAGAACAACAGAACAGCCTGACGGCAGTGTTCAGGTAACGTTGACCTCTGGTCAGCCACTTGTGATGGGCACGGACCATGGCAAACTCGCAGCCGTTCCAGATCCTAGTGACCCTTACGTAGCAGACTTACACGTAACATTCTCAAGCCAAAGTTTTGCGATTGGTGACTCTCTTGGTGGCAAATTAGGTGCGATTAACGATTATCAAACCGATGTATTAAAACCAAACCAATTGGCTTTGAATGACATGGCGAAAGCATTAGCGGATGAATACAACGCTGTGCTCGCTACTGGACAAGATTTAAATGGTAACCCAGGTAAACCATTGTTCAGTTACGACCCTGCCAACCCAGCGGCAAGTTTGGATATCACTGAGTTGACTCCAGGTGAGCTTGCGTTTTCAAGTGATGGTACGCCAGGTAATGCGGATGTATTGCAGTCGTTGATTAATTTAAGCAACAAGCCTGTTTCTGTGACTGGCTATGGCTCAGTGAGCTTGAATGACGCATTCAGTTCTATGGTGGGTCAAACCGCGATTAAAGCACGCCAAGCAGACGCTGATTACCAAGCTAAGTTAGCCATGAACAAGCAAGCACATGCGGCTCGTGACAATGTGAGTGCCGTTAACAGTGATGAAGAAGCGGCTAACTTAATGACGTTTGCTAATGCACACAATGCCAACATGAAAGTGATCAGCACAGCGAATCAGCTGTTCGATTCTGTATTGCAGTTATTCTAAAGGAAACCCAGATGCGAATCAGTGACAATCAATTTAGCCAAATGATGCTGCAAAGCCTGCAAGGTAACAATGCAGGTCTGGGGCACGTGCTACAACAAATGACGACAGGTGAGCGTCTAACTAAACTATCTGACGATCCAATGGCATCGATTAAGCTGCTTAATTTGGATCGTGAAAACAGCGCCATCTCCCAATATCAAAACAATATCGCAAACGTCAAAACCACGCTTTCGAGTCAAGAAACACATTTAGACTCAGTGAAAGAGAGCCTAATGAGCATGCGTGATATTGCATTATGGGGCGCGAATGGCTCACTGACTGATCAAGACCGTACCGGTATGATCACGGAGCTAAAGAGCTATCGTGATTCAATTGAGTCGTCTTTCAATGCTCAGGATGAAGAAGGACATTACCTATTTTCAGGCACCAAAACTGACACCCCTGCTATAAACAGTGCAAGCGGTAGTTATGTCATCGAGGGCAACAGCGATAAACGTGTCGTGACGATTGCGAAAGGCGTAACGATGGATTCCAACATGACGGCAAAGGACATTTTGGACCTTGGTGGCGGCAAAAACGTACTGGATCAAATTAATAATCTAATTACAGAATTTGAGAACCCGAGTCCGAATTTCCAAGCTGAAGTGGACGCAAGCCTGAGTGCCATTGATGATACGTTGGCAAGCGTACTTGGCACGATGACGGAGATTGGTGGCCGACACAATAACCTAGATTTGGTTGGCGGTGCTCATGGTGAGAATAAACTGTTCGTCGATAAAGTATCAGGTGACCTCTCAGCTCTGGATTACGGTGAAGCATCGGTACGCTTGAGCAATTACATGGCGGCTTTGCAAGCAACGCAAGCGAGCTATGTAAAGATCAATGATCTATCGTTGTTTGACCGTCTATAAGGTTAGGAAGTTCTTTTATGGTAATGAGTACAGTAGAGGTTAGACCCCATAGCATACGCTTGGGTGGGCAAGAACAAGCCTCTATCATGCCGACCCGTTCTGCAGACTCAAGTGCTGCAATTAAACCGCGCCCGGCGCAAGTTCAGGCTGACACTGCGTCAGCCTACTCTGTCTCTGGGATTCAACTGACCCAGGGTCAGCAGCAAGCGACGGCAGTGCAGATCGCATCGAAATCGTTGCAGGTGATTGGCAAAGAGCTGACTCAAATTAAACGTGGTTTGACGCAAGCGGTGAATCAAGGCGTGCAAAATGTACCTGGCTTGCAGGATACATTGGTTCGTTCTAAAGCCACCATTCAGAACGTTGTGGAGCATGCTCGTTTCGACGGCCAGAAAGTGCTCAACAACGAACTGCATTTAAAGCTAGATAAAGCAGACATTCGTCGCTTTTCCATTCCTGGCTTGAACGTGCATCGCTTAAGTGACAAGGCTGAGCAAATTCGTTTGGATTTCCCTCAGGGTCAAGCGGTAATGATTCAGTTCGATGGACAAGCCGATGGTGCTCGAACTGTCAAAATGCTTGACCGAAGCTTGATTGCTTTAGGGATGCGTGCCTCATTAGCTGACGATGGCAGCATTTTATTTGAAGCCAGAGACAACGCTTATCAGCAAATGCAGCAGAAAGTGATGGTCACGGGCGAAGGGCACCGTTTTCCTGCGGGCCAGCCGAACGTTCTAAATCTAAAGTCAGAGCCAGATGGTATTGCAGAACTTGGGTTTGATTTGGCGTCACGCGATGGTATGAAACAGACGATTGCCAAAGTGAACCAGCACCTAAGACAAGTGCAAACGAGCTTGCAGGAAGCGAAAGCATTTCATGGAGAGTTGAATACTCAAATGCGCTCAATTCAAAATAAAACCGCGCAGCTTTCTGTGGATGATGTGAATGCAAAACTGGATGGTTTTGTGCAGAAGTCTGGTGAGTTTACCTCGACTTTTCAAGCGTTGAATGCACAAGCAAACGTGCGTCGTCATACGGTTGTTGCGTTGCTAAAATAACGAACACTCCAATGATTCCCGGCTTTGCATCGCTATCGCCCCCCAATAACGAGAACGGTGCATTGTCGGGAATCTCTCTTTAATTCGTTTATGGTTCGAGTGCTTTTGCCACCGAGCGATTCAATTTCTGGAATAACCACCCAAGCGCGATTAAAGATGCTCCTAAACCTAAGAAGCTGATTGCTCTCCAGAACCCATCCAGAGAACTAACATCCCATAAGAATACTTTGAGTGCGACAAAAGCTAAAACCACTAGACCCACGCGCTGCATCATCAACCCTCTGTGTGTCACACCGCGCCAAGTAAGCAATCCACCCACGAGCAAACCTGCTACTGAATAACTGAACAGTTCTGCCATGCTGGTCGGTTGGTACAACATCATGGATGTGGTTTGCCAGAATTGACGGATAGACATACCTAACCAAATAGCAGCAAGTGCAAAGCCTAGGCTAGCAACCGCAAATCGATGAACCTGTAACGTATTCCAGCCTCTAAAGGTTGCGATAAGTAGAATGCAAGCTGGCAGCAACCAGCCGACGCTTAGCATATTAATGACGGGAAGAGCTTGGGCTGAGACGTTGTCAGTCACCAATGGCGACTCTGCCGTATTAAGCAAAATTATCAGCAATGCGAAGGCACACCAAAGCAGGTAGCTGTAGGCTTCATAGATGCGGCTTAAGCGTTGTGCAAATTGGCTACGGTAGCTGTACACCAAACCCATAACCAACGCTTGGTTAGCAAAAACGATGGCGCTTGTGAAATCAAGGTGTCCTAAATAGCCGTACTGCCCAGTTAACCAGTAGTTGGTTTGGGTGAATAGCGCCATTAAGAATACATGCAAAAATGCGCCTTCAAACCAGTTGGTCAGTTCGAGGTCCACTTGCTTTAGCGTTGCTCGAGCATAGAGCAGGATGATGAGAGACGGTAGGTAACTCACAATAACCCAAGCCCAATGTCCTGCTTCTACGGGTTGCCATTCAGGGATGAAGGGTAAAAGAGTGAGGCGGATGACCAGTATCCCCATCGCGACTTTAATCGCCCAACTTGCGGGGCGAAATACCCCTGATTGAGTCTGTAACGCCATTACGGCAACTTGTATCGAGATGGCTGTCGTCAACCAGGTATCGCTTAACCAAACAAAGGCGACGCCTACAATTAAAGCGTGCATGACGGCTGAACATTCCAATGCTAGCGAATGCAAGCGTTGACCAAGTACAACGTAATAAACGGTCACCAATGCGCAAAATGCAGTCCAGTGCCACAGGTAGCCTTGCATAAATTCGTCGATATAAAACAACGTAATCAAACTCATTGCTGGAGCCAGTACCAACAGAAGTACGCCGCTAAGTTGCGATCGGTCACTGAGTGACTGGCAATAAGTTCGACAGCAGATCAGTGCAATACTGGTGGCCAATGCGAGTAAGATACTGGCACCATGTTCTGGCATATACAAAGAGTCAAACGCGACAGTGAGGATAACAAGTGCGGTCGCAGAGACCAATATGGAAGGCAAAAATACGCGCAATGACCAACCTGTGCGAACCGCTGGGAGCCATACTGTCGCAACGAGCAGCGCATAACAGTACACCATGTGCAGTGTGTCCAATTCTGGCATTCTAGTGACAGCCGAAAAGGTCAATAACGCAATCGCGAGAGAGGTAGCGGTCGGCGGATTTGTCCACTTATTCTGGCAGTGATGAGAACGAGGATTGAGTGTCCAACCCAGTCTTGGAACGGCGAAAATAAGATAGAGCGTAATTGAGAGATAAATAGCCAGCCAAGAAAAAAGCGTCTCAAGCGGCATGCTTTCAATGAGCAACAGCATCCAAACAACATGTGGAAGCGCGATGCTTGGAGAAATCCATGCACTACGCACTTTTTGCATTAGCAATGTTGCCGCGACCGAGATCGCGCTGATATACCCAGCTAATAAGAAGTAATTAGGCTCGCTTCCACCAATCCATAACGGTGCGGTATATCCACCAATCAGACCAAGCACCGCCATCAACGGCCCTTGCTGTAAAGATAGAGCCAAGCTACAAAATGCAGCAGCGGCTAAGATGATAAGCGAGACACTAGGCGTCAGCATTTGATAAACAACAAACGCAAAGATAACCGTGCAGTAAATACCAGTTAGCCCGGTTCCGGTAACGGCGGCAGGCACATAAGTAAAGCCTTGGGCTCGTGTTGCTCGTTGAGGATTTTGTTGTTCTTTGCGGTGGAACCATTCTCCAACAAGCACCATAAGTAACGAGAGTACAAACGCAAAGGACACACGCATAAATGGCGAAAATTCAATGTGACTACCAATAACCTGTACGAGATACCCCCCACCAATTAGCATTGCCAGCGCGCCCACCCAAACCAACCAGTTTTCTTGAATGTTGCTAAACAGGCTCTGCACTCTACTTGGCAATATAGACTCTTGTTCTTGACTAAAAACGTCCAGTTGAACTTCGCTTGCCTGGTATTGAGCTTGATGTGTCGTGTTTGGATAAGATGCTCGGTCGGTAATCGGGTCATGCTCCTTAGAGGATGAGGAGTTTGCCTCTTTTGTTACCTCTTCAACGCTGGATTGTTGACGCGTTGGTTGGTTCGAGTCCTTATTTAGACTGACTCGCAGTGATGTTACCTCTTCACGAAGTTTGGTTAGCTCTTTTTCTAAAAGTGCTGCTCGGTTGGCGGCTTTCACTCCGATGAGGATGGCGAGCAACGCCATGAACAGTGCTAGTATTACGTACAATCCATTTCTCCCTGCGTACGTCGCGTGACACACGATTCTTAACTTTGAGCACGTACGCTAAAGCTTAGTCCAAGCGCTTTGCCTTAGCTTCATATAGTGCTAGGTTCCGCGCTTTCTTTAAGAATCATTCTACATAATGAAACTCAATGCGTAATGATGAATTCGACAAAGCGACATACTTGTGTGTCACTTTAAGATCTGATGAACAGAAATGAGTCGTTAAGTCATTGGGGGTCAACTATATTCATAATTCTGATGCGATACCCAAGTGACCTCAAAAATGTGCATTTCAGAGGCATGCTGTCGAAGAGTCGAAGGTAAGCCGTTTAGTCTGCATGCCAAGTCATGCTTATTGAACCGCACGCCCGAGGTTATTTGGGTATAGCGCATTCACGCGAAAAAAGACAAAACAGGTAATGATTAATGCAAGTGGGTAATGAAGCGCTGGTTCTATCAGCGGTTGGGGTCATTGGTTTAGGTTGTCAGTGGTTGGCATGGCGATTGCGCTTACCAGCGATTTTATTTTTGCTGCTAGCTGGGTTGATTGTCGGGCCATTTATGCAGTGGTTAAATCCAGATGAGATTTTAGGGAATTTGCTCTTTCCGTTGGTTTCATTGGCGGTTGCGGTGATTCTTTTCGAAGGCAGCTTGACCCTAAATTTTAAAGAAATTCGCGGTGTGAGTGGCTCAGTCTGGAGTATCGTTTCCATCGGGGCCATCATTTCGTGGGCAGCAACCAGTATTGCGACGCACTATTTCCTCGGTTTTACTTGGGAGCTCGCCATGTTGTTCGGCAGCTTAACCGTGGTAACAGGTCCGACGGTGATCGTGCCACTTCTTCGGACGGTAAGGCCTAACAGTACGCTTGCTAATATTTTGCGTTGGGAGGGGATCTTGATTGATCCACTCGGTGCGCTTTTTGTTGTGATGGTTTATGAGTTCATCGTATCGCACAGCGCGATAAATAGCGTCGAAGTGTTCGGGACGCTCATTGCCGTGGGCGTCATTCTTGGTGCGGCCTCCGGCGCAGCAGTCGCAACGATTATGCGCCGTGCGTGGCTACCGGAATACTTGCAGCCATTTGCGGTTTTGATGATCGTGCTCGGCGTATTTTCCGTCTCCAACCATATTGAGTCTGAAGCCGGATTACTCACGGTTACTGTAATGGGTATGTGGCTTGCCAACGCAAAGGGCATCAATATTCAACAAATTCTACACTTTAAAGAGCACTTGACCATATTGCTGATCACCGGCCTATTTATTTTCCTTGCTGCACGCATTAGCTTGGATGATTTTGCTGCGCTGGGTAGTGGCGCGTTATTGCTGTTTGTATTTATGCAGTTGGTGTCGCGCCCGTTGTCGATTTTCCTCTCAACCATCCGCAGTAACTTGAGACTTAAAGATAAACTGTTTCTGTCTTGGGTTGCACCGCGCGGTATTGTCGCTGCCTCTATTTCGTCTCTTTTCGCGATCAAATTGACCGAATACGGTATTGATGAAGCGATTTTACTGGTACCTATGACCTTCATGGTGATCATCGGAACGGTTGTTTTACAAAGTGCAACGGCACGTCCTGTCGCATTGATGTTGGGCGTCGCGGAGCCAGCGCCACGCGGCTTCTTGTTGATTGGTGCTAACCGAGTAGCCAGAGAAATTGGTCAAGCGTTGGCACGCTATGACCGCCGTATATTGATGACCGATTCTAACTGGGAGTACATCAGTCAAGTTCGTATGTTGGGGCTGGATTACTACTACGGGAATCCGATTTCTAGTCACGCAGATGACAATTTGAACCTGATAGGGGTGGGACAAGTCGTTGCATTAACGCCTGACCAGCATTTCAACATTATGGCTTGCATGCAATTTGTCGACGAGTTTGGTGAAGATAAAGTTCACTGCTTGCAAAAAGTGAAAACCAACGGCAATGGTAGCGAGAAGCACTCCGTGGCTCAGGAGTACCACGGTAAATTGCTGATGGGCGGTAACGTAAGCTATACCCAACTGGCCAGTTTGTTGAGCCGCGGTGCAGAGATAAAACACACGAAATTGAGCGACAACTTTACGTATCAAGACTATTTAGCGCATCACAAAGGGAACTCGGTAGTGCCGTTGTTCCACGTTGAAGAAAAAGGGAAAATTCAATTCTGTGATGATCCTGAGCAGTTTGCTCCAACCACCACAAGCACCGTTGTGTCTCTGATTCTGTCAGAAAGCGCAAAGTAAATTAGAGAAGTATGCGGCCCATTTTTATCGTGGTGTCTCGCACGCTGATTACTTCAACTTGGAGAAACACTCGCCTGCTTGTTTAAAACAGAAGGCGAGTTTCTCTTTCTATAATGTCAGAGTAAGTCGTGATTCATTACTGGTTTCGGAAAAGTAATCTCGTGAATTCAGAAAATTCGCATTGACGTTACTGATAAGGATCGCAATACTGCGCGACTGTTTTACTTTAGGGTGACATTATGGCTCCGCAAACTAACCGAAAAGATTTACATCTAGACGCTGTTTTACATCATGACATGAGCATGAAGCATAAAACGGCGGGCTTTGAGTCTGTCGAGTTTGAACACTGCGCGCTGCCAGAATGTGACTTTCAGGCGATCGACCTATCGACAGAGTTTCTTGGCCACCGACTGGCGCTGCCGTTTTTGATTAGCTCAATGACAGGTGGAGCGAAAGACGCTGAAGTGATCAATTGTCGTTTGGCTGAAGCTGCCAGTGAATTAGGCATTGCGATGGGCGTGGGTTCGCAGCGTATTAGCTTAGAAGATCGCCAACACGCAGGTCTAGGCAAAACCATTCGTGATTTAGCCAAAGATGTGCCGCTTTATTCTAACCTTGGAGCCGCTCAATTGCGCGACAAAGGTAAACTTGATAATGCGCAGCGTGCGGTTGAATCCATTCAAGCGGATGCGTTGTTTGTACACGTAAACCCAATGCAGGAAGCGTTTCAGAAAAATGGCGACCATAATTGGATTGGGGTCTTACACGCTATCGAGCAGCTTAAATCTCGCGTGAATGTTCCGATCATTATTAAAGAAGTCGGTTTTGGTATTAGTGGTCACGTTGCGCAGCGATTGGTTGACGCCGGTGTGGATGCCATTGACGTAGCGGGCGCGGGTGGCACAAGTTGGAGCGCGGTTGAAGGCTATTGCCAAGATAACCCGAAAATGCAGCGTGCAGCCGAACTTTTCCGCGATTGGGGCATCCCAACGGCAAAATGTTTGACTCAAATACGAGCACAGTATCCTACATTACCTTTGATCGCCTCAGGTGGTGTGCATAACGGACTTGAAGCGGCGAAAGCCATACATTTGGGCGCCAATCTCGTTGGGCAAGCGGGCGCAGTTTTGAAAGCGGCTACCATAAGCACTCAAGCGGTGGTCGAGCACTTTGAGCAAATGGCGTTAGAGTTACGTTTAGCATGTTTTGGCACGGGGTCTTCTAAGATCAGCGCATTAACGCAAGCGCGCTGCCTATAGGTGTTTATGGTGTCATTTACGCAGCTTGGCTCAATAATTTTTCGGTGTCTTAACACGTAGACTGATAATTTCGTTATAGTTGATACAAAAGTCACTTCAACAAGTGACTGCTTAGTTCAGACAGTTGAATGGGCATTTGTTGAAGCGATTGAGTTTTATTTTAATATTGTTTGCAACTGGAACCTTAAATTTATGAAAAAACTAGTCATGCTGATGTTGGCGGCTTCTGCTTTAACCGCTTGTAGTGATGAAGTGGGCACTGAAGGCTGGTGTAACGACATGCGCGATAAGCCAAAAACAGAATGGACAGCAGACAACGCAGTAGACTTTGCGAAGCACTGTGTTCTTCAAGATGGTGTGGGCAGCGAGCAATGGTGTGAGAACTTGAAAGATAAGCCAAAAGGTGACTGGAGTGCAAACGAAGCCACCAGCTTTACTAAGCACTGCATTTTCTAAGCACTACACTTTCTCAACACGGCGTCTCTCATTAAGAGCGATGACTGTGTTAGACAAAATATTAAGAAAACACCAAGCGTCTTGCTTGGTGTTTTTGTATCGACAATAGCTTGAGCTCTCACGTGCTGAGCACACCTATCTTTCCTCTGAGTAGAGTGTTTTACATTTTCGTTTCATTTTTGAAAACCTGTATTACCTGCCTTTAATTTTTCGCATTGCAGTGGCATGGTGTCGGTGTATTCGTCTAATTCAATTAGATTCATAACAAAAAGGGACTCAAATGGAAGTACTCAAAGGCTCATGTCTGTGTGGTAAGGTGAAATTGGAAGTGGCAGATGAATTCAAGTACATGGGAAATTGCCATTGCTCGGAATGTCGAAAATTTACTGGCTCTGACTATTCATCGGCGGGCGGTATTGCTCTAGATAAGTTGCTCATTATCCAAGGAAAAGAGGATATTCAAACTTATCAGAAAAGCGAAAATACCATGTTATGTTTTTGTCGCCATTGTGGATCGAGCCTGTATTCGAAAAAGAACAATGGGATTGTCAATATTCGCCTAGGTGTCTTGGATGATACTCCATCCCACAAGCCAGATTTCCATATTTTTGTCGCGTCCAAAGCGCCGTGGCTTGAGATATCGGATAACCTGACTCAGTTTGAGGCCGGGCCCAAATAGAGTAGTAGCGGAAGAGAATTATTTAGTAACAGAGGGCGTTGCAATAAGTCTGCAACGCCCTCTGCACTTTTATTTTTGAAATTAGAACAGAGATGATTATTTGGCGTCTTGCAGTTCTTCTAAGCCACCTGCATTGTGCAGATTCGTGAACCCTTGAGATTGCAAATATTGATACGCTTTACCAGAGCGGTTACCACTGCGGCAGTACAATACGATCGCTTGATCTTTATCGACGTCTTGGAAATGTTTATCAAGCTCAGATAGAGGGAAATTGACCGCATTGTCTACATGCCCCTCAGAGAACTCTTGCGGCGTGCGCACATCGACAATCATTGCGCCTTTCTCAATCAGTTGCCACCCTTGCTCAGCACGCTCAGAAGCCGCAACGCTGAAAGAAAGCAAACTAACGCACAATGTTACAAGAAACAGAGATACGACCTTTTTCATTGTTTGATTATCCTTTTTAAGAGTATGTAACCACTCTAGATTTGATTGAACACATTTTCCATCATAAAGAGGTTTTAAGTGGTCGTGAATGTCAAAATTTTCGATAGAAGATTTTATTCAATTCAATAAAAAATTTTTATGAAATCCACCTCTTGAACTCCAATTTTTCGACCTTATTATTCTCATCGAAAGCGAGCGGTCGACTCGCAAATCCATCTTGATGTTTATTCTGTCTTTTATTTTTGGTTCCAAGTAGGAGGCACTTAAAAATGAAAATTCGTCCTTTAAATGACAAGCTAATTGTTGAAAGACAAGAGGTGGAAAATAAATCTGAAGGGGGAATCGTTTTAACTTCTCAGTCGGTGAAAAAATCAAACCGCGGGAAAGTCATTGCTGTTGGTTTAGGTAAACGCCTTGAAAATGGCGAACGCGCTGCGATGGAAGTCAAAGTGGGCGACCAAATCATTTTCAATGACGGTTACGGGATGAAAACCGAGAAAATTGACGGCGCAGAATACTTGATTCTGTCCGAATCTGATGTGTTAGCAATCGTTGAGTAATTATTTTTGTAGTAGTTTTTTGAGGAGATAATTATGGCTGCAAAAGACGTATTATTTGCTAATGACGCACGTCAAAAAATGCTGAAAGGTGTGAACTTACTGGCGGACGCAGTAAAAGTGACACTAGGCCCTAAAGGCCGCAACGTTGTGCTTGATAAATCTTACGGCGCGCCAACCATTACTAAAGATGGTGTGTCGGTAGCGAAAGAAATCGAACTGAAAGACAAGTTCGAAAACATGGGCGCACAAATGGTGAAACAAGTGGCGTCCAAAGCGAATGATGAAGCGGGTGACGGTACAACGACCGCTACTGTACTGGCGCAATCTTTCATCAACGAAGGTCTTAAAGCGGTAGCTTCTGGCATGAACCCAATGGACCTAAAACGTGGTATCGACAAAGCTACTGAAGCGGCGGTTGAGAAACTACGTGAAATGTCTAAGCCATGCAGCGACAAAGAATCCATCACCCAAGTGGGTAGCATTTCTGCAAACAGCGATCGCGCGATCGGTGAAATCATTGCAGAAGCGATGGAAAAAGTGGGTCGCAATGGCGTGATTACGGTGGAAGAAGGCCAAGGTCTAGACAACGAATTGTCTGTGGTTGAAGGTATGCAATTCGACCGCGGTTACTTGTCGCCATACTTCATCACTAACCAAGAAAATGGCAGCGTAGAGCTAGACAACCCTTACATCCTATTGGTGGACAAAAAAGTCAGCAGCATCCGCGAACTATTGCCAGTGCTAGAAGAAGTGGCGAAATCTTCTCGCTCGCTATTGATCATTGCTGAAGACATCGAAGGTGAAGCGCTAGCGACATTGGTTGTGAACAACATGCGTGGCATCGTGCGTGCGACGGCGGTGAAAGCACCTGGTTTTGGTGACAACCGTAAAGCGATGATGGAAGACATTGCGGTACTAACCGCAGGTACGGTCATCTCTGAAGAAATCGGCCTAGAGCTTGAAAAAGCAACGCTAGAGCAACTAGGTAGTGCGAAGAAAGTGACCATCACCAAAGACACAACAACCATCGTGGGTGGCGCAGCAGAAGCAAGCGCGATTGCTGATCGTGTGGCTTCGATTGAAAAACAAATCGAAACAACCACTTCTCAATACGACAAAGACAAGCTTCAACAACGTGTTGCGAAGCTTTCTGGCGGCGTAGCGGTGATCAAGATCGGCGCTGCAACTGAAGTTGAGATGAAAGAGAAGAAAGACCGCGTGGACGATGCGCTACACGCTACTCGCGCAGCGGTTGAAGAAGGTATTGTTGCTGGTGGTGGTGTTGCCCTAACTAAGATCGCGAAAGAATTGGCGGATCTAAAAGGTGACAACGATGACCAAAACGTGGGTATCCGAGTTGCGCTACGTGCGATGGAAGAGCCTCTTCGTCAAATCGCAACTAACGCAGGTGACGAAGCTTCAGTCGTAGCGAATGCTGTCAAAGCGGGTGATGCCGATTACGGTTACAACGCTGCAACAGGTGAATACGGCAGCATGATCGAAATGGGTATCTTGGACCCTGCGAAAGTAACACGTTCAGCGCTTCAATTCGCGGCGTCTGTTGCTGGCTTGATGATCACGACTGAAGCGATGATCACCAACCACGTTGAAGACAAAGAACTTGATATCTAACGTTATCAATCGTTAGTGATTAAGTAGGCGTTAAAACAACAATAACATTGCAAAACCTAAGCGGGCTCGCTTGAGCCCGCGAATCAGTCATTTGAGGTAAGTGTTATGACCCGTTTACCCGCGTTTTCTTTCTCAATATCTGAGCCGAGCGGTAATGAAGCTTCGTCAACGTGGCCGACGGCTATTCACTTCCCCCTCGTTCCAGCTGGGCCAGAGTTTTCGATCGAAAATGCTCTGCCTAAACGTCCGACAGTGACAATATTCACTATCGATTTGTCTCAGTTATTTAAAGGGGACGCACGGGTCATTCATTAACTGCATCGAAACAGCCAGCGTAAGTTGGCTGTTTTTTTTTCATTTCTGGGTGTAGGTCAAACTATTGATAATGTGAATCGTTTTCGTCACGTTGATGCAGTGTATTCAATATGTTAGCTTGATTTGGGACTGTTCCCAAGTAAGGTAATAAAATAATGAATAAGAAAATACTGCTTCCCCTAATGTTAGGGATTTCCGCTACTGCTGCTGCTTCTGATAACAAGGTTGTAGAAAGTGTCTTGATTGATAACATCGCGCTAGAAGGTTACGTGAAGAAAAGTTATGAGGTCGTGATGCAAAGCGAGCCTGAGCTTTTCCCGTACGAGTTTCGTGGTAGCCGCGTGCAGATGAAGTTACTGGTTGAGTTATTCCATAACTCAAAGAACGACAAAAAAGCGGCTCGCGTGATCACTCTAGGGAATGGTTATGTACCAGGTAAGCCGGGTGTAAAACACACTTTTGATGCAGCGATTGTTGACCGTTTTACTCAAAACTACCCAGTTGCGTTCGATTACAGCATCTATCAAGCTGGTGGCACGCCTGTATTTAGTGAGGATTACTCACCGCAAAACGAAGCCAATGATGTTTCGGTATCGACAACCACGGTTGCACCGTCTATCGGCTTAACCGCGACTGCAACACCGGGCTCGGCACCAAGTTTTTCTGGCTCGTTGACGACCGATCTCGGTGTGGCTTATACGTCTCGCTACTCAAGTAAGGATTACGTCACCGCAGCCAAACCAAAGGCGTCCATGGAACGCGGTATGGGCGTTAAGTGGACCACCTCTCTTAGCCAAATTTACACCAACGATTACCAGTACTACGGTAAATGGGCGGGCGTTTACCACTACACAGGTTGTTCAAATGAGAACCTATTACCAGAAGAGAACTTGCCGCGTTTGATCTACGGTTTCAAACCGAAATTCCAGTACGTGTTCACACCAGAATTTGAGCGCGGAGAAGAGCCAAAAACGGAGATGATCGCACGAGCTGGCATGAAAGAAGTTGAAGAAGGTTTCTCTCGCAATGCGTGTAACTGGTACGATCAAGGCACAACGAGCCACTACACTGAGGCACAAGTTCGCTTCACGATTGATTGGGATACGCTCACCGTTATCACTCAATAAACGTTTCACTTATCAGACCGCAGGTTTGTGGATTGTCATGCGGCTCTAGTAGCCGCATTGTTTATGGTCGAAATCTGATCGCAAGCGCATTAAGTCTTTAAGCCCAGCATCGCGCCGAAAATGACCAATCCCGCCCCACATGCTTGATTGAGTCGATGCTTAATCTTCAACAAGAAGGCTTGTAATTGGGGTGACGTGAATAAAACAGCAACGATAGAAAACCAAATACCGTGCAGCGCAATCATATAAATCCCGTAAAATAAGGCGATATGTTGCTGACTAGAATCGGGAGAAATCACTTGGCTAAAAATACTCAGAAAAAACAGCATCGTCTTAGGATTGAGTAAATTACACAGAAATCCCTGTATGAAAAATCGCCACATTGAATACTCGCTCTGTTGAATGGTTTCTGAGTTTGACGCAGGCTGCGAGGAGAATATTCCTTTAATCCCAAGGTAGACAAGATAAGCAGCCCCAAGGTAGCGTACGAGATTAAACAACCATTCATTTTGTGAAATTAAGTAACTGATCCCCAGCATGGAGTAAGCGATGTGGATGCTTATCGCCATGCTGATACCAATCGCACTGTATACGCCAGCTTCTCGTCCTTGATTTAAACTGTTTCTTAATACCAAAACAAAGTCTGCGCCAGGGCTAATAACAATAAGTACACCCAATAACGCAAGAGTTACAAATTCCATATCGGTTTCCTGTTTGAATGATAAAGTCTGTGATGTAGCGGAATTGTAGGCGTCTTTGTTACTGACTATAATCGAAAAATATTCCCATATTGGTGAGAAAAACTCACAGATGCGTCACCTAAAATCTTTCTATGTCTTCCACGTTGCAGCGAGCTCTTCAAGCTACACTGAAGCGGCTGACAAACTGAACATCACCCACGGAGCCGTGAGTAAGCAGATCAAGCAACTTGAGCAATACCTGTCGCAACCTTTGTTTTTGAAAGAGGGTAGGAAAGCCGTGTTGACGGCAGAAGGTGAATTACTCAAGACATACACAGAAACGGCATTCCAAGCGCTAGAAACAGGCGTGAATACACTCATTCAAGAAAAGCATCAGCATCTTGAAGTGTCTTGTGAACCGACATTAACCATGCGTTGGTTGATGCCAAGGCTTGCTGCGTTTAATGACGAACACCGTGCTGATGTTCGTTTGTCGACGGCCGGAGGCCCGGTAACATTAGGATCAACCGGGCTTTCGATGGCGATTCGTCGAGACGATTTTGCTCAGCAGCACGATTACAACAAAAACATTCTTGTGGAAGAGTGGGTGGGGCCAGTCTTTTCTCCTGAATATTGGCAATCCATTCGAGACGATTTGGATGCAGTTCGATTGTTGAATAGCCAAACTAGACCGCATGCTTGGGCGGATTGGCAGCGATCAACACGTTGTGAAACCTTCAACGGCAACACTCAGCAATCATTCGCGCATTTTTATTTTTGCATACAAGCCGCAGTGGATGGCTTAGGCGTGGCGATGGGATCGTATCCTTTTGTTATGGACGATATTAAGCGCGGTAATTTGGTCGCGCCATTTGGTTTTGTGTCATCAGGTTGCAATTATGTTTTATTGAGCCAAGATAAAAAGCGTACAGAACTCGAACACAAATTCATCACGTGGTTACAAACGCAAATGGTAGAGTGTGTACCACTGCCATCGCAGAAAAATACGTAAGGCGAATAGAAGGCGTAGAGCGTGATTACGTCAGTCAGTTTGATGGAAAAGGGCTTAGGAAATTGGAAATGGAAAACCTCAATATTGTTGAAATCAAATCATTTGTTCCAGCGAAAGATTACGCGCTCTCAAAACGTTTTTATGAGGCGATAGGCTTTGATATGGCGTCAGACTTCGGTGATGTGGCGTACTTCTCTCAAGGCAGCTGCGCGTTTCTTTTACAGAATTTTTATGAGCCAGAACACGGCAATAACTTCATGATGCACTTGCTCGTAGAAGACGCAGAAAGCTGGCATCAGCACTTATCCAAAGTGGGTCATGAGGAATTTGGTTCGCGTTTGACTGAGCTGGTCGAGCAACCTTGGGGCATGCGCGAATGTTGTTTATTTGACCCTAGTGGCGTTTTATGGCGAATCGGTCAGAACATGAATACTGACTAACGCCAGTCCTGTTTTCAGAACATCTATATCGCGCAGGTATTGAGATCTCGATACCTGCGCGTTTTGTTTTTTGCTTAACCTTGCCAACGTTTCTAGCGCACTTACGCCTTTTTCGAGGTGGTGTGCGATGGGCTGACCCCAAAAAGATCCTCAAGCAGCATGGCTTTGAGTTCTGCTCTGACTTCTGCCCCACCGATTAACGCCAAAAGTGCGAGTCCACCTGGTATGAGAATCACCATCAATATTGGTCTTAAAATATAAGAAAAGCAGAATATGGTCGGCAAGAAAATCAATCCTTGGCCTAGTTTGTTTAATACGTACATGAGCGATTCCTTTTGTTTTTATATAAAATTTGAGCGTGCTCATTTTTTATAATTGAGCGCGCTCAATTTGTCAATGTCAGCCGCTCAAGGTATGATCCTTTCAGGCTCATTAAGCAGATACATCAATGACGAAGCGACAACAAACCAGAGACAAAATCCTAAAAGCCGCGTGGGCATCTTTTGCTCAGAATGGCTATGACATGACGACCACAAGGCAGATTGCGAGAGAAGCAGGAGTCGCCGATGGTACGGTGTTCAGCCACTTCCCGACCAAACTGTCGATTTTGCGCGAAGGGATGCTGACACAACTGCAACAGATCAGCCAAGAAACGCTAGTCAGTGTGGAAGGTAAGACAGCTATCGACATTGGTTTGGCGCTGACGGAGAAATACTATCGCTACTATTTTGCGAACGTCGAGCTGAGCCGAGCCTTGTTGAAAGAGGTGATTTGGGATTTGGATTATTACCAGTCGTTTAACCAAGAGTTGTTTCAATCTGCGAGCGTAAGTTCTGTTCTTGAAGACAAAATGCCGTTGATTTTTGACTGCTACTTCATGACGCTAATCGCACATTTAAGCCGAGCAGAACCGGATGTTGAAGCGGCACTTGAAGAGCTTCATGCTAAGTTTCAGCAAATCATTGCGACTGCATAAAATGGCCCCAACGCAGGATCTGAAAGAATATACTGCCTGTCATTTTATTTGCTGGACTCCCATTTTCTCGTTTCAGTTGGCGTCTCACCAAATAGCCGCTTGTAGCTTTGACTGAACTGCCCGAGATGGAAAAAACCAAAGTCAAAAGCGATTTCTGCAATTGTTCGATTACCTTCAGGGCTTTGTAGCACTCTACGTACTTGATTCAGGCGCATTCGATGTATGAACTGCTTTGGCGAAGTATTACAGCAATGTTCAAAGGTGTACTGTAGTGTTCGGCGACTGACGTGTACTGCGTCACACAGTTCACTGACGGTTATCGGTGTACGGTAGTCTAGATCCTGTAGCTGTTGTTTTATACGGTGCATTACGTGTTGACGATGAGAGATTGATATCGGATGGCTCGTGTGCAGTGAACTGAGTGAGAACAACTCCAGCACAACATCTTTTAAGATTGCTTGATGTGTGGTTTCAGACCATCTTGGCTCGGCGGAACCAAGTAACGTGCCTAAGTAGTATTTAAGTTGTTGAATGTGTTTTTCCGTCAAACCCGTTAAGTGCAATGTGTTGTTTTGGATGCTCCCAAGCTCAAGTTGATTCTCTATGGTGTGAACGAAGTTTTTGTCGAGCACTATTCCATAGATAGAGAACTGCTCCGGTGTCATTAACTCAAAATCTGCACCACCTTGTCTAAGCAAAAGCTGGCTTGCATTAAACTTGCTGTGATTTAGGTGTAGCGGTTTATTTTCCGCACTCAAACCCAACCAAATACCTCCCTGTTCAACCCTGCATTGCTGTCTTAGTGAGCGGTTACTGTCTTCTCGAAATACATGGAAATTGGGAAATCGTCGTTCTCGAATTTGACCTAAAAATCGGCCATCGCTGAGTTGATCGTATTCCTGTTGCCAGTTTATTAGGCTTGCAGCTTGTTGGTTTGCATCCTTTGTGTGATTGATGCACAGCATTGGTGCGGTTTGGGGTGTTTGGTCACTCATCCTTGTGATGCTCATTCCTTTTTTGTGAGTCATGTTGGAGCAGTTTTTATGTAACTCATTGTTTATTATTGTTTATTATTGTTTTATAAATGTTGCCAGTTTTTGATAACGCTACGGAACACATTTGGCAATACTTTCTTAAAGCTTATTGATAGTTCAGCAAAAAGCGAACCAAATAGTGAAGAGGAAGAGCAATGACGGCAACTTATCGTCGGCAACAAGGAAGTAAAGTCTATACCTTTAAGTCATTAGCTGACTTGATGGCGAAAGCGACACCGGAGCGATCAGGCGATGCGTTAGCTGGGGTTTGTGCTCAGTCAGCGGCAGAACGTGTAGTCGCACAAATGGCGCTGTCTGAGTTACCACTTAAAACGTTTCTTAACGAGGCGGTCATTCCATACGAAAGCGACGATATCACTCGCCTAATTATCGATACGCATGACCTTGAAGCCTTTAAACCGATTGAGCACTTGACGGTCGGAGATTTTCGAAATTGGCTGCTGAGTGAAGAAGCCGATGGTGAAACATTGGCTAAAATTCGTCAAGGTTTAACACCAGAAATGGTGGCCGCAGTCAGTAAGATTATGCGCAACCAGGATTTGATTCTCGTTGCTAAAAAATGCCAAGTTGTCACGGCTTTTCGGAATACGATTGGTTTGCCGAGTCGCCTGTCTACTCGCTTACAGCCGAATCACCCCACTGATTCTCTAAACGGTATCGCAGCGACCATTTTTGATGGTCTGATGTACGGAAATGGCGATGCGGTTATCGGTATCAATCCGGCAACAGATAATGTGCCTCAAGCTATCAAGTTAATGAACTTAATGGATGAGGTGATTCAACACTATCAAATACCGACTCAGTCTTGTGTGTTAACTCATGTAACGAACACGATCGAAGCCATTGAAATGGGTGCACCAGTCGATCTAGTTTTTCAGTCGATAGGCGGCACGCAAGGAACGAACGATACCTTCGGAATAGACTTATCAATTTTGAAAGAGGCCCATGAAGCCGCGTTGTCTTTGAATCGAGGTAGTGTAGGAAACAATGTGATGTATTTTGAAACCGGACAAGGTACAGCGTTGTCTGCGAATGCATTTCATGGGGTCGATCAACAGACTTGCGAAGCTCGTGCTTATGCTGTCGCGAAACAGTTCGATCCTTTGTTGGTTAATACAGTTGTTGGGTTTATTGGCCCAGAGTACCTGTTTGATGGCAAACAGATCATTCGTGCTGGGCTTGAAGATCATTTTTGTGGGAAGCTGCTTGGTTTACCCATGGGTTGCGACATCTGTTACACCAATCATGCCTATGCCGATCAGAATGACATGGATAATTTGCTGACACTGTTAGGCGTGGCCGAGTGCTCTTTCATCATGGGTATTCCAGGGTCTGATGACATCATGCTCAACTATCAAACTACCTCATTTCACGATGCCCTTTACGCAAGAAAAGTACTCGGTCTGAAGCCAGCTCCAGAGTTTGAACAATGGTTAATGGAGATGCAGATTTTCGAGAGCGTGCAAGACGTTCGGTTAAGTGAGCAAATCTCTCGCTCGTTTTCGGGAGCAATTAATCAACTGAATAAGGGGTATTCTCATGGGTAAAGTGATCACCATTGCTCAGTCCACACAAGACGAGTCTGAAGTTGTCACACACAACCCTTGGAGCAAGTTACGCGACTTCACCTCTGCTCGGATCGCTCTGGGTCGCAGCGGGAACAGTGTACCAACCAACGAGTTACTCTCATTTCAGCTGGATCATGCCCAAGCTATGGATGCAGTGCATTGCAGTTTGAATATTGAGTCTCTCGTTGCTGGTTTATCTGACTCTTACTCGATTCTTGAAAACACCTTAGAACCTCCTGTGGTAGTGAGCAGTCAAGTGAGTGATCGGCTTATGTACCTGCAAAGGCCCGATTTAGGACGGCAGCTCGATGAATCTTCTTGGCAAACGCTAAACTCGATAGCAAATGAGCATAACACTGACATTGATCTTGCGATTGTTATTGCTGATGGACTTTCTTCTGTCGCAATTCAAAACCATGCCGTGCCTGTTGTTACTCGATTGATTTCTCTTTTAAGCGCTGATGATGAACATCAATGGAAATTCGCACCTATCACAATCGTAAAGCAAGGAAGAGTAGCGGTAGGGGATGATGTTGGTGAATGTTTTAACGCTAAGGCCGTGCTGGTTTTAATTGGAGAGAGGCCCGGTCTAACTTCTCCGGATAGCATGGGTATGTATCTCACTTGGGGGGCTAAACGAGGCTCTAAAGATTCCCAAAGAAACTGCATTTCCAATGTGCGTCCCCAGGGGCTCAACTATGACGATGCCTGTGAACGCGCATTTTACTTGCTCAAGGAGGCTCGAAAATTACAACTGTCAGGAGTGAACCTGAAAGATCGCTCCGACATCAATGAGCCAAGTGGCGCAAGCGTTGAAGATAAACACAGCGACAACTTTTTAATTTCATCAAAGTAGAAGGATTTACTATGTCTAAACATCAGGAGTACTTGGCCAAAAGACAGCTAAAAAGAGGCACCGCAGGTTGGATTTTACTTGCGGGCTTAGGTGTCTCGTATGTTATATCAGGTGACTTCGCCGGTTGGAACTTTGGCATCGCTCAAGCAGGATGGGGAGGCTTTCTTATTGCTGCTATCGCGATGGCAGTAATGTATTTCACGCTAGTATTGTCTTTAGCTGAAATGTCTGCGGCGATTCCTGCTGCGGGTGGTGGTTACAGCTTCGCAAGACAGGCGATGGGGCCGACAGGCGGCTTTTTCACTGGCTTATCAGTTTTGATTGAATATGCGCTCGCGCCTGCTGCGATAGTGATTTTTATTGGCTCTGCAGTAAATGAATTGGTTGGTATTGATGGCCCTGTTGTTTACGCACTTTTCTACGCCGTCTTTATCGCTATTCATATGGCAGGGGTTGGCGAAGCTCTCAAAGTAATGATGGTCATCAGCGGTTTGGCTGTGTTAGCCATTCTCATTACTGCAGGTGTGCTTATTGGTCACTTTGATGTGAACAACTTATTCGATATTGCTCCGGCGACGGCTCAGGCAACAGAAATCTTGCCGTTTGGGTGGTATGGCGTATGGGCTGCGTTGCCATTTGCTATGTGGTTATTTCTTGCGGTTGAAGGTGTGCCTTTAGCGGCAGAGGAGGCAAAAAATCCGGCGAAAGATGTTCCAAAAGGCATCATTGGTGCGATGTTGTTTTTATTACTAACCGCAACTCTGGTGGTCGTTCTTTTGGCTGGTGCGGTTGGTTCAAAGGTCATAGGCGATAGCGCTGTGCCATTAGTTGACGCGCTGAAGCTTACAGGCAACTCAACGATAGCAATGGCCGTGAACTTACTCGGGTTAGCTGGTCTTATCGCTTCTTTCTTCTCTATCATTTATGGTTACAGTCGCTTGGTGTTTGCGCTTTCCCGCGCGGGTTATTTGCCGCAAACTTTGTCATTAACCAGCGACAAAAAAGTGCCTTCTCGTGCGCTTTTGGTTCCGGGAGTTTTTGGGTTCTTGGTTTCTCTTACGGGGGAGGGGGACTTAATCTTGGCGATGGCTGTTGTCGGCGCGACGGTATCGTACGCATTAATGTCCTTGAGCCATATTTTATTGCGAATTAAACAGCCGGAGTTAGCTCGCCCATATAAAACGCCTGGCGGGGTAATCACTTCGAGTATTTCTCTGGTGCTTTCTTTGATCGCAATGACAGGTGTTTATGCTTTTGATCCCTCAGCCTTCTTCATGACAATGGGATTGTTTCTTATCGGTGGTGTGTATTATGGTTTATACAGCCGCAACAAACTGGTGGCAGCAACCGCCGAGGAAGAGTTTGCCATGCTGTCTGTAGCAGAGCTAGAGCTTGAATCAGATGTCGTACGATAGTCACTTTGATTCTTGTTATTCAGCATATTAAGGGAGCCATAGGCTCCCTTTGTCATTTCTATCAAAAGTGCATAGCGCACAAATGCATCACTTTAACTTTATAAGTGGTTAATCATGTGAAAGTCTAGTCTGGATAACGATGGCGCAGATCCATCACAGGTAAAGGTTAAGTTTTCAAGGAAAGGTCATGATAAATAAGGTATTTAATACACTTTTGGGAACAGAGTTACCGATTATTCAAGCCCCAATGGCTGGCGTGCAAGATAGCCAAATGGCCATTGCAGTGAGTAATGTTGGCGGGCTTGGCTCGTTACCTTGTGGAATGCTGAATAAAGATGCCATCGTTAAAGAACTTCAACTTATTCAACAGGCGACCAATCGACCATTCAACCTCAACTTCTTTTGCCATGAAATGTCGGAATACGACGCTAACAAGCACGAAGAGTGGCAAAAAACGCTGCAAACGTATTTTGCTGAAGTTGGTGCAACCGTACAGGCTCAGCCAAACGCTCCGACAAGGATGCCTTTCAATCATGATATTGCTAACGTGATTGAACCATTTGCACCGCCAGTGATCAGTTTCCACTTTGGTTTGCCTGCCGATGACTTGTTAGCGCGAATTAGAGGCTGGGGAGGGAAGATCCTTTCGACAGCGACCACAGTGGATGAAGCACTGTGGCTGGAAGCAAAAGGCGTTGACGGCATTATCGCTCAAGGCTTGGAGGCTGGTGGACACCGAGGCATGTTTTTATCGGATGATTTAACTACTCAATTAAGTCTGATGGCGTTATTACCACAAATCGCCAAACGGGTGAATTTGCCTGTTATTGCTGCAGGCGGAATCGCTGATAGAAGCGGTGTGGAAGCTGCGTTGAGATTAGGAGCGAGTGCCGTTCAAGTTGGCAGCGCCTATTTGTTGTGTGATGAGGCAAAAACCTCGTCTTTACATCGATATGCGATTGCCAGTGAGCGCGCGCAGCATACGGCGGTGACTAATGTTTTCTCGGGCAGACCAGCACGAGGCATTGTGAATCGCGCGATGTCGGAGCTAGGCTACATCTGTGAGTCTGCGCCGAAATTCCCATATGCTTCCATTGAAATGACTCAGTTAAGAGCGCTTATGGAGAAGCAAAACCGAGATGAATTTACGCCGTTGTGGTGCGGACAAAATTCGTCGGGTTGCAAAGAAGTTTCGGCAGCAGAAATGACACTGTCATTAGTGGAAGGGATTGATTTGAATTGACTTATTCGATAATAAATAGAGCCCTTTGGGGGAAAGGGCTCTTAGGGGGAGGAGCTTAAGGTTTAAGCTTTCACAAGAGTCGCTGCATTACGCATCGCTTCTTTCGTTGAACACTCAACAACGTTTGCTTTTGCAAAGCGGTGAGCGTCTTTTACTTGGATATCGTGAGCTAGAATAACCAGCTTCGCGTTTGCTACATCTAGGTCAGTGATGCGGTTCTGGATACCGTTTTGACCTTGAGTTTCTACTTTGATTTTCAGACCCGCTGCCGCACCTGCTTTCTCTAGTGCTTTCGCTGCCATGAATGTGTGTGCTACGCCAGATGGGCAACATGTTACTGCTACGATGTCGTACTCGCCTTCGCCTGCTGCTGGAGCCGCTTGAGCTTGTGCAGGTGCTGCTTCTGCGATTTCGTCTTCTGCTTCTTCTTCAGCAACGGGTTTCCAGAAGCCAACGATAACTGCTGTTGTTAGTGAGCCTAGTGCGATACCCACAACGTACATTGGGATGTTGCTTGATACAGGTGCTGTGATTAGACCGCCCCATGGTGCGTGTAGTAGTACGTCTGTTAGGAAGCCGAACACACAGCCAACGATACCACCAGCAACGATTGAAGGAAGAACGCGTACAGGGTCGTTTGCTGCGAATGGGATAGCACCTTCAGAGATACCGATAGAACCCATGATTGCTGCTGCTTTACCTGCTTCTTGCTCTTGCTTAGTGAACTTCTTCTTGAATAGGAATGTTGCTAGTGCCATACCTAGAGGAGGCGTACAGATTGCGATACCAACACCACCCATTAGCCATGGTTGAGTATCAACTTGAGTTTGAGCGAATAGCGTTGCTACTTTGTTGATTGGACCGCCCATATCGAATGCAGTCATACCACCAAGAATCGTACCTAGAACCACTTTAGAAGCGCCAGCCATAGAAGCTAGGAATTCGTTCATAGAAGCCATGAAGATCTTGATTGGCTCACCGATACCCCATAGAACGATACCTGCAGAGATAAGCGTACCAACAAGTGGGTAGATGAAGTAAGCGCCCAACGCAGTCATGTTAGCAGAAAGAGGGATCTTCTTAAGTTGTAGAACTACACCACCAGCGATAAAACCAGCGACGATACAACCTAGGAAGCCGCCGCCCATGTCAGCCATGATGCCAGAAGAGATCATCGCTGGCGCTAGTGCTGGTTTGTCTGCAATTGAGTAACCGATGAAGCCACCAAGAATAATTGGGAACAACACCAGACCTTTAATACCGATATTAGAAATATCAGCCAATAACCCGTCTGCAGGAACCGCACCTTTACCGGATGCCATTACCGCCAACGCCAGTAGTACACCACCCGCAACGATAAATGGAAGCATGTGAGAAGTACCGAATAAAAGGTGACCTTTCATGGTACTTAGGAGTTTTTTGAAATCGCTATTATTGCTAGCTTGAGCTGTGATTGTACTCATAATTTCACGCCTTATGAATTAATTAAAATATTTAGTATTTGGTTTTCGTCTTTTGCGTTATGAATATCTTCAATAAACTCTTCGCTAAATTTTCCGAATAATTCTTGAAGAACATAAATATGGTGGTCGGCACCGTTATCAGGTGAAGCAATCATAAAGAATACGGTTGGTTTGACTCCCTCTTCGTCGCCATACTCGATGCCTTCGTGCTTTACGCCAACGGCGATTGCAGGCTCTGTAACCGCTTTGCTTTTTGCGTGTGGGTAGGCGATGCCGTCCATTGAAGTCACGCTTAATGCTTCACGTGCTTCGATGTCGGTTAAAAAAGCCTCTTTGCTACTGATTCGATTATTTTCGAATAGCATCTGTGCTAGCTCTTCAAAGACTTCTTTTTTATTATTTGCTTGAAGGTTGCCGTTAATTAAATTGACGTTTGTTAGTTCTGTAATCATTTTGTGACTCATTGGTACTGAAGTAATGAGTCAAATTTAATTAATGAAGTGGTTTTCGGAAATAGTAAAAAAAAACCAATAACTATACTTTTGTATCACTCAATCTTAAGTGTGATAGCCGTCATTAATAATGCGGAATATTATAAAATTTATTATGTGATTTATATTCCAGTTATTTTGAAATAAATAACTGGACATGAAAATGAACTGGAGGAGGATCAATAGCCCTGGTTAGGATGCAAAAAGAGGCGTTGCGCCTCTTAGTTTTGAGATAATAGAAACAGTGATAAAAGCTGGCCATTAATTTCTATATTTATGCAGCAAATCTAACGGGATATGGCAGTAGTCGTTTGGAAAGCGCGTGAGTCGGTCTTGGTGCTCATCATCACTTGGCACGTAGTTTGTGAGTGGCAGTACTTCTACGGCGATTTTATCGGCATCCGGCCTTGCTGCGATAAACGCTTTAGCAATCGTTAGGTGTTGCTCGTTTTGGCTATAAACACCGGTACGGTACTTCTCACCTACGTCTTCACCTTGCTTGTTAACACTGTGCGGGTCGATGATCTCAAACAGATACCCCATTAAAGTTTCAACCGACACTTGTTCAGGGTCGAACTGGGTTTTCACGCATTCTGCGTAACCATCGTATTCGGATTGAGTGTTATCCGTCGTGCCATTTGCTCGTCCTGCTTCGGTGCTGATTACGCCGGGAAGGTGGCGCATAAATTCTTGAACGCCCCAAAGGCAGCCGCCTGCGAAGTAAATCTTTTCCATCATTTTATCCTGTAAAACTTTGCGCCATTATGGACATCACTTTCGCTCAAACACAACTCCAACCATAGATTTAATGACTCATCGATGAGCAGTTCGGACATAAAACAGGAACAACTCGGTGATGATTTGCTCTCTTTTTTGTGCTGCTTTTCCTCGTTAGATTGAGCGCAGTTAAGAGCTAAGGGGAACCCTAATGAAAATTGAACATATCGCGATTTGGACAGAACGTTTGGAAGAGTTAAAAGCCTTCTATGAGAAATATTTTAACGCGGTGTCTAACGATAAATACCACAACCCAACTAAGCAGTTTTCATCTTACTTTCTTTCGTTTGAAAGTGGAGCGCGATTGGAGTTAATGTCGATGGAGGGTGTGACCGCTTGTGAAAAATCTCATGCGATGCAGGTAACAGGATTAGCACACTTTGCCTTCGCTTTAGGATCAGAGCAGGCGGTGGATCAATTAACCAAAACCTTAGTAGATGATGGTTACCAATGGATCGACGGTCCGAGACAAACGGGTGATGGTTACTACGAAAGCTGCGTATTAGATCCGGATGGCAACCGTCTAGAGCTTACGGTGTAACGCAGCTTCGCTTATTTCTATCGTTCACAGGCTGCTTTCATATGAAAGTATTCGGGCGTATACTGCAAGCTCATTAATAAGGAGTGAGCCTGTGAACCCAAGACAAAATGAAATCCTGCAATTAGTGAATGATCGTAAACGCGTTCAAGTCACGGAGCTTTCTGACATTATCGGCGTGTCGGGCGTGACCATCAGGCAGGATTTGAATTTTCTGGAGCAACAGGGCTATCTAAAGCGCGTACACGGCGCAGCTACCGCATTGCAAAGTGATGATATTGATACCCGATTAGAAGTCCGTTTCGATATTAAACAATCACTTGCAAATAAAGCGGCAGACTTGGTCGCGCCAAGTGAGACAGTGCTGATTGAAGGTGGGAGTGCAAACGCATTACTGGCTCGCACTTTAGCTGAACGCGGCGATGTGACCATCATTACCCCATCGGCGTACATCGCCCACCTCATCCGTAACACCTCAGCTAACATCATCTTGCTCGGTGGTGTGTATCAGCATCAAGGCGAGAGCTTAGTTGGACCGTTAACTAAGCTATGTATCGAGAACATTCACTTCAGCACGGCTTTCCTGGGTATTGACGGCTTTCATCAAGACACTGGTTTTACTAGCCGAGACATGATGCGTGCCGATATCGCAGAGGCTATTCTGGCAAAGAATAGACGTAACATCGTACTGACGGACTCCAGTAAATTTGGACAGATTTATCCATCTTCAATTGGCAATACCAACGAAATATCGGTGTTGTTAACCGACAAAGCCGCTCCGAAAAGCGACCTTGAGCAAATCAAAAAGCTAGGTGTGGAAGTGGTGTTGGGGTAAGTGCTAATGGCTCTCCGACCATACTGCGAATTCATTTCCACTTGGTTCGGTGAAGTGGAATCGGCAGCCGCCGGGAAATTCGAAAATAGGGCGGATAATTTTTCCACCATGCTGCTCAACTTTTATCTGCGTGGCCTGAATATCTGAGCTATAAAACACTAAAAGTGCGCCACCATTTGCGGTTTGGTTTACAAACTCAGATTTGAAGAATCCGCCATCTAACCCTTGTCCTGAAAATGCAGAGTATTCAGGACCATAATCGATAAAAGTCCAGTCAAAGGCACGCTCAAAAAATTGTTTTGTAGCGTTAATATTGGTGGAACCAAATTCGACGTAATTCAATTTTTCATGTTGATGCATAGTGAAATCCTTCTCGGTTACTATCGTCTCTAGGCGAATTTTTCTACGATGATGTCATCCGCTTTTTCGACAAATAATGCGCCTTGATCCTTGAGCTCTGTCAGCACATTTTCAACATTATCAGGCAGCACTGCGCGAGTTGAAGCAAGGTTGACCACCACATTGTAGCCAAGATCCAGTGCTTGCATGACGGATTTCTTCACACAAAAATCTAGCGCGAGACCACCGATCACTAGGGTATCAATCCCGTTGAATTTTAGAAATTCATGTGCACCTGTCGTTTTAGTATCGGCAATATCATGGAAGAAAATACCGTAAGGATGCGCATCAGGATCCATGCCTTTATTAACTTGAAAATCATAGTCCAAAACAGGTGGTAAACCGTCTAAAAGTTCAGAACCTGTTGTGCCAAGTACACAATGGCGGTTCCATTTTATATCCACATTGGGTAGACCGACGGGTTCAAGCATGTTGGCTGGTGTTTCGGCATCCCATTTTGCTTTTGGTGGGTGTAAGTCACGACTGACCAGTTTTAATCGGCCTTTGGCATGATTACTCAGAAGCTCCGGTACGATTTCCAACGCACCTGCAACGGGCAGTTCATTTGGACATAACTCGCTAAAGCCTTTCTCTGGATCAACGTCGATCACTGCTGTAGTTTGATAGTTTACTCGAACAGTCATGGCAGACTCCTTGTCTGTCTGATTGCCTGCGTTTATCCACGCAAACAGTTTTGAAAAAAGGTTACTTCGTCGCTGGTCAGCGTATATACCATTGCGGGTTTTCCACCTTTGCCTTTGTTGGTAGAAGCGACTTTATTGGTGGGTTTTAGTACGCCTGAATCTATCAAGCGGCGCTTAATCGTCATTCGGCTAATATCAATACCAAACTCTTGATAAGCAGAAATGATGTCGGCAACCAAAAACTCTTTGTCTAATGCAAACAAAAGAACCGATGTGTATTCAATGGATGCACGAAGCTTCTGCCACGCTTTTTCAATGGTTTTTTGATGGTCAAACGCGAGGGTCTCTTCTCCATTGAGTATAGACTGTAGCGAAAACCATTTAAGTTGGCACTCTGGTACACCTGCATTGTTGATTTGCTCTACATTGTTACGATCGACCAAGGCGTAGTGCGTAATGTTTAAGCTCCAGTCTTCTGGATCACGCTTTGGATCACCGTCGATAAAAGCTTCACTAAAGTGACGAGGGTAAGTATGGATTTTCTCGCGGCAAATTCGGCGGCGCGCCGCCTCAAAGTTTTCATCGGCCGGGCGTCCTCCTTCACTGGTTAAGTCTTTATCAAAGACAAATCCGCCCGGTAGTGCCCAGACTCCATGGTATGGCCGATTTGGATTTGAACGTTTAATCAACAACACTTCCAGTCCTTTATCGGCACAGCCAGATAGCCTGAATGGAATAATGTCGACAGATACGATCATGGTTGGGTCCTAATATTGATTTGTAAGTAATCTAGCGCATAACAAGTGGTCAATCAATGGGTAAGTAACGAGTTGTGCGAAACGTTTTCGGTAGGGCTTCATAGTACGCCTTGAGTATAAATCTACGAATGAATCTGACTTATTCACAATCTTTGTGCGAATTCTAGACAGAAAAACCTTATAAAAATGAGTGGTTAGTAACAAAAGTTGACAAACTATAGATGGGTGTTTATTGTTTACGCAAATTAGTTAGTAACAAAAAGTTATATACCCAGGAAGGGCGTGTAGAAGGGCACCTAATGACCACCAAACTATTTTCTTCCCGCATCATTCAAAGCGCTTTGGATTTTGATGTCTACAAAGTCAATATGATGAGCGCAGTAACAGCGCTTTACCCTGATGCGATGGTGTCATACAAATTTATTGTGCGTAGCGAGGAAGATCTCTCTGAACTGCTACCAGAGGTAAAAGCAGAAGTTCTTAAACTGCAAGACATTCAATTTACGCAAGAAGAGATCGAATACATCAAGCGTGTCGCGCCTTACCTGAATCCTGATTTTGTTGATGCATTGCGCCATTTCCGGTTTAACCCGCAAAGTGATGTCTCTTTCCATAATAAAGCCATGGCTGATGGCTCAAGCCAGTTACGCATTACTATCAATGGTTTGTGGCGAGATACTATTTTGTACGAAACGATCATCATGAGTATCGTGTCTGAAGTTCGTAGCCGTCAGCGTTGGTCAGATATCCCTGTAGCGCAATTTACCACCGTTTTAGAAGAGAAAGTTCGGTACCTAAAATCCGAACTAAAACGTCGTAACATCACTAACTTTAAGTTTTCTGATATGTCGACGCGTCGACGTTTTTCCTTTCAAGCTCAGCGCACCATGCTGGAGTTCTTGTGCCAGGAAGTGCCGGAATGTTTGACAGGAACAAGCAACTACCACTTAGCAAAAGAACTGAATTTGACGCCTATCGGTACCGTTGCTCATGAATGGTTTATGGGCCATCAAGCTCTGGTGAATGTGCGAGATTCGCAAAAAGTGGCTTTGCAACGTTGGCAAAAAATGTTTAACGGTGCACTAGGTATTGCACTGACCGACACGATTGGTATTGATGCCTTCCTTAAAGACTTTGATGAAGAGCTAAGTAACGCGTATTTCGGTGTACGTCACGATAGTGGTTGCCCTTATAGCTGGGGTGAAAAAATGATTGCACACTACCAGTCGCTTAATATAGACCCATTAACAAAAACACTGGTGTTTACCGACGGACTTAACTTCGAACAAGCGTTAGATATTTGCGAGTACTTCCAAGGACGTATTCAGGTGAGTTTTGGTATCGGTACTTTTCTTGCGAACGATATGGGTGATTATGTCAATAAAGAGGGTGAAGCCTACCAGCCACTTTCTATCGTGATCAAAATGGTCACGTGCAATGGTTCACCAGTCGCAAAAATCAGTGACGAACCTGAGAAAGCCATGTGTGAAGATATCTTCTTTTTGATGAACCTCAAGCGCCGCTTCGAGCAACCTCTTGATTTAAATGAGTGTCGTAAACTGATTGATCGTCTAGAAACTGAAGGTCAAAACTATCTCATCGACGCGTAGGCGTTATCCCTCCTTCTTGATAAGCACCCTCTATCGTAACGACAAATTTATATAGACAAACGTAGAGGGTGATTTCGTTATAGTAATACGCAGAAGTAACCAGATACAGCGTAGGAAAGCACTCGAAAATGAGGTTGTTTTTTTGATGTGCTATGTGCCTATGATTGGTGTAAATCGATGCGTTACAGCATTGTGGAAGGTGTATTTTCATCGGACACTAAACTCAGTCTAATCACGTAGTTTATTCCCATGTACCATGAGGTCACTCGGGTATAGACGTCTATCTGCTTTTATGACTTTGGGCTTCGCGTAATTGCTTGAATCAGGAGTCAAAATGAACCTAGTAGTACATTTGCAAAAGAAAGCGATCCGAAAATATGGCTATGAGATGGCCACTCGTCAAGCATGGAAATGTGGCATCAAGGCAAATCTTGTTAAGCGCGTGATCGGCCTTTTTAAAGGACAAATTGTTTGTGTGGTTGAAGGTTGTCGCGCAGAGTTTTCTTCTCCTCTTAATAACCCCCTTCACGAAGATGACAAGCAAGGGCGATATGTGTTTGTTGGCGGTGTATGCTGGGAACCAAACAACATTATTGCTCCTGGTTTTCCTGACTTTATGTTTATGCACGTGCGTAACCTGAGTCACCGTCATAAGTATTTAACGGATGACGAACTGTTTTTAAGCTTGGCTTAAAAATAAGCCTCATAGGTTAATCAAGCCTAATCATAATCAGTAATGATACGGTTTTAGCTCAGTTGACATTCTGTTGAGTGTTTCTTGACGTACCTTTTATAAAACAGTGTTTCTTTACTCGTTAATGACAGAGGGTTTGTTTTCGCCTGATGTGATTTCCTAATTGCGATTTACTATACCGCTCATCAAAGCAAACCATACTGGGATGTAAATCATGAATATGAAATCTATCGCAATTGCAACGGCAGTTGTTGCTGTACTAGCAGGCTGTAAAGACAAAACGCCACCAGCTCCAACTCAAGCAAACATTACTTTGGTTGAAGCGGTGACTGAAACGGTGAAAAAGCCGCACCAAGTATGTAAAGACGTGGTAGTAACCGAGCAAGTTGCCCCTACGGATGACAATAAAATTATTGGTACGGTTGGTGGCGCAGCAGCTGGAGCAGCGTTGGGCAACCAAATCGGTGGTGGCTCAGGTAAAGTGATTGCAACTGCAGCTGGTACGATTGCTGGTGCATTGACAGGTCGTAAGATCCAGGAAAATGTGCAACAAGGCGATGTAGTGACAACGACGAAAAAGCAGTGCCATACAGAATACACAACATCTGAAAAAGTAGTGGGTTACGATGTCACTTATGAAGTTTCAGGTGCGCCAACGACGGTTCGCTTAGCGAGCAAGCCAGCGACAAAAACGTTCCCAATTCAAGATGGCAAAGTTGTTCTTCCGCAATAACTAGCTCCTCAACCGAAGTAATTAACAAGCCCTTTTATCTTTGAGACGAAAGGGCTTTTTCACATAAGCGGTGTTTTCATCTATTTTCCCACGGGAATGTGCAGCCAGAATTACCAGCTAATTTCAGCGTTCGATACAATCACTTTTCGAAAAGTACGAACGGAAAAAACATGGAAGATTTTTACCTGACCGATCGCGGTTTAGCTGGTTATTTCGAAGCGCAATGGTTCGACAAGTTCATCGAAGATAAGCAGATTGAGACGATAACCAGTCGCTCAAAACAAGTCCCACTTTCTTTTTTGTCATCACCACATTGTTCCCAAGTCGCTGACTTTATTGCGCAGACGGCACTCGAGAGCGGCGTTCAGCCGTGTTCCCTACTTGAGGTTGGGGCTGCGCTGGGAAGAAACTATTATGAGTTAGTGCAACGCTTATCTAGCCTTAAAGAAGCGACGCTGGTTGAGCCTTCAAATAGGTTAATGGATGGCTTTAAGCAGCTTTTAATAGAAGAACAACGGGTCGAGTTAACTTATCTGCACGATGTGAACACCATAAACACGTTAGAAGTAGAGAATAGAGATATCGTGCAAAAATGTGCTCATGTTGATTTGACGCTGATTAACCAACCTTTTGAGCACGATACTCTCCAGTCTAGCTTTGATTTAGTCGTATGTTTGAACGTGGTTGATCAATGTGAGTCGCCACTTAGCGTGATCAACGCTCTAAAAGAAGCCACCAAGGTTGGCGGGCTGATGGTTGTCTCTTGCACTTATCAGTGGAACGCGAAACATATCAAAAATGAAGACGAAGCGGTCGATGATATCAAAGCGTACTTTGCTGAAGGTTGGCGTTTAGTATCGGAAGCCGATCATGAATATCGCATCCGGTTTAATGATCGTTTTGCAAGGCAGTTTTTATCTCATGTGGTCGCTTACATCAGAATGGATTAGAGCTACATAAAAAAACCGAGCACTTACGACTCGGTTTTTTAGTCCTTGAGATAGAGCGCGATTTTAAGTAACGTGCGCCTCTTTTTGTTCTCGCTCTTGCTGAGCTTGCAGCTTTTTCTTGCGACGCTCTCGTTTAGAAAGCCAAACCAGCGGCACAACAATCATTATTGTTCCTATCGCCATGAATATGTCTGGCACTTCTCCAAACCAGATTAATCCCACAAACACGGCACCAATTAAGCCACTGTATTCAGCGCTGGCAATTTTGTTGCTATCAATCGAGCGGTAAGCGATCACACATGTTGCCGCATAAATCATGATGAACAAACTTGAGCCAGCAGCGACAGGGAAAGCACTCCAGTCCCAAGGTTCCGCTTCGATCAGAACAAGTAAGAAAGCCACGGGAATACCTGCCAAGTTTGTCATTAATAGCGTTTGCATGACGGACTGATTTTTTGGCAGTTTTCGAATAAGCAAGTTATTGATTGCCAGGGTAATAGCCACAACTAAAGCCGAAATCGCTGCCCAGTCGATTTGATCTGGACGAATGATGACCAACACACCAGCAAAGCCCATGATCGCAGCCGCGACCGATTGTTTAGACAGCTGTTCGCCAAAAAATATCGCGGCAAGCGGCAGCATGATTAATGGCGCGGCGTAGAAGATTGCGTTCGCAGTTGCGAGCGGTAAAGATGAAATCGCCAAAACCATAAATATAGCACCAAGCAACCACACGTGAGCGCGGACAGCATGCCATTTAAATCCTTCAAGAAAATGAGTCTTTTTTGTCAGCAAGCAGACAGGCAGTAGGAAAAGCACTGCGGAAATTTGTCGGAAAAAGACAAACTGAAAAATAGGCACTTCATTTCCGACACTTTTAATTAAAGAGTCCGAAAGCACCGCAATGAGATTCCCAACAATTAATAGCAGCATAGCTGCGCCGACCGATGTAACTTTCACTTATTTCCTCTCCTCTTTCTTTGCCAAAGAGTAGGTGATGTCATAGGATGAAGTGAAGTGATATTTATTAGTTTAAGTATGAGATTTTTAGATAATGAAATTGCCACCACTCAGAGCGGTTCACTGTTTTGAATCTGTCGCTCGAAACTCTAGCTTTTCGCTTGCGGCTGAAGAGCTCAATGTGACGCAAAGTGCCGTTAGTCATCAGATACGATTATTGGAAGATTATTTGGGCGAGTCATTATTTATTCGTCAAGGAAGAAAGCTCTCTTTATCGGATACTGGTGCTCGTTATTTAGAGGATATTAGCCCGGCAATTAGCTCTATTGCGATGGCCAGCCAAAAGGTGAGAGAAGGGGACAAAGGCAGCATACGTTTAGCGATTTATAGCTCGCTTGCCGTAAAGTGGCTTATTCCGCGTTTGTCTGATTTTAAGCGGTTACATCCGGAAATCGATCTGACACTCAATATGGTTGTTGGTGATCCTGAGCAGACAGATAGCGTTGGTGATTGCTTTATCACGGTAGAGAAGCCAAAGCGCAACTATATGTCGGTGAAGTTATACGCGGAAACGCTGTATCCGGTATGCAGCCATAAAATTTGGAAAGAGTTACAAGATCAACCCATTCCAGAAGCGCTTTGGCGATATCCTATTTTGTCGACAGATTCTATTTATCGTGAGAGAGGAAAAGACTGGGCAGAGTGGTGCAGAGCGGGTGGTTACACTTTGCCAAAAGATGTCGATGTTCAACATTTTAGTCATATGTTGTTGGCAATTGAGGCTGCACGTTATGACCAAGGCATCGCATTTGCGAATGATTTTATGCTCAATGAAAGAGATAAAGCGCATGATTTGGTGTATATCCCTTCTCATGGATTAGAGACGGGGGACAGCTTTTATTTTATTCATAAAAAGAGCCGAGCCAAGCAGGCGGAAATTATCAAACTCACTAATTGGTTGAAGCAACAGTGCTTGTAAAATGACTAAATTGTCATAATTAAGAAATAAAGTGGCAAAGTTGTGTTTAAATATTTCATGTTTTATTGAGTTTTTATTCATTAACATCAACTTGGTTTTGAAACCGAGTGAAATGGATAGCATGACGTGCTTAAGGATGGGCAAAACACAACCTCAATAATTAACAGGCAGTGAAATACAATGTTTAAAAAAACATGGCTAATGACAGCCCTTCTAGCAACATGTTCTGTTGCAAACGCAGCTCCTTACGTTGGTGCATCGGTAGGTCAAGCATCGTTTGGTGATGTTAATGGCTCTATCAATGGTGGTGGTACTAACGCTAGCACTAAACTTAAACTTGAAGATGACTCAAGCCTTTCAGGTAAAGTATTTGGTGGTTACAAATTCAACGAATACATTTCTCTAGAAGCAGCCATTGGTGGCTACGACGCTTTAGACGGCAAAGTTGTTACTGTTGGTGATATGAAGTATCTATCGATTCAACCAAAGGCGACTCTACCTATTGGTGATCGTTTCAACCTTTTTGCTAAAGCTGGTCTTTCTTACTTCAATGCTGAATTCAAAATTAGCAACTCTGTGATTGACGGTAGCGCAGGCCATACCACCATTTCTGACAGCACTGTAACAGGCATGTACGGTTTAGGTGCAGAGTTCGCTATTACTGAAAACTTTGCTCTGCAAGTTGAATGGGAATACATGATGCCTGAGCTAGACATTGCGAAATTTGGCAATGAAAAAGTAACGGTTGATGCAGACATCAATGTGTTCTCTGTAGGTATGAGCTACCGTTTCTAAGAATACTTATTCAAGTTACCTCTTGGCTTAGTACACGTTTTTGACTTCTGTTGGTCGAGCTGAGTCCAAGCTTTGAATATGTTTAGATATAGCACAGGAAGTTTAGTTGCTAAGCATCCTGTGCTATTTTTTTCTTTGGAATAACTCTTAGGAATCTTTGTGAACGATGTCAATCTTAGGTATCTGGATCTACTGTTAAAGCACTTTGAACCTCATCAATATCACTTCGTTACGCTGTCTGAGCTTGAAGTGGTAATTTGTACGTCAAGGCGCAATGTTTCTATTGTGATGAAAAAGCTTGCCTCTTACGGTTGGGTAGATTGGAAACCTGCAATTGGCAGAAGTAACGCTAGTCGTCTGAATATTACTATTTCCCTTCAACAAGCGATGACCGAATTTTTGGTTGAGGAGCTTGGTCGGGGAAGAATGAACTCGATAACAAAACTTATCGATTGGTTCGGCCAAAGTGCTGTCAGGGCGCTGACGATTGCCTCTGAAAAAGTGAACCAGTTGAATGAGTCAAATAACGCTATTTTGATCTCCTCTTACCCTTGGGTGTCTAAGGTCGATCCTGCGAATACTTATCGTCATACTGAACTGCATGTGGCGAAAAGTGTTTATGATGTTTTGCTGACTCAAAATTCCAATGGTGGCATTGAGCCTTCGCTAGCACATGAGTGGAAAATGGAAGGCAATGTGATGACGTTATGGTTGAGACCTGGAATATATCGTCACGATGGCGAACTTCTCAGCATACAAGATGTTGTTTGGAGCATAGAAAGACTTAAGGAAATAAAAGGACCAGTACACGAGCTCTGGCAATGTATTGACAGTGTGATTGCCGAAACATCGAGCTGCTTAAAAATTACATTGAAACATCCGAACATGTTTTTTCCATATATGCTAGCCACTCCTCACGCTTCTATTCTTTGTCGAGATGTTGTTTCTTTCGGTTCTGGTTATTCTTACCACATAGGCACCGGACCATTTAAAATCAGTGGTTGGAACCAAGAGAGTATGATTCTTCAAGCACACAAAGAATATTTTTCAGCGCGCGCATTGTTGGACCAAATTACGCTGTCTCATGGTGATGTTAAGACCCTGAATATGTTGAGTTTTAACCAAACCTCTGATCACGTTGAAGTGGAAAAAATCAGCGCATTTTCATATTTGACCTATCGTGAACGCGCGGACTCTAATCTCGCAAAAGAAGATTGGCATCAACTCGCCGATTACATCAATGCGCAAAAGAGAATCTATGAGGCGCAAAGTGCCGTTGACAGCATTCAGTTAGCGACTCAAGAGCAAGATTTACTAATAGCAGAGGCTATTGTGACGCCTAAGCTACAAGGTAAAGTAGCGCTAGCTGAGCCAATCTGGACGATACCAAGTTTAATTCGTCACTCTGAGTGGTTGCACCGAGTGATTCGGGCGACGGGATTAGAGCTAGAGATCGTCATTATTGATGACATTAGTTTTCCTGAAGTCGTATCACATCGAGCGGACTTGCTCCTAATTGAAGAAGTCATGGAAGCGCCGTTTGAGTATGGCGTATTTGAATGGCTATCGATAGCAACAGGTTTGCGTTTTAGTTTTGATCAAAGCCAGATGTTGATCCATCGAGAAAACCTTCGCGAAGCCATGACAAATGCTCAATCTTTACAATCTCTTTTAGGCGTAGAAAAAGCGTTACGAGAGCAGTATCTTTATTTTCCTTTATTTGTTGGCTATGAAGAGGTGACAAAAACACAGCAAGTGCGCGGTGTTCAGGTGAAAAATACGGGTTATAGCGATTTGCATCGTCTCTGGATAGCTCACTCTAACTAGCATATTTCGATACGGTGAGCATAGAGTATGAATACATAAAGCCATCGTAATGATGGCTTTATGTGGAATGTAGAGTTAGAAGTTGTACGACACACTCGCACCAACAACCCATTGGTTTGCACTATCAACAATTGAGGAATCGCTGATACCGCTGCCTAGGCGAGTGTATTGTGTCATTTGGCTCACTTGCCAGTTATCGTTGATTGGCATGACTAGCTTGTAGCCTAAACCATAGCTTACTGTTGAATCACCTTTGTACGCTTTGCGGTTTGCATTTGCTTCGCGTTGTTTTACGCCAAAGTAGTAATCTACGTAGTCTTCACTTTGATAAGTTAGGTTAGCAAAAGGAACAAAATCAACACTACCGAAGTTCATAATGTGGAAGTAAGTCGCACCCGCTAAGTAACCTTTGTAAGCACCACTGATATCATGTTGAAGGTATGTTGAAATCACATTGTGTTGATCTAACGTAAAGTCAGTGTTCAAACCTAAATCGACAGCAAAGCGACGTTTATCCGTGCCTTTCAGGCTCTTTGCAATATCACCGTCACGCATGACACCACTGCCAACAAGGTAAGCACTCATGTTGATTAATTCATTGGTGTTACCGAAGAAGCGGTAGTTAATGCCACTTAGATCGGCGTTAAAGTCGTCACCATGGTAACCGCCATTTAGAATTGGAGCTGTATTGTATTTTTGATCTTTGAAAAGATCGCTGCCATGAGCCACTCCGACTTCCGCGTTCCAGCCACCTTCATTGTTGTAGATGTTACCGTTACGAATATAAGTATCACCAGCAACCGCTGAACCAGCAGCAGTCAGAGTTAGTAGTGCAATTAATGTCTTTTTCATCATTTTTCCGAGTTGTTCTGATTTGTTTTGAACACTGTACAAAATGAAGTTGTAAGCCTCTATCAGCAAAGCGTATGGAAATGTAATGAACCATCAGGATAAGAAGCGGAATGTAAGATCAGAGGAGGAAGATAAGAAAGGCAACCGCCGTCGATGGAAACAAAAATCCGAGCTGGGGTAGCTCGGATTTAGATTATTTATCAGGTATCGATACGAACTTATTGTTGTTTCGTTAAGTTGTATAACGGTGCTAGGTCACCTGTTACTTTTTCGCCATTCATGTCTAGCTTCATAAGTACATTTTCACCAACAAAGTATTGGTTTGGTGCATCTTCGTTTGTCAACGTTACGATGCTGCCGTTTGCATCCCAAGTGAATTGGCCTTCAGACTTTGACTGACCGTCTTCTTTGTCTTGGTAGCTTTCTTCAAGTACGTAAGTGCCATCTTGATTTAGTGTGATGGTCATGTCGATACCTGAACAATCCGCACATGGAAGCGTACCTTTATATGTGCCGTTCCAGTCCAGGGCATTTTGTGCGTTATGCTCAGAGTCTACAAATGTTTCTTCAGTGATGACTTGTTCTTCTGCTACTGGCAGCGTGTCAATTGTCTCTGTAGTAACTTCTGCGCTAGTGGTGACTTCAGTTTCCGTCGCTTGAGGTACTTCAACTGCGCTTGTTTCGGCAGGTTTCTCATCTTGACAGCCTGCAAGAATGATTACCGCGCCTGTTAGTGCCAACATTGTTTTTTTCATTTTATCCCTCTTTAAATCAAGATTTTGTATGAGAGTAATAGTAGACATTTATCAGGTATTTGCGTCATCAAAAAGCAATAGAATGATCTATCTATGTCAATAAAACCGAATATGAGCATGAAATTGTCAGGAAAATCAGAACAATGTAAATGTTGATTGGGATATCAAGCTTGAGTCTACAAATAAATATCTAGAGGGGTGGGGGCAGAGATAGTGAAAACAGCCCACATTGCTGTAAGCTGTTTTATTAAATCAGTTAAGAGGCCTTATCGATGTTTGAACGTGAGGTGCTTCGTTTTGTGCTGTCTTCATCAGCGAATAAACCAGCAACAGTACGACGCTCTAATTCACCTTTCAAATGACCATGCTCATCGACAACGGGCAGTGAGTATTCGCACGACATGGTTTCAGTCAATATTTGCTCAATGGCCGAATGGGGAGAGATGATAGGCACTTCTTCATAGATATCATCATCCCAGCTTGGGGTTTGAGCTAACTTCGTCGCGTCTAGTAACCCTTGTTGCGTTATCACGCCTTGATAGCCTGCATCGGTCACATGATAAGCATAATCACGTTTAACACGTTTCATCTCACTGAGCGCTTCTTCAATGGTTTTAGCGGCAATACGATATGAAGGTGGCTGCATCACAGTCTCAACCGTCAATGCTCGCGCTCTATTGACGTCTTTTACAAAGGCTTCAACGTACTCATCGGCAGGATGCAGCAATATTTCGTCTGGTGAACCTTGTTGGACAAGCTCACCGTCTTTAAGGATCGCAATGCGATCGCCAAGGCGCAGTGCTTCATCTAAGTCGTGAGTAATAAAAACAATCGTTTTGTGTAACTGCTGTTGCAGTTCTATTAACTGATCCTGCATTTCGCTCCGAATCAGTGGGTCCAACGCTGAGAATGCCTCGTCCATTAACAGTATTTCGGCATTGGTTGCCAATGCTCGCGCGAGGCCTACGCGTTGCTGCTGGCCACCTGATAGCTGAGCGGGGTATTGGTTCTCATAACCCGTTAATCCAACGGTATCCAACCATTCGTTTGCTTTTGATAAGCGCGCTTCTTTACTTATTCCTTGAATTTCCAAACCGTAAGCGATGTTGTCGATAACAGTGCGATGAGGCAATAAGCCAAAACGTTGAAACACCATCGACATCTTATGACGACGAAACTGCTCTAACTCCTTGTTAGAAAGCTGCATGACATCTACCCCTTCCACCAAAATCTGTCCCATGGTTGGATCGATTAGGCGATTGAAGTGGCGAATCATGGTGGACTTTCCTGAACCGGATAATCCCATGATGACGAAAATCTCGCCCTTTTTAATTTGGAGGTTGATGTCTTTTAGCCCGACCGTGTGGCCCGTTTCCGCTAACACGTGTTCTTTACTATGTCCCAACTTGACGCGCTCAATCACGCTGTCGGGTTTGGGTCCGAAGATTTTATACAGACCGCTGATTTCGATAAGTGGACTAGTCATGCTTTAAATCTCCTAGATGGGCTTGAGTGCGTTTCGCATACGCTTGTGAAGCGCGGTCGAAAAGAATCGCTAGAGCGACAATGGCTAGACCATTTAAAAGACCAAGAGTGAAATATTGATTGGTAATCGACTTAAGAACGGGCTGGCCCAAACCTTTTACCCCAATCATCGATGCGATGACGACCATCGACAGTGCCATCATGATCGTTTGGTTGATTCCCGCCATGATGGTTGGCATTGCGAGCGGAAGTTGGACCCCAAAAAGCCGCTGTTTACTGCTGGCACCAAATGCGGTTGCGGCTTCCAACACTTCTTTATCCACCAAACGAATACCCAAATTAGTTAAACGAATAACAGGTGGAATCGCGTAGATCACTACTGCGATGAGGCCAGGAATTTTGCCGATCCCGAGTAACATCACAACTGGGATGAGGTACACAAATGCCGGCATGGTCTGCATGACGTCGAGTAATGGCGTCACAACAGACTGAATACGATTAGAGCGCGCCATGGCGATGCCGATAGGGATCCCGAGTGTGATTGCCAGCATGGTACACACCGTGATAATACTGAGCGTGCGCATTGTGTCTTCCCACATGCCGAAGTAGCCAATCAGGATAAGTGAGCCAAAACATGCGATGGTCAGTTTCCAAGAGCGACTAGCGGCATAAACGAGGGCGGTGCAGACGCCTAAAACAACGACCCAAGGTGTTGAAATAAGCAGTTTTTCAAACCAGACAAGAAATGAAAGGAGCGGATCAAAGAGAGACTCGATAAGTTCACCATATTCACGAGAGAAATCTCGGTAGGCGCCATCGAGTGTTTTGCGAATCGCTCTAAGATCAGAGCGATCCATTTCTGGGAATTCGCTGAGCCAATTCGAGTCAGACATATTTACTTCCTTTTCTGATATATCTAGGTGCCCTCAAGAGACGTGATTCAGCAAGAATGGCTGGGATCGTAGACCAAGTAATGATTGGTGGTTCGATAGGTCCTCCATCTATTGTTTTACCCTTTAGGCTCATTTCAATGCAGTCGACCTGCACTTTATAGTTACTTAGGGAGACACTCTTTTAATAAAATAATCATTAGTGTTCAAATGAATGATTTGATCGGATTATAGTTTTTCTTCTCCAATAAAATGAATACATTAGCGCGTATTTGTATGAAAAGTCTGCGCAAACTAACGTTTTTATTATCTAGATAATTAGAATTGATCTTTTTGCTCGTTTGTCACCAAAGTTTGTCAATTCTTAGATGTCTAATTAATCCTGATGTCTTACGTATTTATCGTGTCGATTTTTGCAAACTTAGTTTATTGGCATATGCTAAAAATGTTATTGGCATATGCCAGTTTAAGGCGTAATTTGACCCTGTGTTTTCGAGGGATAATGATGGCAAGACCAAAGATAGAAAGACGAATATGCGGACGTGCTGCACACCATTGTTTCAAACCTAATGGCGTGCCATTTCATCAGTTGGAGCAAGTCGCCATATTACCAGAAGAGCTAGAAGCACTGCGTTTGGCCGATTTAGAGGGGCTTAGCCAGCAGCAAGCTGCTGATCAGATGGGCGTCTCTAGACAAACTTTTGGTAACACAGTAAAAAGTGCAAGATTGAAAGTCGCAAAAAGTTTAGTTGAAGGTCATGCATTAGTTTTTCCGGATGAGGAGTCAAACTTATGATTTATGCTATTCCTAATGATGGTGAGCGGGTGGCAAACCACTTTGTTAAAGCACCATATATTGCTATTTATTCTGATACTGACGGCATGCTAAAAAACTTAGCGAACATTGCTTCGATGCCACAAGCAGGTTGCAATGCGAAGTCTCAGTTAATTCAGTCTCTGCAAGAGTACAATGTGGATGCTGTACTTGTACGAAATATCGGTGAACGCGCATTAGCCAAATTACTTCGTAGTGGCACGCAAGTATTCAGGCTTTCTACCCGTAGCTCATTGGAAGATGTACTTGCGGTTCCAAGAGAGCCTCTCATTGAGCCGTCTCAAGGTCGTCCCTCAAACAATCATAAGAAAAATGCTCACAAGCCAAAAGGCGGTTGCGGTTCCTGTGGTTGTGGTGGCAAAAAATCCCAACCCTCCTTGCTGGCAAGACCGAAAGCACCAGCAGGGCTACTTAAAGTGGCATCTCGCCCTGCTATACTTAGGCTAAAGACGATGGCTAATAAGGCAGGTTAATATGGTTTGGTTATTTACCTTTCTTGGTTTTCTCGCAATCATTTTGTTGATGTCGCTTGGCGTCATTTTCCACAACAAGCGTATTCAAGGGAGTTGTGGCGGATTGAATAATGTCGGTGTTGATAAGGTGTGCAATTGTGAAACCTCTTGTGCAGAGCCTGCAAGACGTTTGTATCAAATATCCGAACCTAACTCGTCATCTGAGCGCTAAGATCTTTTGCCCATTTCGGTAAGGTGTGTTTAAACCAGTCAATGTATTTACTGGTCTGCGGGTTCTGTCTCGAGACCAGTATGTTCACCACTTCTACCACCATCCACGTTTTAGCTATTGCAATCGTTCTTGCTAAATTACTCGCATCGCCTTGCTCTGCCGTCTTGGTATAGGTATGCGCCACACCAAGATAATCTTCGTATGTGCCCATGCCTTTGACTAGTGGCGCTAAATCTATCGCGATATGCCCTGTCGAAAAACGTTCCCAGTCGAACAGCACCAAATCGCCATTATCTCGTCGCCCCCAGTTCCCGGCATTGGTGTCTCCAGAGATCAAATTTTTGGCGTTGAAAAGCGGGCCGGATTGCTCTTGTAGCTGATAAAAGAACCGCTCTGTTTTTGCGTCTAGTTTGAGCGTGCTTAAAGCTTGGGAAGTGGCTGGTTGTGTCCACTGATGAGGATGATAAACACCATTTGATGTCGGAGATAGTCTATGTATTTTAGTTAGTTGTTCTATCACGCGCGGCTCTTCAAGCAGGAATTCTTGATTGACAGAGTGCGGGATATACTCGATTCGTAACGTATTTTGTTGGTGATCGTAATCAATGAGCTCAGGTACAAGAATGCCAAGTTCATTGAATGGTTTAGCCTGGTGTTGATAAAAAGCGACCTCAACCTGTTCTACCTGTTGCTTTTCAATGAATGAAATGCCGTGTTTTTCTACCAGATAAACTTTGGCACTGCCCATCTGGTTAAGCTCTTGCTTTGACATGAGACATCCTGTCTTTTGATGGTGGAACCTTCACTTACCTTAAACGCGAAAGGTGTGTGCGCCAAGAATACTTAAAGAGAACATTGAAACAAAATAATGCAATGGTTTGAGTATAAAATTGTCGCTAGTGTCTAAATTTTACACAGTGGCTTTTACGCATCGTTAACCACGTTCTACGCTTAATATTCGATTTAAACAAGGAGAACCACTATGGCTGTAATAAAGCAGGATATTCCAAATCGTGTAACGGTTTATCATGACAATGTCGATCAAGAACAAGAGCTGAAAAATGCGATGCTGCCAGAGAAACCGCGCTACTTTAACGGTGCTCCGACTTACAAAGCGAACAGCATCGAAGAGTTTGAAAATAAAATCAGTCAGATCGGTTTGTCTCTCGATAAATAAATTTTAATTTACCTAAAAGCGCCCTCATTTTGAGGGCGCTTTTTTATTTGATTGATTTGAATCGTAGGGAATTAACCTTGTTGAGCACTGCCTTGGCAGACTTGTTTTTGCACTGCTGGTGGCGCGGGCTCGTAATGGCTTAAAGTCATACTAAAACTGCCTTCACCACCCGTGATAGCTCGCAATCGACGAGCGTAATCTTGCAACTCGTTTACTGGCGATTTGGCTTTCAACAACGTGAATTGGCTATCAATCGGTTCGGTGCCTTCTATTAATCCTCGATTACCTGACAAATCCCCAGACACGTCACCGACGTTTGTGGTTGGGACGTGTAACTCCATTTGGACAATGGGCTCTAACACAATAGGATCAGCGTTGTTGATCGCGTCTAAAAAGGCTTTCTTACCTGCGATGACAAACGCAATTTCTTTTGAATCGACAGAGTGATATTTACCGTCATAAACGGTGACTTCCACATCCTTGATTGGGTTGCCAGAAATCGCCCCTTCTTCGAGTACTTGTAAAATACCTTTTTCGACCGCGGGAATAAGCGCGGTTGGAATGGCGCCACCCACCACTTTGTTGATGAACTTAAATCCGGCGCCACGTTCGAGTGGACGAACCTTCAATTGCACTTCACCAAACTGGCCTGCACCGCCACTTTGTTTTTTGTGTCGATAATGCCCTTCGGCAGGTTTGGTGATGGTTTCAAAGTATTCGACGCTTGGTTGGCAGGTTTCGACGTCCAGCTTGTACACGTTCGCCATCTTTTCTAATGCGACTTTGAGGTGAAATTCCCCTTGGCCGCTGATGATGGTTTCGTTGGTGCGAGCGCGATGTTCGATGCGCAGCGAAGGATCTTCGCTGGCGATTTTATTCAGTACATCGCCTAATTTTTGCTCACCTCCACGCTTAAGAGGCTTCAAGCACAAAGAATACATGGAGTCAGGAAGGTCCAACGTCTTGAGTTGAACACCATCTTCTTCGTGAGAGTCATGAACGATTGAATCGAATTCGAGATCATCCACTTTGGCTAAAACGCAGAAGTCGCCGGCAAGCGCGCGAGGGATCTCGGTTCTATCTTTGCCCTGCAGTTGATATAAGTGCCCAACTTTAAATGCCTTGTTGCTTTCGCCAATATAAAGCTGGCTGCCCGCATTGATTTCACCCTGATACACACGTAAGTAGGCAAGTTTTCCCATATATGGGTCGACGCTGACTTTGTACACGTGTGCGACGGTGTGCTCTAAGGTTTCGCAATTTACTTTGATTTTTTTGCCGTTCTTTTCCAATAGAGGAGGGTTACCTTCGTTTGGCATGGGCATGATCTCCGCCAAGGTACGAAGCAGAAGTTCGACGCCCGCGCCGGTTTGTGCTGAGACAAAACAGACCGGAATAACATGTCCAGTTCTCAGTGCTTCTTCAAACGGATCATGCAGTTGCTCTGCGGTGAGTTCGGAACCTTGTTCCAGATACAGTTCCATCAGTTCTTCATCGACTTCGATAACTTGGTCAATCAAGGTCTCATGAGCTTCATCTACCGTTGCAAGTAAGGTTTCTCGTCCCAATTCTGGTTCGAAATAGCAGTCAACTACAGATTCCCCGTCAGCCGAAGGTAAGTTGATCGGCAAGCAGTGGTCACCAAAATGCTCAACGATGTTCTCCATCAATCTCTCTAACTGATGACCGTGGTTATCGAGCTTATTGATGATGATCATCTGACATTTTTGCTGCTCTTTAGCAAAGGTAAATAAGCGATCGGAAGTTTGGTTTAGTGGTGTTTGAGGGTCGATGACAAGGGCGGATGTTTCAACGGCAGGAAAAACGCTGATCGTACGGCCAAGTAACTCGTTTTGTCCCGGAGTGTCGATGATATTGAGCCGATGTTTATTCCAGCGCAGTGCGACTGGCGTTGCTTCAATACTGTGTTGATATTGGATGGATTGAGGGTCGAAGTCGGTAACGGTATCGCCTTTTTCTACGCTGCCTAAATGGTGAGTGGCATCGCAGGTGAAGAGCAGTTTTTCTATCAGCGTGGTTTTACCGGTCCCGGTTTGGCCGACGAAAGCGATATTGCGTATTTTGTTTATAGGCATAGAGCCTCCTTGCAAGATGGCGTGAAAAACCTACGAATTGCTAGGAAGTGGGTTGTTAGAGAAACCCACGCACTGCATTGGAGTAGGGCGGGATTACCGCCTATTCGTCTTCCATGTCATTTTCCGGATGACTCGATGCATAAGACCACCTTATTGGACTACTGTAATCTTAGCATGCCGTAATAACCATATAATTTATGTGACTTATTTCATGATGGGGCTGATTGTTTTTTAATCGAGATCATAAACTCAGAGGTTCTGACTTTTGGAGCAAAACCTCTGGATTGTTTAGGCTATTTGGAAAGAACGATTTCGCCGTCGCGATAAACTAAGCTCGGCGTTATATCTTGTCCGAGCAACACCGGGCCATCAAGATCGACAACGCTCGCCTGAGCAGCAATGGGTAACGCAGCACGCATCGCCAGCGACGTCCCCAACATACAACCGGACATGAGGCTAAAACCGAGTTTTTTTGCATCGTCGGCCAGCAATAATGCTTCACTGAGCCCGCCCGTTTTATCTAGCTTAATGTTCACCATTTCATATTTGCCAAGCAGTTGATGCAATTGCTCTCTGGTGTGACAGCTTTCATCGGCGCAAAGTGGAATGGGGTGCGGAATGCTGGCGAGTACGTCATCACGGTCTTGTGGCAGCGGTTGCTCGATCATGATGATATTAAACGGTTCGAGTTGATCAAATACCGTCGCGAGGTCGAGGTTTTGCCACGCTTCATTCGCATCTAAGACAATTTGTACGTGCGGCGCGGCATCGCGTACTGCTGCAACGCGCTCAATCACGTTTTCACCATCCAGTTTTACCTTAAGCAGTTTTGCGCCTTGGCTAAGGTAAGCTTGCGCCTGTTTTGCCATCGCTTGCGGCGTGTCGATAGAAACCGTCATCGCCGTCACAATCGCCTCGGGTAACGTAAAGAGGTCGTGAACTTGTTGCTTGTGGCTCAAAAGCGCAAGAAGATGCCAAAGGGCGCAATCCAACGCATTTCTTGCCGCTCCTGCGGGCAATAATGATTGAAGCTGGCTTTTGAGAGCGATCGCATCAGCTTCGCCTTTGGCGTACAAACTTTGCAGTTCATGCGCGGCGTGAGAAATCGCCTTAATTACCGATTCAACTGATTCACCATAACGAGGGTATGGTGTGCATTCTCCTTGGGCGATCATGCCTCGATGTTCAATTGTCACGCGGACTACGTGGCACTCTGTCCGACTGCCGCGAGAGATGCGAAATGGTGTCGCCATAGCAATCGTGACGGGTTCTACATGAATTTTCATCTCACTAGTTTTCCCTAAACCGCAGTTATTTTCTAAACCGTAAATGTTTCCTAAATAGTAAGGATCTTATCTGCAACCGCATCAACGCCAAAACGCACAGGGTCGGTGACGGGCACCCGATATTTGTCGCTCCAATCCTGGCATAACTGGGCAGTATCTTCTTCGCTGATCGCCGAAGTGTTTAAGCAAATACCCACTAATTGAGCTTTTGGATTTGTGAGGCGAGCAGCGGCCAGATTCGCTTCTATCGTTTGTTCAATGGTTGGCAAGCTCGCATGTGGTAAGTTGCGGATGTGCGGGCGACCAATCTCATGGCACAGTACCAGAGCGTCCGCTTGTGCGCCGTGAAGTAAGCCCAAACTTACGCCAGCAAACGAAGGGTTAAATAACGAACCTTGCCCTTCGATGATGTCCCAATCGTGGTCGGTGAAGTCGGGGCTGATCGCTTCTACTGCGCCGGAGATAAAATCGGCAACTACGGCATCAATTGAAATGCCACTGCCTGCGATGAGAATTCCGGTTTGACCCGTTGCTTTGAACTCTGCGCGACAGTTTTTACGCTTTAATGCATGCTCAATGGCAAGAGCAGAGTACATTTTGCCCACGGAGCAATCTGTCCCTACAGTAAGTACTCGCTTGCCTGCGCGTGCTTTGCCATTGCCGACCTTGAGCGGGGCATCATAATGGCGAACATCATACAGTTTGGTTAATCCGCGTCGTTCTAGAGCGGCAAGAGAAGTAAACTCCGCCAAACGTTGGTGCATGCCCGATGCAATTTCAAATCCCATTTCTGCCGCTTCAAGTAAGGTTGCTTGCCAAGCTTCGGGAATGACTCCCCCCGGGTTTGCTGTGCCAAGTACCAGCGTTTTTGCTCCTTGCTGCTGCGCTTGTTGTAGTGTCATGTCGGTTAAACCAAGCGATACGGTTTCTGGCGTCAGGCGGATTTGGCCAAGACAAATCTCAGGTCGCCATTGGTAAATGCCACGCGCGGTTTTGGCTGCGAGTGGATCGGTTACATCGCCAAGAAAGAGTAGGTAAGGTTGAGCAATTTGCATGATGGTTCCCTTCGTCATCGTTATTGCTCATTAATGTAGCCAGACTGATTTAGGAAACCGAATGCTTATTTGTTAGGCAGGTATAACTTCAAGTTATACCTTTAAACCATCTGTTGTTTTAGGGCGGTGATAAATTGCTTTGTCGCAATGGATTGAGGTGTGTGCTCTGCGAATAAAATAGAGACAGAGAAGGACATGTTTGGCTCCAAAGCATGCACGGAGACGGTATTATCTTGGCGATATTGTTTTGCAGTCCATGGATCGACAATGGCGAACCCTGCTTGGTGTTTCACCAGTTCAGCCGCCGCGGAGTAGCTGCGTACAGTGATGGCATGTTGATAATGCTCGTCACGCGCTGACAAGGTTTGATGCAACAGCAAGCCCAGAGGGTCTCGGCTATCTAAACCGATAATGGGTAAATCGTGACTGATGAGTTCTTCTAAAATGACGGTTTTTTCTGCGGGTATCGCTGCGCTTTTAGGAGCGATCAGTGCTAAGTTTTCTTTCAATAACACGTGCCCCATGATCGCTGGTGGTGTTTCTTCACCGAACGCGATGGCGACATCCAATTCATGTTTCAGCAACCCGGAGCACAGCTCATCGCGATTGGCCGTTAATAGCTCAAAGGAGATGCCGTGCTCTTTCGACAACAACGCGACAGTCGGTGCTAACAAGTGTGCGGCCAAAACAGGCGGGGCACCGACTCGTAAATGTTGAGTTCCCTGTTTGACTTTGTTGGTCAGAGAACGAAATTGTCCAAGTTGCTGATAGACTTTTTCTGCCTCTGGCAATAAGGCTTTGGCTTCTTGAGTGGGAACGAGGCGACCTTTTACGCGTTCAAATAAAGCGAAGCCCAGTTGTTGCTCTGTATGGGCGAGAACTCGAGTGACATTAGGTTGGGAAACGTGCAGTAAGCGAGCAGCACCAGACACCGTTCCTGCTTGCATAATGGCGTAAAAGACTTCCAATTGTCTTAAGTTCACTGCGATTTCCCTCTGCTCATGTTGGTCACCTCAGAATACCCAACCTTGCTGATGAGCGATAGAGGCAAAAGTGCTGGCGTAAAAAATAGGAAGACGATGTTGGTTGCCTTCTTATCTCGCTTTTTCAATTTCTCAACTTCTTAATTTCTATGCTTCACTTTGCTGCTGCATGAAGGGGCAGGTTGTTAAACGGCTCGACGTCTCGGCTGAGTAATCCCATCAAAACCACTGCTAACACTATGACAACAGCTGCTATTGCAAAACCGTATTGTGTTAGTTCGTAATGACTCAACATTGCAATCAGGACGTAACTGACAGATTGAATGGTGGTGGCGAACATGCTGATGCCGCCATCGACGCGACCTCGTTGATGAACCGCTACGGTGTGATGCATCCAGTTGACTCTCGCAATGCGATTTAGCGCGTTAAACACACCAAACAGAGCCGTAAACAATAAGATGGTCAGCGGGCTTATTGCAAAACTCATTCCGATAAACGCTAGAGATACCATGACCATCGAAGCAAACATAATGTGGCTATGGGAGGCGCGACTCAGCACTTTGGTGACAATGAAACCTGTTAGTAACGAGCCGAGACCAAAACTGATGTTGAACCCTGCAAACCAATCGCCAGAGATGCTTTGTTCAGAAAACCAAATCGGCACCAATTTGCTCAAATACGTCAATGCAGGATAAGAGAGGCAAGAGAGCAGAATAAAGCCATAAAAGCGGGGTTCGAGACGGAATATTTGTTTGCTCTCTTTGAGTTGTGCGATGAAAGCTACGGATTTTGATGCCCTTAATTGTTGGGTATAAGGCGTCAGAATATAGAACATCGCCGCTAAAGCAGAAGCGCTGGCCGCAAACAAAGCAAACTCTTTCATGCCCCACATTTCAAGCAAAACAATACCCAACGCGCCAGCTCCGAGGGTTGTGGATTGCATTACAATTTCTTGCTGACCCGAAATTTTCGCATACTCATGGTGCTGATAATTTTCTTGGGTGAACGCGTTGTTGGTTGTCCATGCAAAGTTACTCGAAACCCAATACACCAATTGCGCAAAAGCCAGCAGCCAGTGGGACTCAAACCCTAACCAATAAGCAATGAACACCACCAAAGCCATACCCGATTGAATCCATTGATTGAGCACGAGGAGTGCTTTTCGTGAATGTCGGTCCACTAAAGTGGAAAAGAAAGGCGTTGCCAGAAAAGAAATCGCGGTGCAGCTCAGTGAAACTAAAGCGACGAATGTGCCCATTTTTGGCTCGGAAAGCATGACCCATGGCAGTGCCATCATGAACAAGCCAGAGGAAATGCTGTCGAAGAAGCGGCCAGCTAAGTACGGCTGAGTTTTATTTTTCATTATGTTTGCCTCAAATTCCCAATGGATTTCAAAACGTTGACTTCTAGCGGTGCTGTGTTTGTCAACCAAGTTATGCGTCCTGAACGCAATATTTCGATACCGTCTGGGTTTAGCGTTATTTAAGATGGTGTAACTTTAGAACCTCAAGTAAACTTGAGGTAAAGCTTTTTTTAACAAAATAGAAACACGGGAAGTCAAGGATGGAAATCAGCGTAGGAGAAGTGGCAAAACGTTCCGGAGTGAAAGTCTCTGCCCTGCATTTTTATGAACAAAAAGGACTGATTTCGAGTTGGAGAAATCAAGGCAATCAGCGCCGCTACCACCGCAGCGTTTTGCGCCGTGTCGCGGTGATTAAAGCTGCTCAGCAAGTTGGGTTATCGTTAGAAGAAATCAAACATGCGCTAGATGAGCTGCCGAAACATCAAGCGCCAAACAAACAGCAATGGGAAGTCATGGCGAGCCATTGGCATGAACAGTTGGAGCAAAAAATTCAAAAGCTCAAAGCCCTGCAAAACGATTTGGGCGGATGCATTGGCTGCGGGTGTTTGTCGTTAGAAACCTGCGCACTGCGAAACCCAGAAGATGTGTTAGGCAAAGACCACTCGGGTTCTAATTTGACCTTAGAAGAAGGGGCGTAAGCGTTATTCTTTGTCGAAACTGTCCACCACAATCGCGCCCATTGACGCCGGCATTGTGATGACGATAACGCGTTTTATCGCAACCAAAGGCTCATTCATTAGTGGCAACTTATCAAGACAGAAAAGAACTAACGCCACCACAACGGCCGCAATGAGGTACGCGATAACCACACGAAAAATAAAAATGGATACGCGATTTTTGATGTGGCTTTGGAACACGCTTTGATAGGCGAAAAAACTGAGGAAAATGACAGAAAGGCTTAACAGCATGAGCAGGTTTGCCATTGGCAAGCTTTCACCCAGTCGCCACGCCTCTTCAGAAAAAGAGATGGGGACGGCGAGGGCAAAAGCGCCAACCAACACTTGGCTGGCGTCTTCTAAGTTAAAGTGACTACTCATGCTGCTCATTCCATTATTCGTTTGCTAGGTGTAAGAGCTTTTCAAAGCGCTCGTTACCATGCAGCAATTCGAGGTCTCGCTCTTCGGCAAGCAAGTCACGAATAGATGGGCTGTATTCAATAGCGCGTTCCAAGTCTTCAATGGCTTGCTCTTCAATGCCAAGACGAGAGTATGCACAAGCACGTTGATACAGTGCAGGACCATTGGTGTAATCGACTTCAAGTACGCGGTTACAGATGCTAAGTGCCCAGTGGTATTCGTTGATTTCCATCGCGGCATCTGCTTTGTAAGTCAACGCTTCTAAATCACCTGGGCGAATCAGCAAGATCTCATCATAGATTTCAATACGTTGCTCTGGTGTTTGTGAGCTTTGCGCACGCAACCATAAGTTATGGATCTCGTTGATTTTCTCAATTTCTTTATTGTTTTCACTGATAATACGAGTTTTACGCTTTAAATCTCGCTCCAGTGCTACAAATTTCTTCTCGTATTCTTGGGCGATCTTTTCTAATCGTTTATCCGCCATCTCTTTGGTGTTGTGTTTAAACTCACGCAGAGATTGCCAGCCTACAAAGGCGATCAGCGATGCGACACCTGCGATGATGTAGAAGAAGTAGGTTACGGTCACGTTGGCATAGTTCAACGATTTATCCGCAACCGTCAGCTCGCGATCGGTGATCTCTGTGATCATTCGTTTTTCTAGGCTCTGATAGTCCTGACGTAGTGCTTTTAGCTCATCTAAAATATAGCGTTCCATTAATGGTCTATCTAACAGATCCGATTCTGAATACTTTTCGTCCGATGCCATTGTCGGCAAGGCAAGTATCAGCGAGAAAAAAATACTAATAAATAAGCGCATAAAACGTCCTTTCACGAGAAGAGTACAGATAGACCATGCAACAATAGCAAATAGCACAAACGTTTAGCAAAGTTATTACAAAAGAAATAATTGTCGTCTACGTAAAAGTCATATTCTTGTTGTTTTTCAGTTTGTTCCTTGTGGTTATTTGTCGAGATATCTTTTATTCTCCTTGCGAATTTATGATTAATGGAGTGAGCATGGACGCGCGAGCTAAGGATTACTTAGAGCAGTATCTAAAAGTATTATCACCAGAACAAAGAGCAGCCGTACCATCAGTTAGTGCTGACTATTATTGTGCCGATGAATACAACGCCAACGTATGCGCCGATTTGGTTCGAATTGGACAGAAAACCGCCTCTTGCAGTATGGAGCTTTGGTATCGAGAGCATGGCGAAAGCATGCCACAAGTGGGCCATTTACAAGTCGTCACGAATTGGAACGGGGACCCCGTTTGTGTGATACGAATTACTGATGTCAGCACATGCAAATATGAGGATGTAACCGCAGAGTTTGCCTACGCAGAAGGCGAAGGTGATAGAACCTTAAACTGGTGGCGTGACGCGCATAATGCATTTTTTAAAGCTGAATGCGATGAGTTGAACATAGATTGGCATGAGAAACGTACGCTAGTTTTGGAGCGTTTTGAAGTGGTGTATTCAGTCAATTAATCTCTGATAGCAGCACTGATTTGAAGTGCTGCTTTCTTGAGAGACCGCTTTTAGCGCTTGCGAGCGGTCACACTAAACATGTGCCAGTGTTTTGGGCTTCCGACTACCGTGGTTCCGTCTTCATCTCTTTCATTCAATGAAATGAGTTCGTAATCCGCGAATAAACTTTCCACTTCCTTTTTCGTTAATGCGGTAATGTTCGGATGCATTTCTGATGCAACCCAGGAGTCTTTTACTCCTAAGAAATCACCGCAAAAGATACCGCCAGGTTGTAAGGCACTGTCTATTTTGGTCCAAACTTGCTCAAAGCTTTCGTCCGGGCAAAAGAACAAACTGGCATTCGCGATAACTAGGCTGCATTGAGGGTAGTCAAACTCAGTAAAACAGCACTGTGAAATTGAGAAACGCTTATGGCCTTCAAAGCGTGTTAAACAAGTTTTTACTGCATCTTCATGGCTATCAAATGCGTGAACGTTAAACCCCTGTTCGAGGAGGAAATGACTGTCTCGACCTATTCCGCAGCCAATATCAAGAGCGACTTTGCTCTCGAGTTTCAGTAGGTTTACGGCATTTTCCACGTTTGGGCGGTGAGGTTGGTTTAAAATTTTCTGATAGTACTCGTTCCATTGTGCTGACATTGAACTTCCTTGTATTTATTGTGTTTCCCCAAATCTAGTGCCCATTCTTGTATTGCTTTATTGGGGAGGTTTTGAAACATTGGCACTTGTTATAGCTGCTCTTCAATCGGTAATATGCCCGAGAACCAAGCGCCCATTTTTCGCCATACTCCGGCCTCTGGTTCAGAATCATATTCTTTGCCTGTTTTTATGTCAGTCCAGACAATGTCTCCGTCGCGTAGAGTTAAGGCATAGGCGTTATTCGACAATTGATTCGGCAGTTGTTCTAGAAACATTTGCACATATTCTGGCTGTTCGATAACAACGGCCATTTCGGTATTCAAAGCGGCTGAACGTGGGTCCCAGTTCATCGAGCCAACAAACAGAGTTTTGTCATCAATCGTCATTGCTTTTGCGTGTAAACTTGCTCTGCTGCTCCCCGTGAGGCTCCACTTGCTTTTGAGTTTCGCGCTCGCTTTTACTTCCCATAGCTTGACCCCAGCTTCGAGTAGGTCTGTTCGATATTTTGCGTACCAACCATGCACGGCAAACACGTCGTTAGAGGCGAGACTATTGGTCACAATCGTGATATCAACGCCTCGCTTGGCCGCGTTACTCAATGCTTGTGTGCCGACTTCGGTTGGGACGAAATAGGGTGAGATAAGAACAAATGAATGTTCAACACTTTTAACCAGCTCCGTTAAATTATCAATAAGTTGGCTCTCTCGGGTCGCAACTTTATCGGGTAAGTCAAACCATACTTTTGCTTCTCCCCAGTAGAGCTTAAGATTGCCTTGTTTGAGAGCTTGGTACATATCCAGTTTAGTGAAGTCATAACGGCCGGTTGAGAACTTTTCCTCTAGCTGGAGTTTGTCGACCTGCTTTTGAATCGCCAGGTCGGTAATTTGCTGTGAGTCCGGTGTTATCCATTCCATTGGTATCGCATAGGCGCTATTCCAGTAGAGGTCGAACTGATCTGCAGTTTGTTGTACCGCCTCACCATAGAGCAGTAGATCAAAATCACCAAATTCGACCTGTGATTCAAAAGAAAAGTACTCATTGCCGATATTCCTACCCCCGACAATGGCAGAAACACTGTCTGCAATCAGAGACTTATTATGCATACGACGATTAAGACGTTCAAAATCGCTAGCAAGAGCGAACCAGCGGGAGTCGCGATACTGATGCGGATTGAATAAGCGGATTTCGATATTAGGATGTGCATTGAGTGCAGCCATCACGTCGTCGTTTCGCTTTTGCATATCGTCAAGCAACAGCCTTACTCGGACTCCACGCTTTGCAGCTTCATACAAGCGCCACGTTATTAGCTGACTCGTTTCGTCACCACGGTAAATATAGTATTGAAGATCAAGGCTTTTTTGTGCGGACTCGATCAAAGAGGTGCGAGCAAGAAGGGCATCGTGTCCTTGATTTAAAGGAGAAAAGCCAGTGATTGACTTTGGGTCTTTCCCGTAAGCTTCAAAGTACTGTGCAAGCACAGAGTCACCTTGATACCCAAGTTGGAAGCTAGTGGATTTTTCACTGGGATCGTTCAATGACACGGATGAACATGCCGATAAAATTGTGAATAAAGAAGGGAAGAGCAGCTTAGCGAGTGTATGTAACAAAGTACATTTCCTTGTCTTACAGAGTGTTACTTATCAGAAATTATAGACCTAAGTTGCCGCAGCGTGCATCCAACAAGGTTGGATAACGGGCTATTAATCAATGAATTGTCATGTTCTCGGGATTAAGTTCACCTTTTTGAACGCAGATAATCATTTATTTTAATTATGATTGTGTCTGAATTGGTCATAATCACTAATATCTGGTGATTATGACCAATAGCACACTGGTTAAAATAATTGAGTGATAATAACTATTTGAATTTTAATAAATAAATGCCTGGCACGTCCCTTGCTATTCAAAAGAAGAGTTAAGTCAGGGCAACTTGCGAAGTTGGTTAATTTTTTGTTAATTTTATTAACTTTGAATTGGCAATAACTCTGTAGTTAGCAACCGAAAAAGCAAGGTACGCGCTGCTTTGACGTCTATTCAAATGTAATTCCCTCACCATCATGCTTACAGGGAGTCAAAGATTTAATAAAAGCATGGTGATGAAAACAACAATAAAAAAGGATTTTCGATGTTAGCAAAACCCGTATTACGTTGGCTTTTACCTTTCGTTGTCGTTGGTGGCTCTTATGCAGGATATGCCGCAATCGCCGCGACAGCTCCGGAAAAAGAGTCAACCAAAGATGCCATTACAGAGCCTACCGTTCAGGCTTCTTCTCTTTTTCCTACCGATCATAAAGTGGTGATAACCAGCCATGGTGAGTTAGTCCCTTTTGAAAAAACACACCTTTCCGCGCAAGTCAGTGGTGAAGTGATAAGTTGGCACCCTAATTTTGTAACGGGTGGGATCGTGAAACGAGGAGAAGTGCTGTTCACGATTGAAAGTGACAACTACGAAGCGTCGGTTTTGCAAGCCGAAGCCAATTTAGCTAGCGCACGTGCGAGCTTGATTGAGGAGCAAGCCAAAGCGGAAGTGGCAAAACGCCAGGCTAAGAGACTGAGCGATAAGCAAGTGACAGACCTGTATTTACGTAAGCCTCACGTTTTGAGCGCGCAAGCGCAAGTGAAGTCGGCTCAGGCGGCACTCAAACGAGCAAAAAGAGATTTAGAAAATTGCAAAGTCGTTGCACCTTACGATGCGCTGGTTGTTGAGCGTGATATTGGTGTTGGTCAATTTGTCACATCTGGCTCTCGAGTTGCCACGCTAAACAACATTGAAGTGGCGGAGGTGCACGTACCAATTGCCGGTTTTGATAGTGCATTTTTACCCGAATCCATTGGTGAGCTCACTGCGACAGTAACGCAGCAAGGTGTGTTTTCTACCACTAGAGAAGGTCGAGTGGTTCGTGATTTAGGCATGATTGATAGCGCTACCCGAATGATTAACATGGTCATTCAAATCGCGGACCCATATGGTATTGATAATCAGCAGCCTCCAATTAAATTTGGCTCCTACGTTGAAGTGAGCTTTACAGGTAAGGAGCTAAAGCATATCTATCGCCTGCCACAGGAATTAGTCAAAAATCGCACGGTATGGGTAGTGAATGGTGAGAATCAACTTCAACCTCGGACGGTAACGGTCTTGAGAGCAGAAGGTGAATTTTTACTTGTGGGGGAAGGCTTAGAGCAAAGTGATAAGTTGGTACTTACCTTGCCGGAGTACCCTCAAAAAGGCATGGCGGTACAAATCGCAAAAAAGAGTGACGACTCCGAAACCGTCGTACAGTAAGTAGGAGTTTGTCATGGAAGATACTAAACAAAAGGGCTTAATTGCCTATTTTGCGAATAACCCCGTCGCTGCCAACCTTTTGATGGTGTTCATCATCATCATGGGTGTGGTGAGTTTTCTCTTTATTCAAAGGCAGATGTTTCCGAATATTGAGGTTAACTACATTGATGTTCGTGCGACTTATCCTGGCGCTTCACCTCAAGAAATTGAAGAAAGCATTCTCGTTAAGGTTGAGGAATCGATTAAAGATGTCACCGGGATTAAAAAAACGGTCTCAACGGCCTCTAGAGGTAGCGCGTATGTCTCTATCGAGGTCGACGTTAATGCTGATATCAAGCGTGTCTTGGATGATGTAAATCAACGCATTGATACTTTATCCAACTTACCTGCCGGTATGGAACCGATCAATGTCTACCAAGTTGAGTGGCGTCAAGATGTGATAGAAATGGGGTTAGTTGGGGACCGACCGCTTGAAGAGCTCAAACCCATTGCTAAGCAAGTCGAGGATGAATTACTTCAACTCAAAAATGTCATGTTGGTGTATTTGAGTGCACCAGAGGAAGAGATAGCGATTGAAGTTGATCCACTCGTTCTTCGTAAATACGATTTGACGTTGAGCGATATCAGCAGCGCGATCAGTCGTTATTCTGCCAACTTTTCTGCGGGCGAAGTCAAAACAAACTCAGGGATGATCGCAGTAAGGATTGAAAATCAGTACTACCGTGGTGATGAATTTAGGAATATTCCTGTAAAGCTTGGCGCAAATGGTGCGAAGGTTTTACTGCAAGATATCGCCACGATCAAAGATGGCTTTACGGAAGAAGAGCGCTACTTTGAATACTCAGGGCAAAATGCGATCTACATGTCTGTTGAAGCGACTCGTGATCAGAACATTATCCCTGTTGCCGAGTCTGTTCGTAATTATATCGAAGCAAAAAACAAGACATTGCCGCAGGACGTTAAGCTCAAAGTCTTAGTGGATACGACCTATTATTTAAACGGTCGTCTCGACATGATGTTGAAAAATTTGCTGCAAGGCGCTGCTCTAGTGGCGATTATGCTGACAATTTTCTTGCGCTTTCGCTTGGCAATGTGGGTAATGATTGGGCTGCCAGTGTGTTTTCTTGGCGCGGTGATGATGATGCCTGCATTAGGGATCACGGTAAACATCGTATCTCTTTTTGCCTTCATTATGGTGCTCGGTATTGTGGTCGATGACGCCATCGTGATGGGAGAGAGCGCCTACAGCGAAATTGAAGAAAAAGGCGGTGGCGTCGAAAATGTGGTTCGCGGTGTCAAACGTGTTGCCACGCCAGCTACTTTTGGCGTTTTAACCACAATTGCCGTGTTTGCCCCTTTCTTGTTGTCTAGCGGTATTGATAGTGCTTTCTTCTATGGTATCGCGGGTGTTGTGATTCTTTGTTTGATCTTCAGTTTGATTGAATCAAAGTTAATCCTTCCTGCTCACCTCGCACATACCCACTTTAAGCCAGTTAAACCTGGTGGCTGGCGTGACCGATTTAACCAACGTTTTTTTGGCTTTGTAAACGGTACGTATCGTAACTTTGTAACGACATGTACGCATTGGCGCTGGACCGTGTTTGCTGTGTTTTGCGGTTTACTGCTGATCAGTGCGGCTTTGGTCAACGCGAATTATGTTCGGGTGATCCCTAACCCTAAAGTGCCTACTGATTATCCTGCGATCACTATTGAAATGAACGATACCGTTTCAAGTGAGCAAACAATCAGTGCTCTTAAGACCATCGAACGTGTGATGCAAAAAATTGAATCAGAGACCATCGCAGAACATGGTCAAGGTATGATTCGTGATGTGCTTTCATACAACAGAAGTCGTACCGAAGGCCGTGTTTTGGTGCCATTGGTTGATGAGGAATTGCGCCCGTTCAATACATTTGAACTTGCTCGACGTTGGCGTGAAGCTATGCCAGTTATTCCTGGAATGAAGAGCATCAAAATCCGCGAGCAGAGCGCGGGTGGCGGTGACAGAGATGAGTTTGGTTACTTGCTGTTTGGTTCTAATATTAATGAATTGAACGAGGCTGGGCGTTACTTGATAGAGCGTTTACAGCAGGAAGAAGGGTTATACGATATTTCATCTTCTATTGATTCAGGAAGCAAAGAAGTACTCCTCTCTCTTGCGCCTGTAGCGTACGATCTCGGACTGGATCTCACCATGATCGCAGAGCAAGTGGGTGGCAGCTTCTACGGTGGTGAAGCACAGCGTCTTATTCGTGATGGTGAAGAAATCAAAGTTATGGTGCGTTACCCGCAACTGACACGTGAAGCATTTTCATCATTACGTTACGCTGTGATTACCACGCCAGCAGGTAAGAAGGTCATGCTGGGTGATGTGGTGAAGATCAACGAGCAGCCGGGCGTGAGTAGCATTCGACGTGAAGGCGGGTATCAAACCGTTTATGTCTATGGTTCGATAGACGAAGAATTGGTTGAACCTCAAGAAGTCGTGAAGGTCATCGACGACAATATCTTACCGGAAATGAAGCAAGTCTTCCCGAGTGTGAAAACGGAATTGGGTGGTGATATTGAAGAGCAAGCAGCGCAGCGTAATGAACAGATTCTGTTCTTTATTGCAGGCATGATCATCGTCTACATCTTGTTAGCCGTACCGTTAAAAAGTTACACCCAACCTTTGATTGTAATGTCAGTCATTCCATTTAGTCTGACGGGGGCGATTTGGGGCCACTTCTGGCTAGGTTTGGATATCAGTATGATGTCGACATTTGGTTTGATCGCCGCTGCTGGCGTGGTTATCAACGACTCTCTAGTTATGACAGATTACGTAAACCAAGTGAGAGAAAAGGGTATGAACATCAAACAAGCGGTGGTTGAAGCGGGCTGTGCACGCTTTCGAGCGATCACGCTCACCTCCATAACGACGTTTGCGGGTGTATTGCCGATTATGTTTGAAACGAGCTTGCAGGCGCGTTTTGTCATACCAATGGCTGTAGCTTTGGGCTTTGCGGTGTTGTACGCAACGGTTCTGACTTTAGTGCTGGTGCCTTGTTTGTATTTAATGCTTGAAGATATTAAAAATATTTTCAGATCGATTAAGGGGTTTATTCATCGCTTTATCAATCGTTTCAGAAAGTCGCCAGTGACGTCGAGCGTTGAAGTAAATACATAGAGTTAACAAGCTTGATGTTAACGATTAGGAGCAGCCTTCGGGCTGCTTTTTTATTTCTGTATTTTGATTCAAAGCAGTTCTAGAGTGGGTTGTTACGTAATTTATTCGATGAAAGAACAGCGAGAAAATCTCCTGATAAGTTATTCTTTTTATGAATGCCTTTTGCGTGTTTGATTTCCTTGGTTAATTTAACACTTGGTTAGCGAAATTTACCAGATGGAGATAATGATGAATATATGGGCTTTGTTAAGTCATTGAAAAATAACAAAATAAAAGTTGGCATCGTATGTGCAATATATAAATTGTAACTAAAACGAACTGCTAATCCTCAAGGAGCTTATTATGAAAAGCGTATTTCTATCTACTCTAAGTCTTATTGTTGTAATGTCATCACCAATCGCTGCTGCTAACACTTTAGACAAAGAGGAGTGGAGCTCAGATTTACGTCAGGACTTTTCTGAAATGAAGCATGAAGCTGTAGCAGATATTCAGCAAATGAATATGGATGCCATCCACGCACGCGATGAGCGTATCGTGAAAAACATTAAAGATGAGCAAGAACAGTTAGTAAAGGTAACGTGCCACAAAGAGAAAGCAAGCAAGTCATAACCGCCGATAAAGAGACTAACAGACGAAAATGAATCCAATACGAGTTCAGTGCTAGTTAGCAGTAAGCACTGACCTTGTTGCTCTACTTGCCAGCCTTTTAAGACTGGCTTTTTTGTTTTTACTGCCAGACCAATAAAGCAGGAAGAAAAAAGCCCGCAAAGAATTTCCTCTGCGGGCGTAATAAAGGGCACCAAATTGGGTGTCTATTCATTTTGGAGGTGGTCGAACGTCCATATAAAACTGACAATAGGCTTGGTGAGAGGCTTACCACCAGCGCGACCAACGGAGCTAAAGTTAACATTGTTGCAATGATTGTTAAAATGTTAATTCTTCAATCAATGTTTTCATTATCGTTAGTCTGGATTGTGAATATGTTGTTCTATTGTTCCTGGAATGCTTGACTGTCGAATTTGAATGCATCATTAGATATAGATGATCCTTTCTTTATTCGTTTTGGTTATATAAATCTTGTCATATCACACTACTAAATATTCATAATTTTTAGCAACCCGGCATAGGTTAGGCAGGACTGTTACTGGTGTGTAAGTATCTTTGATTTTCGTTAGTTTGAATTTTGCATTGTACTTCTTGGAACGAGAAAGTCGCTCACATGGAGATTCAAATTATAAGATTGTTTTTTTATCCTTTGTGTAACTGTGGTAATAATAAGTTACATGCTTTTACCGCTTTCCTCTAAAATAATAAAATTGCTCTTTAGATTAGAATATATATTGAGTAATGTTGGCCTTATTTTAAGTTTGGAGCCTAATATGACTTGGGAAATACTTAACCAAAAGCCAACAGAGAGTAATGCTAGAGATGTTGTTGTATTGAATAGATTTAGCAACTTTTTAGGTCAGTTCGATATTGATCCTAGAATATTAGATAAGAGAGATGTTAAGATTACAAGGCAGGCGATTTTAGTTATTCAAGCAATGACAGACTTTGATCGCAAGAATGTGATAAAAGACATTTATAAAATTATAGATAATCCTAAAAGGGCGAGTCTAACTAAGCATAGCAGAAATCCTTTTTGGCGTTTGGCAAGGAATATTGACCCTTTTAGAACTTATCATTTTTTAATTCTTTATCGTATATCTGACAGTGGTTCTGTAGTCATTGAAGAGATTATGCTAGATAGTAATCTCCATGGTTCAAAGTTAGAGTCAAAAAAACAAAGAACTATGTTGTACGATGTAAGAAAAGAAACAAAATCCCGCTACTCAGAAGATAAAAATACTAATGAAGATATTCAGTCTGCATTGAATAGTTGGGATGGGAAAGGTGCCAATATCATTCCGAAGATTAACTGTGAACACGTTACTATAAATGGTATGAATAACGATTATGATACAGCATCAAAGTTAATGGGTGTTCATACTGACGTCGCATATAGGAAAGATAATATAGTTAGGTATAATTTGTTTCATAACCCTACAGATGGAGGGGTTTTTGATTTGGCAGAGTGTATCTTTGATCAAACTCGTATATTTAAAAGTAGAAATGCGAAGCAACTTGCTTCTTTAATTATTAAAACACACAGTGAGCGTCGTCGAGTAAAATGGACTGTTCATAGTCAAGGAGCTATTATATTTCGCTCTGCGATTGAGGAAGTAAAAAGTCTAAGGCCTGAACTAAGATTAGATGGACATGAATTGGCAGTGCATAGCCCTGGTGGTAATTATGGTATTTTATCAATGAAAGCAAAGCGTTTAGGTATGAAAGTTCAGCCACTTAGAGCTAACCCTGCAGACTTTGTACCTAACGTAATCGGGTTAAATGGTGTAACAAGCATAACCAAAATGAACTTGAGCTTGAGTCCTGTTTTTATTTGGGCTTGTTTTTTGTCCAAAACCATAGGTGGCAGCCCTCATTCATTACCTTATCTTGGGTTAAATACTTATGAAAAACAGCTGAGAGAGTCTGGTGCCCGGCAAAAGGCTAGGGTGATAGGTAAATATGCGAAAATTGGTAAGCATTAATGAGTATTATGTCTCTTCTAAAATTAAAATTTCGATCAGGAGCGAAATTATCTAAACCTAGCCACAGAATCTATAGGTTTGGGAGCCTCGTTTGTGATTTGACCGTGCCTGGAGGGGGGTACGAATCACATAGAGCTGAAGAGGACTCAGAGATTACGCGTGATTTCTTAGAAAGTAATGTTAGGAATGATTACCATAATCAGTTTTTTTTGGTTGGGCGCTTAGAGTGGCCTTACCACACGATAATTCCATATCCTGGAACATACGATTATTATGGACAGTTAACAATGAAGCTTAGCTTGATTCCATATGTTAAGAGCTCAAATATTAAAAAATCACTATATGATATACGAGATGATATTTTCTTTCGATATAATGATTTTTACAATGCCGAAGAGCATGATCCTAAAACGGGTAGAGGTTACAATAAGTATAAAGCAAAATCTATATATAAGCATTACACCGAAGAGGTGGTTGTAGGTAATGAAGAGTTAAGAAATGAACTTATTAATACTAGGGTTTCAGATATATTGGTAACTCCCCCTAATATAAGCTTACATAATAATTATATTAAATATGAGTCTGAGAAAAGTTTATCTAAATTTAAGAATCATTATTGCTTTTTATTTAATGAATATTGTTACCTGTGCATAGAGTTCCATCATGATGGATGGACTGATCGCTATATGAAAGTATGCCTTGAAAATGCGCAGGAGGCTGAAAATATGATTGTATCATCGATAAATATATCAGAGTTATTAGATGAAGAGCTTCCTGATAATGAGGTACGTAACATAAAACCAAAGAGCAGCAGTTAGCTGCTCTTTATTTCTATAAAGACTGAAGGCTAATTCCAACGTAATAGCGTCCAGTTTGACCGATTCGCGTGTTCTTTTAGGCGTGGGCATGGATTTACCAGGTAAGCGTAGTCCGCGTACTCACAGAGCGGCAAATCGTTGATTGAATCGGTATAGAAGTGGATTTCTGAATAAGGCTCAGGCTGATTTTCTAGCCACTGTTTTAAGCGCGTGACTTTACCTTCACGATAACTAGGGACACCGTCGATTTCAGCGGTATAACAGTTGTCTTTCTCAATTAAATCAATTCCGAGTACGGTTGGAATATTAAGACGGCGACCAACGGCTTCCACCAAAAAAGTGACGCTGGCAGAGATGATAACCATATCTATACCATCACGAGACAGTTGCTCAATCAGAGTTTTGGCTTGAGGAAACTGTTTAGCCAGAATATGGCTTTCAACACATTCTTCAACCAAGGCGTTTACTTCTTCAATCGGCATGTTTTCTAGTGGCTTCATGGAGAACGCTAGGTAATCTTCCATGTCCATTTTGCCTTCAGAGTACAAGGCCATTAGACGCTGATCTTCCTTAATAAATAAAGGATCAGTCGCGATGCCTCTCTCAACCATAAACTCGTTCCAAATCATTGCGCAGTCAGCGTTTATTAGGGTTTCATCCATATCAAAAACATACAAAGGTTTGGACATGTTTAGGCTCTCACTGGTTGTATTTCGTTTAGGTTAAAGAGTAGCTCTAGTTGGCTGCCATTCGCTAGTAAGCGTTCTGAAGAGCGGTTAAGTAAGTCAACAGTGAGCTCACACTCTTCAACGTTCACTTGATAGCGAATAATATTACCTAGAAGCTGGTGGTTGGTGATCGTACCTACTTGTGGCGCTGAGATGTGGCTATCATATTGACGACCTTGCTCTTTTACATATATAGACTCTGGGCGAATCGCTACTTTCCATTCGGTATCAATATTGAAGAGTTGCTTGGCTTTATTGGCCTCTACAAGGTTGTAGTGCCCCATGAAACCGGCCACAAACTCGTTAGCAGGATGAGTATAAATTTCTTCAGGTGTTCCTGCTTGAACAATTTCCCCTTTACTCATTAGGAAGATACGATCAGACATAATCATCGCCTCTTCTTGGTCATGAGTTACGAAGATAGTGGTGAGATTCATTTCTTTCTGAATATCTCGGATTTGCTGACGAAGATGTTTGCGGATTTTGGCATCAAGCGCAGAAAGTGGTTCATCAAGCAATAATATGCGAGGTTTCACCACCAACGCTCGAGCGAGTGCGACACGCTGGCGCTGACCGCCAGAAAGTTGATGCGGATAGTGTTTTTCTTTACCAGCCAGATCCACCAGTTTGATGACTTTAGCCACTTCACGTCGAATATCATCATTCGCAAGCTTTTTCATTTTTAAGCCAAATGCAATGTTGCCTTCGACGGTCATATTGGGAAACAGCGCATACGATTGAAAGACCATCCCAATACCACGCTCTTGCGGGACTTGATGCGTGATATCTTCTCCGTTAACCCAAATCTCGCCCCCATCGACAGGGTTAAGCCCTGCAAGGCTGCGAAGTAGAGTCGATTTACCACAACCGCTAGGGCCCAAAAGCGTAATGAATTCACCTTGCTCGATGTTAAAGTGAATGTCCTCAAATACGGTGTTATCACCAAAACGTTTAGTCAGATTTTTCGCTGTTACGTAGCTCATTGTTTGACTCCTCGGCTGAAACGACTTGCTAACCAAGTCAGTAAAAAAATAAATAGGAAGTAAGTCATCACTAAGGCTGACGTAAAGTGGCCGCTTGTCTGACGCATGTTATACAAGTAGATTTGCAGGGTTTCATAACGTGTGCCGACTAAAATATTGGCGAACACAAACTCTCCCAATAGAAATGAAAATGAAAGGAAAAGCGATGCCATCAGCCCTTTCTTGAGGTTAGGTAAAATGACCATCAAGAACGCTTTGGTTGTGCTTGCCCCTAGTAAGTGTGCCGCGTCCATTAAATCATTGAGGTTAATTGCTTCGAAGCTATTGGAAATCGCACGATACATGAACGGTAACGCGATAGTTAAGTAAGTGCCTATTAAAATCCAAGGGGTACCGATAAGAGATATTTCACTGTCAGCATAAAGTTGAAGCAAGCCGACGGATGACACCACTGGTGGTACAGCGAATGGTAGCAAAATTAGTACGTTCATGAGCTTATCGAGCTTCGGGAAGTAGTAAAACACCACGAATATCGCTGGCAGAACCAGAAGCACACTGAGGGTTAGCGAAGCAATACAAATATACAGCGAACGCCCAAATGCTTGCAAAAAACGTGGGTCGGTCAGCAATTTAACGTACCAATCAAAAGTGAAACCATCCGGAAGCACCGTGGCGCCCCAGCGTGATGAAAGCGAATAGACAAAGGTCGCTAAAATAGGGATGAGCATGATCCCAACAATGGAATAAACCACTGTTTTATGGAATCGAGTATTAACGTTGTTCATGACTACTTCCTACCTGCATAGCTTTTCGAAATGAGCCATTGGTTAATCACTGTGATAAAGGCAAGTAACGCCATTAGAATCACCGAAATTGCAGCGGCGAGATTAGGTTCAAGGAACAGGTCTCCCGATACCAGACTCGCAATTCGAATTGTGATGACGTTATAGTTACCGGAGGTCAACGCATAAACACTCGCATATGCGCCGATTGCGTTGGCTATTAAGATAATAAAGGTACCGAATAAGGCTGGTGAGAGCACTGGCAGCGCGATTTTCGTCCAATACTGCGATGTTTTGGCTCCCAGTAGCGCAGCAGCTGCTTGCCAATCATCACTCAACGCGTCGAACGCAGGGTAGATCAACAACACCGCCAGCGGGATTTGGAAGTAGATGTAAATGGCCAGCAGGCCCCATTTACCATAAAGGTCGAAATCACCGAGTAAGCCATACTGCTTGAGCAAAAGGGTAATTGCCCCGTTGGTGCCTAAAATAATAATAAAAGCGAATGACAGAGGTACGCCTGCAAAGTTGCTGCTCATGTTCGTAAACGCAATTACACCGTCGCGGACTTTAGAATCGACTCTGCGTAGAGAAGAGACCAACAAAGTCGCAATGGCTAAGCCAAAAATGCTCGACCACACAGCTAACCACAAGCTGTTGCTAAACGCCTGCATCATAAAGGCGGAGTTGAGCACTTCAATGTAGTTATCTAAGGCAAGCTCGTCATCGTAGATAAAGCTGTTTAACAATACCCAAATCATCGGTGCAAGTTGAAATAGGTAGAAAAACAGCGCGAAAGGCGCCAACCAAACGGCTGGCTTAAAGCGCTTTAACCAAGTACTTGCCAAATTTGAGCGTGATTCGCTAGAGCTTGGGGAGAGGACAGAACTGCTCATAGTGCTAACAATTCCTGAGTGTATGGCTTCGTGTGGTCAAGGTTTAGCAATTGACAAACGGTGCCACAAATATCAGTTTGCTTAATATGACAATCTTGATGGGTAAACTTATCACCAATGACAAACAGGGGAACTTCTCGCTCTTCAGGTAAAATCCCACCGTGAGAAAGATCGTTGTTCATGCCATGATCGCTGGTCACAATGATTTGATACCCATCAGCAAGCCATTGATCGATGTAGTTGGAAAGAATAATGTCTGCACCTCGCGCACAATTGCGGTATTGGCGAGAGTCTAGGCCAAATTTATGTCCTGTATCGTCGATATTCATCGGATGGATCAGTAAGAAATCAGGTTGATAGTTTCGACGCAAATACTCTGCGTCCAGGAACAAGGCTTCATCAGGATAATGATCCCAATGGTAAAAGCAGCCGTGCTGGATATTCATGGTTTCATCATGCGTGAAACGATCGCGAACAGGTTCAAATGGCGCGCGATTATAAAGCTCACTTACCCAGTGGTAGGCAGCCGCAGCGGTCACTTTGCCTTGGGCTTTTGCCAAACTGAAAATGGAATCGTGTTTGGATAGACGAACGATATTGTTGTTTACGATGCCGCTTTCTACAGGGCGAACGCCCGTTAAAATGCACTCATAAAGTGGGCGAGACATTGAAGGCAGCTCACACTGCACAGGATAAAGCGTTGCGCGAGTTTCTTGTTGGGAACGACTTTGTTCTAGAAGACCATTGAGGTAGCCCATGCAATCACGGGCTACCTGATAGTTCAGTCCATCTAGAACAACAAGGATGACCTTATTGCTCATAACGACTTACTCTTATTGCTGGTGGATTAAGACACTTTCTTGCCATTGACGCGGCAGCTTACGTGCGGACTTTTCCCAAGCTGAGAAGTCAGTCACTGGGTGAACATTGCTGTATTGGTCGTTAGCTATTAGCTTGTCTTGCACTGCTTGAGGCAGTGTGATGTTGGTGCGGATTGGACGCGCATAACCTTCTGCTAAGTTGATTTGCCCTTGATCGCTGAAGATGTACTCACGAGCAAGCTTTGCTGCATTAGGGTTCTTCGCGTATTTATTGATTATGGTTGTATAACCAGAAATCACAGAGCCATCTTGAGGAATGCTCACTGTAAAGCGGTCGCGGTCAATTTTGTCGCGGTAGTTCAACGCATTGAAGTCCCACATGATCGCCACTTCCACTTCGCCTTTTTCTAGGTTGGCGATGTTCGGATCGGTAAATGAAAGACGACCTTGCTTCGCGAGTTCAGAAAAGAATTTGAGCGCAGGCTTGAGGTTGGATTCGTCCCCACCGTTGGCGAACGCTGCGGCGAGAACCGCGTTGTTTGCCTGCGCTGCTACGCCTACGTCACCTACGGTCACTTTGTAGTCGCCTTTTAATAGGTCATCCCACGTTTTTGGCGCGTCTTTTACGAGGTTATTGTTGGAGATAAAAGAAATAGTGCCAGTGTAAGCAAGTGCCCAATGACCATCTTCGTCTTTTGCCCAATCTGGAATGTCATTCCAAGTTGTTGGTTTGTATGGCTGAGTGACGCCTTTTTTAACCGCTACACGTGCGAAGGCAAAGCCTACGTCACCAATGTCTGCGGTCGCGTTTTTCTTCTCAGCTTCGAATTTTGCGATTTCTTGAGCCGAGCTCATATCCGTGTCTTGGTGCTTAAGGTTGTAGTTTGACTTTAAATCAGCCCAAGTGTCTTTCCAGTTCGCCCAACTGTCAGGCATACCTACACTGTAAACCGCCCCTTCTTTTTGTGCTGCGGTAACCAATGACTCAATATCGGCTTCTTTCGCTACTGTTGGTGCTGCAAGCGTTACCGCGATGATTGCCGCTGGTGCAGTAATTGAACGACTTAGCAAAGTTTTCATTGTCTCCATCCTTCTGGACTAGGTCAGTAAGTTCGCTTTGTATGCTATGGATGGAATGTGACGATTTAGAGCAAGTAATTTGACAGTTTTTATTAATTTCTATGGCACTTATATTTCATACGCTCAATATGTGTTCTGTTGATTAATGTCATATTTTTGTTACTTACACGCCTTATGTTGTTCATCAAATTATCGTTGGACTAGATCAGAATGAGAGCGACAGGCACCGGACAATTTGGTACCCAATTAGGAAAAATTAGAAGCAGATTAAAGCAGCAGATTCTTTCCGGCATCATGTCGGAAGGACAAAAATTGCCATCAGAAAGAGAGCTCAGTGAACTATTTTCTACGACTCGAATCACTATCAAAGATGCGTTGGTGTCTTTGGAAACCGAAGGCCTGATTTACCGAGAAGAGCGTCGTGGCTGGTACGTATCTCCGGAGCGTATCTGTTACAACCCGTTGTCTCGTTCTCACTTCCATCAAATGATTCGAGAGCAGCATCGTATTGCAGAAACCAAGTTACTCAACGTGCGAAGTGAAATGGCCGCAGGTGAGTATGCAAAATCGTTAGAGGTTGAGCGAATTACCCCAATTTATGTGATTGAACGGTTACGTTTTATTGATGGGCGAGCGGTATTGTTTGTTGAAAATATACTCAAAGCAGCACTGTTTGAAGGTATATTGTCCGAGAACCTCACCATGTCACTGACAGGTATTTATCGTGAGAAGTATGGCTACGAGACAAAGCGCTCTCGTTTTGATGTGATTCCAACGTCAGCGCCTGCTCATGTCGCTAAGGCGTTGAACCTAGCTGAAGGACAACCCGTCCTGAAAATTCGTCGAGTAAACTACAAACAAGATGGCAAATTAATGGACTGCGAATTCGAGTATTGGCGTCCAGATGCAGTGATGATTCGCATTGATAGCGTAGGATAAAGCGCAGAATTAAAAAGAGCCCAATAAAGGGCTCTTTTTCGCATATTGGTTAGAGAGGCGGTTTAAACGAGGCCTTGCTCTTTTGCCATTTTACTTGCTATGCCAGGCGCTTTCCAAATGCTTGGCAGCAAAATGAAAGACACAGGTACGGCGGTAATTACAATGAAAGACTGCAATGCAGAAATACCACCAGAGCCCATTGAGATAAGCGCAATAGCGACAATACCCATCATCAAGCCCCAGAATGAGCGAATCACTGCGTTTGGTTCCGTAGAGCCCGTCATTACCACACTGATTGTGTAAGTCATCGAGTCACCTGTCGTCACGATAAATGTTGTCGTTAAGATCAGGAACAGAACCGAAATGATCATTGGGTAAGGTAATTCACCGGTAATCGCTAGCAGTGCTGCAGGCAAGTTAAAGCCTTCAAACGCAGATGAAATCAAGCCAGGGTTATCAAGTTCAAACGCAAGGCCACTGCCACCAACGATACTAAACCAGAAGCAAGTAATCAGCGGTGCGGCGATACTAATAGACATAATCAGTTGGCGAATTGTACGACCACGAGAGATACGAGCAATAAAGATCGCCATCATTGGGCCATAACCGATAAACCAACCCCAGAAGAATACTGTCCACCAGCTTAGCCAGCCCGTATCACCACGGTAAAGCGCCATTGGGAAGAAGTTATCTACCATGCGACCAACGCCTTGTACGTAGCCATCAACAATAAAGCTTGTCGGTCCAAAGAACAGGATGTAACCAATTAACAGCACAGACAAAATAATGTTGTAACGACTGACGATTTGAATACCTTTGCTCAAACCGCTTAGTGCGGAAAGGGTATACATCAGGATCGCTGCCATGATAACCATGCTTTGCGTTACGAACGTATCTGGCAGGCCAAACAATGAGTTTAGCGCGTAGCTAATTTGTAAACCTAAGAAGCCGATAGGGCCGATTGTTCCTGCTGCTACGGCAATAATGCTACATGCGTCAGCAACATCACCAATCCAGCCTTTAATGGCTTTATCGCCAAACACAGGGTAAAGCAGAGTACGCGGCTTAAGAGGCAGGCCTTTATCGTAATGCAAGTGCATTAAGACAATGGAAGATAGACCACCAAGGATCGCCCAAGCTAAGAAGCCCCAGTGCATAAAAGACTGAGATAGAGCATTGATTGCGGCAGTTTTCGGTGAAGCTTCACCGTATAAAGGTGGGGCAGTCACAAAGTGCGCGATAGGCTCAGCAGCGGCCCAGAACACACCACCACCTGCAAGTAGGGTACAGAGTACAATTGACAACCACTTAAAGTTATCAATATCAGGTTTCGCTAGACCACCTAGACGCACATAACCAGTGCGACCAAACGCAAGAGCCAAACCAATAAGGAAATTCAGAAGAAGCAGTACTTGCCAGTAAGCTCCGAAATATTTAGTAGCAAAGCCGAAGCCGGTGTTAACCATTGCGGTTAGAGAGTCGGTATTCGTTAGGGCAAGTAAAACGAATAGAGTGAGGAAGCTACCACTTAACCAAAAGACAGGATTGGTGAGTTCGAGGCGCTTGAGCAGAGATGGGGGATGAATAGCAGAATAGTCAGCATCCTGAATAGGCGCTGTGTGGGAGGCGGCATTCGTCATATTTGACATAATTACTTCGCTTTTTAGGGCTATGAAGCCGTGCATTTCCCCTCACATCGTTTCGACGAAAAGTGTGAGGATGTTCAAAAAGCCGATGATGTTAACATGTCGAAGTCGCAAATATAACCTTAGATTTCGATTAATTTTTAACAGGTTAGCCAAGTTGCTGATTTTTGGGTAGAGATCAAAGGAAAGTGTTTTTACGTGAAGTGCACCGCATTTCGTATGTAAATAACATTTCCCTTGTTTTTGCATGGATTACTCAGGATTACATTGAGCAAACATGTTTCTTCTCCAAACTGAGGTTTACTCAATGGCTCATTTCGAACTTAATGGACAGTGGTTGCTTACCTCGCCACAGCGTCCCGATATTGAAATTCCAATGTCTATTCCGGGCGATAATATTTCGGCGCTTTTACAAGCAGAGCGCATTCCGGATCCTTATTTTGCCGATAATGAAAACAAAGTTCGTTGGATTGAAGAGTGTGAGTGGCATATCTCGCGTGAGTTTGAAGTCGACGCGTTTACGTTGTCTGCCAAGCAAGTTTGGATGACGCTAACTCGTGTCGATACCTTGGCAACCTTCTATATTAATGGTGAGTTAGCACTAACTTGCAGCAACATGTTTACTCAACAACGAGTTGATATCAAACCTTATTTAAAACAGGGCATAAATACTGTTCTTGTTCAATTCGCAAGAGTCGATATAGAAGGTGTGGAACGTGCTAAAAAATTGCCTTTCCCAATCCCTTCCGCAATGGGAAATAATCAAATTCCGCACATGAATTTGATCCGAAAAACGCAATGTCATTCCGGATGGGACTGGGGCATTTGCTTGATGGTATCGGGTATTTACGACCCCATTCAAATCGACATTGTGAATGAGCTTTGGCTCAAAGGCTTTTCGACAGAGCAGCAATGGCAAGCCGATGAGAGTGTGTTTCTTGATGTATTAGTTGAAGTGGAAACGGACAGTCAACGCCATGAACTGATTGTTGAATTTAATGGTGAGCGTCAATGCATTCAAACAAAAGGAAGTGGTCACTATCATTGCCAGTTCCACATTTCGGACCCTCAACGCTGGTGGCCATCGGGTTATGGCGAAGCTTATCTTTACCCCATTACCATTTCTTGCAGAGAGCAAAAGTTAACGCGCAACGTTGGTTTGCGTCAGTTAACCCTAAATAACCAAGCTGATGAACATGGCTCTGCGATGGAATTTATCGTCAATGGCGTACCAATTAATGCCAAAGGCGCCAACTGGATCCCTGTTGACGCAATGCCGGGGCGAGAGTGCGAAACACGTTATCGCAACCTTTTGCAAAGTGCGGTTGACGCCAACATGAATATGATACGTGTGTGGGGCGGTGGTCAGTATGAGAGTGAAACCTTTTATAACCTTTGTGATGAACTTGGCTTGTTGGTGTGGCAAGACATGATGTTCGCATGTTCACTGTACCCATCTGATAATGACTTCTTAAAAGAGGTCGAAGATGAGCTTCGATACCAAATCCCTAGGCTTAAAGAGCACCCATCAATAGCACTTTGGTGTGGTGACAATGAAGTGATTGGTGCCATTGGTTGGTATGAAGAATCCAAGCACAACAAAGTCAAATACACGGTTAACTACGATCGCCTCAACCGCATGATTGAGCAGGTGACTACTGAGCACGATAGCGCTCGTCGTTTCTGGCCAAGTTCCCCGTGTAATGGTGAACTGGATTTCGGTGACGCGTGGCATGATGATAGTAAAGGCGATATGCACTTTTGGGACGTTTGGCACTCAGGAAAATCATTCAATGCCTACCTTGACGTGAATCCTCGTTTTTGCTCTGAGTTTGGTTTTCAATCTTGGCCGTCTTTTGCAGAAGTTAAGCAGTTTGTCCCGGAGCAAGATTGGAATATCACGTCCCTAACCTTTGAACAACATCAGAAGAATCCTCGTGGTAACAGTATCATCACAGAGATGTTCACGCGTTATTTTCGTTTTCCCTCTGGATTCGAGAGCATGCTGTATTTAAGCCAAGTTCAGCAGGCAATCGCGATCAAAACTGCGTGCGATCATTGGCGCGCCATTTCTCCAGTTTGTCGCGGTATGCTGTATTGGCAACTCAACGACAACTGGCCTGTCAGTTCTTGGTCTAGCTTGGAATACAGTGGTCGTTGGAAGCAGTTGCACTACCATGCAAAACGCTTTTTTGCGCCGCAGTATTTGGTATTTTCCGAGCATACAGGCAAGTTGAGCCTGCATTTGCTCAATGATGCCAAAGAGCCCGCAAGCGTCAACGCACTGCTTAAGTGGGTAGATTGGCAAGGGGAAGAAAAGCAATGTTGGAGCTTAGAACAAACAGTCATAGCAGACAGCAATACGATTTTGTGGCAGTTGGATGAATTGATCGAGAAGGATGAACTTACGTCAGGCTTCTTCTATGTTGAAGCGCAAATCGGTGAAGACAGAATAAGCAACACATGGTTTAGTACTCACGAGCTAAAAACCTTGCCGATAGCGAAAGCCAATATTGATGTCTCGATTGAGGGTAGCCAAATTACATTGGTTGCGGATAAGCCTGCGTTTTTTGTTCATTTGGAGAGTGATGTTGATGGAAGGTTCAGTGACTCCAGTTTTACTCTATTGGCCAACGTTCCAATGACGGTAGAGTATTTAGGTGATGATGTTTTAGGCATGCAACAGTCGTTGAGGGTATACCACCTTAATGATTAAAACGGGCATAGAACATCTATATGCTGATATCTGAGAAGGGGGCCTTTGCTCCCTTTTTAGTTATCAAGTATCCGTTATTAAGCTCAGGTTGAGACAGAAGGTTATTTAAGTTTCTGATGAATACGGTAGCCAACAACAAAACCTATGTAGAATAGCGCTGCGAGAGTAAGCATTGCCGTAGCGTACGCCAGTAGGCTGTTTAACCCTAAACCAAAAGCCAGAGTGAAGGCGATACCATGAATGGCTTCCGCAGGGATTCGGTACCAAGCAGCGTGGACGGAAGATCCGAAGAGGATAAAGGTACTAAGTAAGACAATCGTGCCGCCTATAAAGCCGACCCATCTGCTGTTGTTCATGTTGTAATCTCAGGTGTTACCTAGGTAACGTAACAAAATATTTCAGAGCCTGTATTATACAACCGAGAGAGGGTATAGGTGGTAGAAATATTTGCCTCACAAACTAAGAGGCCATCTAAGTGGCCTCTTTTTAACCGATTTAACGGTATCCGTTATGACGCAAAGGTGTGAGGCTTGTAAGAAACCTAACCTTTGGCATTCGTTTGGGGTTGTGCTTCTGGTTGTATCGTCCAATCACCACCAAGCGATTTGTAGAGCGCAATCGTAGCGTGTGCGGTTTGTAACTTTGCCGCGACTCGCTGATCTTGCATCATGCGTTGCTGACGTTGCGCATCTAAAACCGATAAGTGATCAATCAAGCCAGCGTGGTACAGTGACTTGGCTTTGTTGACGGCGTTATTGGTGGCTTTCAATGCCTCATCGATTCGGCGCTGATTTTCTTGGCTGCGACCATAAGTAAACAGCGTGGATTCGGTTTCTGCCAAAGCTGCCTCGACCGTATGTTGATAAGACAATGTCGCCGAATCAAAACGCGCTTGGTTGATGGCTTCAATCGCCTCCCCACGCCCCCCATCGAACAAGTTCCAGCTTACGCCTGCCGCGCCCATCCAACCGAAAGAATCGCTACTGAAGAGATCGTCAAAGCTTGACGCCGACAACCCCGGAGCGCCTGTCAAAAAGAACTTCGGATATTGATCAGCAACACTTGCTGCTAACTCTTCATTGAGCGCGGCCATTTCGCGCTCTGCTAAGCGGATATCGGTACGACGTTTCAACAGATCGGAAGGTAAACCGACCGGCACCATGTCTTGCATGACAGGTACACTATGCTGCTTAGACAGACGGATTTCGACTTGCGTTAGCGGCTCACCAAGCAATACTGCTAAACGATGTTTGTGCGCTTGTTGTGCAATTTCTAACTGCGGAACGAGCGATTCCATCGCCGCAAGTGTGGCCTTCGCTTGGGCTAAATCGAGATCAGAACCGTAGCCGCTGCGCACGACTTTCTCGACGAGATCAAGTGTGCGTCGTTGATCTTCTAAGTTCGACTTTGCCAACTCAAGGCGCTCGCTTGCACCTTGGTATTGCAAGTAGTTGTGAATCAAATCCGCCGTGATCACCGTGTTCAAGCCGCTTTGATAAATCTGAGCTTGTTCGAGACGAATTTGTGCCGCGTTTGCTTGGCGGTCAATACGCCCAAACAGATCAGCCTCCCAAGCGATACTCGCTCCTGCAAATACGCCATCGTGTTGATTATCCATTAGGGTGACGTTACCAATTTGAGGTGGCAGACCCGACACGGAATCACTGAGTGGATTCAATATCGGACCGAGTGAAGAGTCATTTTTACTGAACTGATAGTTCATGTAACCCGCACCGAGATTAATTGTCGGTACCTTGAATGACTCCACCATGGTTTTATAGTTGTTGGCCATTTTCACCCGCTCGGCCGCCACTTTCAGCGGAATGTTTTGGCTCTGCATGTCTTGAACCATTTGATTCAACACCGGATCGTGAAACTTAGTCCACCAAAACTCAATGTGTTGTGAATCGGTACTCAACCCTGCATTTTCGGCGTTCAAGTAGGTTTCTGCCATGCTGGTGGTCGGTGCTTGGTAGTCGGGGCCCACTGCACAACCTGCTAAACTTAGGGCTAGAACGACAGGCGTTAGAATGAATTTTTTCACGATGACGCCTCCTCTAGCTCAGCGTTGGTTTGTGTGGACGGTGCTTTTTCTTTATAAGCAAGGCGATACAGTGCCGGCATGACAAACAGTGACAATATGGTTGCGGCCGCCAAGCCTCCGATGATGGTTGCCGCCATTTGGTCAAACAGCAGATCTGACAGCAGCGGGATCATGCCGAGCGCGGTCGTTAACGCACCCATAGAAATTGCCATAGTACGGTTGACCGTGGCTTCTTTAATGGCGTCAGACAAGCTCATGCCATTTGCGCGTTCGAGCTCAATTTGATCCATTAGTACGATGCCATTCTTGATGATCATCCCGGTCAGTGTGATAGCTCCGATCAGCGCCATAAAGCCAAATGGTTTATCGAATCCAAGCAGAGCAAACACAGCCCCTGATGCTGCCAGTGGTAGCGTTGCGAGGATGATGATTGGCTGCTTAAAGCCGTTGAACATCGCAACTAGGATGATCACCATGATCAGCATTGCTTTTGGTTGCTGCTTCATGATGTCGGTGACCGCTTTGTCTTCATCGTAATATTCGCCGCCCCATTCCATGCTATAACCCGCCGGAAGTTGGATAGATTCAACCTGATCTTTAATGGCATTTCTAACGTTCGCTGGTGTGGAGTCTCGGCTCACACCCGCTTGAACCGTGATGGTTTTCACGCGGTCGCGTCGCCAAATCATGCTCTCTTCGGTGACCAGTTCGAATCCATCCACCACTTGACCAAGCGGAACGCTGTTAAAGCCAAGTAGCGAGCGCACAGGTAGCGTTTCTAGTGACGCCATGTTTTGCGATGTGCCACGTAACTGAATTGGAATCAACTCATCATTCAGGTTCATTTGTCCGAGCGGCATGCCGTCTGATGCACGTTTTAGCGCGAAAGCGACATCGGCGCGGTTAATGCCTGCTTGACGCATTTTGTCTTGGTTTAGAATCGGCTTGAGCACTTTGCTTTCTTGGCGCCAATCATCGCGAATGTATTTTGCATCAGGGTTTGAAGAAAAAATCGTTTTCGCTTCTGCCGCTAGTTGATGTAATACGGTTTCATCCGGACCAGAAAAACGCACCTCAACCGCGAACTTATCTTTGGTTGCCAGCTTCAGCGCTCGAAAGCGAGGTTCGGCATCCGGAAACGCCTCTTTCAGCCAATCATCACCACGCGTCACCAAGTGACTGATGCTCTCGTAGTCTTTAGTGTTGATCAGAATCTGGCCGTAGGCAGGGTCGAGCGGCTCAGGCTCTACCGTTACCGAGAAGCGAGGTGCACTGGTGCCGACATAGCTAGAGATACTTTCCACTTCTGGTTGTGCGACCAACCATTCTTCAACTTTGCGCATGTCTGCCGAGGTTTGTTCAATCTTGGCACCATTGGGTAGCCAGTAATCGAGAAACACAATTGAACGATCCGACTGAGGAATAAAGTTCACGGCCACATACGGGATTGCCACGGCGGTGACTAAAATTAACGGAACCAAAGCGGCTAATGCTTTACGCGGGTTGTCCACCGTCCAGAATACCAACTGTTTATAACGGCTCGGTTTGGTCTCTTCTCTGTTAGCTTTTGGCTTGATGAACATCCACGCCATTAATACCGTAAACGTCATCGCGACGATCCATGAAAGCAACAGTGACGATGCCACAATGTAGAACACAGAGCTTGCAAACTCGGCGGAGTCGGTTTTGGAGAACAATACTGGGCTTGCGCCCATAATCGCGATGACAGTTGCGCCTAAAAGTGGCACGGCGGTTTCTTTGACGGAATCAATCGCGGCGCGAGTTCGCTCGATACCTTTGTTGAGCTTGGCGATCATCATATCGGTGATCACAATGGCGTTATCCACCAACATGCCCAGTGCGAGAATAAACGTACCTAGCGAGACACGGTGCAAATCGATGCTGGCGATGTTCATGTATACAAGCGTGAGCAAAATCGTCAGGAGCAAGCTTGCGCCAACGATGGTCGCACTCTTAAAACCCATGAAGACCAACAACACCACAAAAACAATCGCGACACTTTCAAGCAGGTTGCCAACAAAGTCGTCGATAGACTTTTGTACTTCTTCAGGTTGATAAGCAACGGTCGAGATGTCGACACCCAGCGGCAGTGTTGCTTGGTAGTTAGCGATGATGTCTTGAATCGTATCGCCAAGTGACACCACGTTAATGCCTTGAACTGGGCTCACCGCCAAGGTGACAGCGGGCTCTCCGTTGTAGCGGTTTTCTGCCAATGCTGGTGTTTGATAACCCATGGTGATATCGGCGATGTCACCAAGACGAATCAATCCCGAGCCAAACTCTCCGGTGCCACCATTGATGATTAAATTGCGAATGTCTTCTAGAGACTGAAACTCACTGGTTTGCGCAATACGAATACGCTCTGTACCTGCATCGAATTTTCCCGCTTCGAACGTGCTGTTTTGTGTGCTCAGTTGGTTCCAAACTTGTGCGATCGACAAACCATATTGAGCCAGGCGCTCATCTGGCATATCGATATGTACAACGCGAGGTTGAACGCCGTGTAGCTCGATCTTTTTGATGCCGTCGACGGCTTTGATTTGGCGTTGCAGCTCTTCGGCGTAGCGACGCAACTCTTCTGGTGCAGCATCTGTGCTGTGGATAGAGAAAAGCATGCCGTAGACTTCAGAGAACTCGTCTTGCACTACGCTGATCTGCGCGCTGGAAGGCAACTGCAGTTTTACATCGTCTACTTTGCGTCTCAATAAGTCCCATTCCTGCGGAAGTGCTTTGGAATTAAGGCTCTCTTTGAGGTCAACAAAGACCATAGATAAACCGGGGCGAGACAATGAGCGCAAGCGATCTAACTCCGCCATTTCCTGCAATTTGGTTTCCACGGTATCGGTGACTTGGTGTTCGACTTCTTCGGCAGATGCACCCGGATAAAGGGTCACGACTACCGCAGTTTTTACCGTAAAGCTCGGGTCTTCCAACTTGCCTAAGTCGAAGTAAGAATAGATGCCAGCGATCACGCTCAATACGATAAAGAACAGAACGAACTTACGTTGGCGAATCGCGAATTCAGCTAAATTGATCATGGATTCGCACCTACAACGTCTTGATGGTCAGGTTTGGGGCGGCATCGCCCTCGCTCAGATAATGGCTACCGCTGATCACCACGTAATCGCCTTGCTCAAAACTTCCGGTCACACACGCTTGGTATGCGTCGATAGAGTCAAGATTGACCGGCTCTGAATGAATAACCGCATCACGAACCACATTCACGTGCAGAGTTTGTTTCTCACCCAAAATTGCAGAGTAAGGAAAGCAATGGCTTGAGTGACTGGTGTTGAGCGCGGTGTTTACCGTGACTGCTTTACCGTTGAATAGCGCACTGGAAATCGAATCGATGTCTAGCGTGACGGTATAGGTTTGTTTGAGCAGGTGCTTTTTCGGCGCGATTTCTGCCACGGTTGCTCGGTAGGATTGCTCCGAATCATACCAAGTCAACGATGCTGGCTGACCTAGTGCGAATTGCGCAATCATATTTTCCGGCACGTCGATGTCGACTTCCCAGCTGCCTTCTTGCTGAATTGACACAACACTGCCGCCCGGCAAGGTTTGCTCATGTGGATCAATTGAAACGTCGGCAACAATGCCAGTGAATGGTGCACTCAGAGTGGTGTAACGTAGGGCATCTTTTGCACGTTGGATGTTTTTCTCAACCACTTTGACGGCAGAGAGGCTACGTTCGTAGCTGCTGATGGCTCGGTCTAAGTTTACGCTGGCAATGGCATCATCAGAAGTTGCTTGTTTTACGCGCTTTAACTCGGCTTTCGCGAGTTTGTGTGCTGATTGCGCTTCTAACATACGCGCTTGTAATTCTTCTAGTGAGACTTGGTAATCGTGCTTGTCCAGCGTGGCAATGACTTGGCCTTTTTCTACCACGCTGCCTTTATTTACGAACACGCTTTCCACGGTGCCAGGTACACGAAAAGAGAGTGAGGCGGTTTCTTTTGCTTTTACGATCCCGCTGAATGATTTGTTGAGTTCTTCATTCCTTTCGTTGACTTCAATTACTTGAACGGGTCTGGATGCGCTTGGCTCCTCAACCTGAGGTTGAGCTTGATTACAGCCGAGTAGAGAGAGCGCGATAGTGCTCAGCGCGGCGGTTTTAATTTGATGATTCATAAGATGGCTCCATAATTTCGGCGCCATCTTATAATTCACAGATGTTCAGATAATCATGCGTGTGCATGATTCAATGTCACGAATTTTATGACAATAAATGCAAGCTACAAAAGTTTTGGAATTTTATTGCACAAATGTTCAATAAGTAACCGGCTAGCTTGGTTCAGCGTTTTCGGCTTAGGGTAGAGTAACCACCCCGTTTCTTCTGTGACGGCATATTGAGACAATACTTGCACCAATGCACCGGATTCGAGCTCATTTTTTACCAACAGTTTTGGGATATAACTAATGCCGCGGTCAAGCACTGTGGAGCTTTTGATAAAGCCGATGTTGTTGGAAATGAGTTTCGGTTTGAGCGCTACGTTTTGTTCCTGAAAATGCCAAAGGTTGTCGACATTGCCATTTGGCCAACGAAAACAAATGCACTGATGATCGCTCAACTCTTCTAATGTGGCTGGTGTGCCGTGAGTTTGAAGATAGTTCGGTGAGGCAACGACACATCGGTCTAGCGTTAAGATCTTTCTGGCGACAATGTCTGAATCAAACAGCATGCCGCCGTGCAGCGCGATGTCCAACCCCTGCTGAAACATATCAATAAAGCCATTGTTGATATTGCGAATGTCGAGCTCAACCTGCGGGTATTGATCCTGAAATTCAAACAAAATGGGTTGAAGAGGTTCATAGGTTTCTGGCAGAAGGCCAAGTTTAATTTTGCCTCTGACCTCGATGCTTTCGTTACTGGCTTGCTGGTTTGCCGAATCAAGCAAGGTGAGCACTTTTTGCAGATCTTGGTAATAGGCATCGCCTTTGTTTGTCAGCGAAAGGCTGCGAGTGGTGCGGTGAAAAAGTTGCGTTCCGAGGTAACGTTCCAGTTCTCCAATGCGTCGGCTAACATTTGCTCGTGGCAAGTCCAAAGCATTGGCTGCCGCTGTAAAGCTGCCAAGTTGGACGACTTTGGTGAACAGTTTTAGATCGTCAATTTTCACTCTTGAACTCCATACTTTTTGAGCACCATGCTAAACCCTGACACTCTAGAGTATTGATGTGTGGTATACAAAACTTATTATTAATTATCGAAATATAAATAAGGACTTCAACATGTTGAGATTTATACAACGTCGCCGCATTAAGAAAGTGATTAAGCTTATGAGTACGAGATTGATGGTGGGATACGGCAGTCGTGAGTACTTTTCCGTCGGTCAGGTAAAGACGAGCACCTGCGAGTTAAGCTCGTGCCAACAAAAAATTGCGTTGGCGTTGTTCGCGAATCCGCAAGATCTTGATTTGGAAAATCAACCAGAGTTGCAAGCCATCCGCTCTGATGTGGCGAATGACTTCTTTGCTGATGCCGATTATACCGCTCAGGATGTGCTTAATTTATTCGGTGCTGGTGGCTGGAAAGGCGGCCGAATGGAAGATGGAATGTCTCATCATTTTGGTATGCACAGCCGATACTAGAGCGAGCTAACCTTATAAAGTCTTGTCAGTTAACTCGCTATATCACTTTGCCTTGTGAGGTGTCACTCCGATGCTTTGTTAAGCGGCACGCTTTACGAGGCAGAAGTGCTTTTTACCGCGTTGCAGTAACCAGTATTGGTCAAACAGTGGGAAGCTTAAACTCGGGTTATCAGCCGACACTTTTTCACCGTTTACACTGATGGCGTTGTTGCTGATGTGTTCGCGCGCAACACGTTTCGAGCTTGCTAAGCCCGACTCAATCAATAGCTCAACCAAATCTTGTTGTGCGCTCTCAATGCTTGGTAAACCATCCAACTCCAATTGTTTTAATTCACCCAAACTCAGTTGTTGCACATTACCGCTGAATAAAGCTTGCGTGATGCGTTCGGCACTGGCTAGACCTTCTTCGCCATGAACAAATCGCGTCATTTCCTCAGCGAGAATACGTTGTGCTTGCGGCTTGCCTTGGCTTGCTTGGTCTTGCGCTTCAATGCTGGCAATTTCTTCGCAGCTCAAGAACGTGTAGTAACGCAAGAAGTGGTAAACGTCGGCGTCTTCTGCGCCAAGCCAGAACTGGTAGAAGGCGTAAGGCGAGGTTTTGCTAGGATCTAGCCATACTGCGCCGCCTTCGGTTTTGCCAAATTTGGTGCCATCGGATTTGGTGATCAGCGGCAGAGTTAAGCCAAATACTTGCTCACCATTTTGGCGACGAGTTAAATCGATCCCGCTGACGATGTTTCCCCATTGGTCATTGCCACCGATTTGCAGACGGCAACCGTATTGACGGTTTAGCTCGGCAAAATCGTACGATTGCAGCAGAGCGTAGCTAAATTCGGTGAAGGAGATACCTTGGTCAGGTCGTTGCAGGCGTTGTTTTACCGATTCTCGGTTGATCATGGTATTGATCGAGAAGTGCTTACCCACATCACGGAAGAAGTCGATGACGTTGATCGCTTTCATCCAGTCAGCATTGTTCACCATGATCATTGGCTTGGTCAGTTGGTGATTCATCAACTGCTGAATTTGATTAGAAAGATCGTTAACCCAACCTGAGACGATTTCTGAAGAATTCAGGCTGCGCTCGGTCGCTTTAAAGCTCGGGTCGCCAATCATGCCCGTTGCACCGCCAATCAAGGCAACAGCTTGGTGTCCGGCATCTTGAAAGCGCTTAAGCATGATCAAAGGCACAAGGTGGCCGATGTGCAAGCTGCCAGCTGTAGGATCGAAGCCGCAGTAAACGGTTTGTGGCCGTGAGAGAAGTGTCTGAATTTCTTCCAAATCGCTGGCCTGCGCAATCAAGCCACGATCTTGTAAATCTTGCAGTAATGGTGTCGTCATTCTTTTTGTCTGTCTTATTGGTTGTTGTATTCAGACTAAAACGCGACACCTTTTGTCGATATATCCCTTAAGGGACAGTTTTTTATCTTGAATGGAGAATAAGGTGATTGAGGAAAAGCTGGAATAACTCACTCAATGAAGACACATTTAACTGCGAGTAAATGCGTTTTCGATGATTTTTGACCGTGCCTTGCACTAAGTGTAACCGCGCGGCAATTTCTTTGGTGTCAAACCCTTGAGCGAGAAGTGAAGCCACCTCTTGCTCGCGACGAGTGAGTGATTCTACGCCAAATGTTGCTAAAGCTTGCTCAATGGCCAATCGCATACTGCCAGAATAAGCACTTTGGGCAAAAACAGGCTCAGAAAAGGTAAACTCCGTTTGTTTCCAGTGCTGCTGACAAAGCGATTGAATTATCGGGAAGTAGGGCTTTAATTTATTGATTTGCTGTTGAGAAAAGTATTTTCCATCATTCATATACCCGAAGTACAACATGACCCAACGGCCAGGTTCGACTTCGACTAGCATGCTCAGTTCGTCTTTCCACCCTGTCTGATGGTAGAACTGCTCGCAGTAGGAAGTAAAATCAACGCCTTTGCGTGCTACGTCTTTGAGCGTAAATACGCCTTGTTGCTTTGTCTCGTTTAGTTTGAGAAAAAAAGGGTCATTTTGAAATGAGTCAGTAAGGTAGCGTTGAAAAAGTAACTCTCGCTCGTTCTCAATCGAGTCGTAGAGATAGATAGGATGTTTACCTTCTCGATAACCTAAAATAACCGCGCAATCAAAATGAAAAAGAGTGCGAATGACACGCATAAGCTTAGGAGTAAAGTTAGGCGTATTAAGAGCAGAAATTGCTTCTGCCAGCAGATTATTAAAGTTATTGTCAGGCATGGGATACCGAATCGCAGATGGTTTTGGGCAAGCATAACGAAAAGCCATCCAACGAGAAAGGGAAGTCACCATCTTCTGGTGACTTCCCATGAGAAAGTTGCACAAGTACTCAGTTTTGAGGAGTCATAGCTACGTTAACTTATTGATAAGGGTGCATAACAACCGTTCTATTTAAGCGATTAGTTGCTATGCGTTACTGCGAGTTGGTGAGCTCTTCGTTAACCCAATATTTAGAACCAGACACGTTGGCATCGATGAGCAAGCCTTTTGCATTCAACTGATAAACGGCGACGCCACTGTTAAATTGCTTTGAAAGTTGCTCAGAATCTTCGCCAGCTACAGCAGAGGCTTCACTGGTCGCTTCCCATCCTTCGTTGACGAAAGTGTCAAAGTCTTCTTTGCTCTCAAACAGAATCACTTGTTGGTAAAACTTGCCGCCAGCCCCAAGTGCGACGCCCAAACCAAACATATTCATATAAGTGCGTTTTTCTGTTTCCTTATTTACTGCGACACCTGACCCTGAGTTGGTGTGAAACAACAAAGACAATTTACGAGAATCAAAGACCGCGTAGCCATAAGCGTTGTCGTAAATGGCTTTGGCCTCCGGCTTTTCATTAAACAACTTGAGCAAAGCACTATCCGCCATTAAGTCTACGGCTTGGCGAGCTTCTTCTGGCGTGTCGCCTTCCATTAGTTCATCAATTTTCTTGTCGGCTGCATCTATCCATTCTTTGCTTTTCTCGATACTGGCTTCTGTCCACTCGCCCGCGGTATTGATTGCTTCCTCGGACCAATTAGTGAAATCTTGCCACGCTTGCTTTGAAAAGGCTTTGGTATCGTCCCAAGCATCTTGCGCAGTATCAGAAACCGCTTCGCCTAGCTCAGACATTTTGTTGGAAATATCATCCCAATCTGCGTAAGCGGGAGATGCTAGGAGCATCAATGTGGTAATGAGTGCGATAGACTTTTTCATCAAATTCTCTCTGGAGTTGTCGATACATCTTCATTCTAGGTCATCAGACTTTGATAATGAAATTGACTAAATGGCGATCTTGAGAGAGGAATCACGAACTGATTGCGAAATGACGTATGAATAACAAAGCCCTCACAAGGGGAGTGTGAGGGCTTGAGTTTTTAGCGCGTTACTTGCTGCTAACTTTACCGAGCTGTAACCAAGTATCGATAACGGTGTCTGGATTTAGTGAAACAGAGCTGATGCCTTGCTCCATCAACCATTCCGCCAAATCTTCATGATCTGATGGGCCCTGACCACAAATACCCACGTACTTGCCAGCTTTGGTTGCTGCGTCAATTGCCATTTTCAGCATGATTTTCACCGCCGCGTTACGCTCATCAAATAGGTGAGCAACGTCGCCAGAGTCACGGTCCAGACCAAGCGTTAGCTGAGTCATGTCGTTTGAACCAATCGAGAAGCCGTCAAAGTACTTCAAGAACTCATCGGCAAGTACCGCGTTGGATGGCAGCTCACACATCATGATGACTTTCAGACCTTGGTCGCCACGGCGCAGATCAAACTTCGCTAGCAAATCTATCACTGATGCAGCTTCGCTTGGTGTACGCACGAATGGGATCATGATTTCAACGTTCTTCAGACCCATTTCGTTACGAACGCGCTTGATAGCTTGAGTTTCTAACTCGAAGCAATCTTCAAACACTGGAGAAATGTAACGAGACGCACCACGGAAGCCGAGCATTGGGTTTTCTTCATGCGGTTCGTAGGCTTTACCACCAACCAAGTTGCTGTATTCGTTAGACTTAAAGTCAGACATACGAACGATGACGCGTTTTGGCCAGAAAGCAGAAGCGATAGTCGCGATGCCTTCAGTCAGCTTGCTCACGTAGAAATCGATAGGATCTTTGTAACCACGAATGCGCTGTTTAATTTCTGCTTTTAGCTCATCGCTTTGCGCATCAAAGTTAAGTAATGCTTTCGGGTGAATACCGATCATCTTGTTGATGATGAACTCTAGACGAGCAAGACCAACACCTTCGTTTGGAATCTGAGCAAAGTCGAATGCGCGATCTGGGTTGCCCACATTCATCATCACTTTGGTCGGCAGTAGTGGCAGTTCATCAACAGAAGAGCGTTTTACATCAAACTCAAGCTCACCTTGGTAAACGTAACCCGTTTCGCCTTCTGCACAAGATACTGTCACTGTTGCGCCATCAGTCAGTTTGCTTGTCGCATCGCCACAGCCAACGATTGCAGGAATACCAAGTTCACGAGCAATGATTGCTGCGTGACAAGTACGTCCGCCACGGTTGGTAACAATAGCAGAAGCTTTCTTCATCACTGGTTCCCAGTCTGGGTCAGTCATGTCTGTAACTAACACATCACCTTCTTGAACCAATGACATTTGGTCCAGAGAGTCAACCAAACGTACTGCACCTTTACCGATACGTTGACCGATTGCACGACCTTCAATCAAAACATCTGCTTTGTTCTGTAGCTCGTAGCGCTCAATCACGTTTTGTTCCGTTTGTGAACATACGGTTTCAGGACGCGCTTGAACAATGTACAACTTGCCGTCGATGCCATCTTTTGCCCACTCAATGTCCATTGGACGCTGGTAGTGCTTCTCGATGATCATCGCTTGTTTGGCGAGCTCTTTGATCTCTTCGTCGTTCAGTGAGAACGTGTTGCGCTCTTCATCAGAAGTATCAACGATATCAACTTGTTTGCCGATCTCTTGGTTGTCAGAGTAGATCATTTTGATCAACTTAGAACCAAATGTTTTCTTAACGATCGGGTGCTCACCTGCTTCAAGCATTGGCTTATGAACGTAGAATTCATCAGGGTTTACTGCGCCTTGAACGACCATTTCACCTAGGCCCCATGAAGAGGTGATGAAGACAACTTGGTCGAAACCAGACTCAGTATCAAGCGTAAACATTACACCCGAAGAAGCTTTGTCTGAACGCACCATACGTTGGATACCCGCCGATAGCGAGATACCACGGTGATCGAAACCTTGGTGTACACGGTAAGAGATCGCACGGTCGTTAAATAGAGAAGCGTAAACGTGCTTAGTTGCTTCTAGTACTGCGTCGATGCCTTTCACGTTCAAAAACGTTTCTTGCTGACCAGCAAAAGAGGCATCAGGCAGGTCTTCTGCCGTAGCAGATGAACGAACTGCGACTGAAAGCTCAGGGTTGCCTTCAATCAGTTCTTGGTAGTTTTCACGGATTTCTTGTTCAAGGTCCGCAGGGAAAGGGGCCTCTAATACCCATTGACGGATGGTTGCACCTGTCTTACGCAGAGCTTCCACATCCTCAACGTCTAGTTCATCAAGTAATTGGTGAATACGCTCATCCAAACCTTCGTGGTCAAGGAATTGGTTAAACGCGTATGAGGTTGTCGCAAAACCATTTGGTACAGAAACGCCTGCGTTCGCTAGGTTAGAAACCATTTCGCCAAGTGAAGCATTCTTACCGCCGACTTTGTCGACATCATCCATGGATAGGCCATTGAACCAGAGGGTGTTCTTTTGCATGTCTTTCTCCAGAAACATTGCAGCTTAGTAGGGGGACTTAAATCGCTCTAAACAATCGCATGTTGGCTGTTATTACACTTTGACCATACATTGCTTCATTTAGATTGATATCAAAGGCAAACGATTACGTTCTGGCTGAAAAAAATTCAAAAGAATTTTTAAAGCTGTGGTGAACCTAACTGAAAGCCAAACTGATTTATTAATATTATGTTTACCATCCTACTCAAAAGATTTTGAAAAATTAAACAGAAATGCAAATAAATAACCAAAGTCGTGATGTGTTCTATGTTTCTGACGGTACGGCGATAACATGTGAGACATTAGGGCATGTTGTTCTCGGTCAATTTCCGTTCATTCCTAACGAAAAAACCTTTCCGTTCGTAGAAAGCCAGGACAAAGTTGCTGACGTTGTAAAAGAAATTGAAACTTCCTACCAACGCAATGGCGTCAAACCTCTGGTGTTTTTCTCTATCGTGGTGCCAGACGTACGTGAAATGCTGCTGGAAGCGCCTGCATACAGCTACGATGTGTTGGAAAGCATTGTACAGAAAGTGCAAGACGACATTCAGATGGCACCAAAACCCAAGTTGCAACGTTCTCGCAGTGTGGGGAAAGATTCCGATACCTATTTCGACCGTATCGCGGCCATTGAATATACATTGGCGCATGATGATGGCATCACGCTAAAAGGGTTGGAACAAGCCGATATCATCCTGCTGGGAGTATCGCGCAGCGGAAAAACCCCCACCAGCCTATATATGGCGATGCAGTTTGGTTTGCGTGTCGTGAACTACCCATTTATCGCGGAAGACGTGAAGATGATGCGCTTGTTGCCTGAGTTTGAGATCCATCGTCATAAATTATTCGGGCTTACTATCGACCCTGAACGTTTGACTGAAATCCGTGAGAATCGTTTGTCTGGAAGTGATTACGCCAGTACTGAGCAGTGTAAGTTGGAGCTAGACACCGTAGAGGCGTTGTTTAGAAGAGAGGCGATCCCATACATCAATACGTCCTCTCTGTCTGTTGAGGAAATTACTACGCGTATTCTGGAAAAAGCAGGAATGAAGCGCCGTTTGTTTGGTTAACCAGGGGCGCCAACATCGTCGTGTGCAAGAGGAGGCGAGTAACACCTCCTCTTGTGCATCTAAAGATGCCTTACACAGAATGATTTAATAGTATTGGAACATCTTTTGGATGTCTTGATAGTTTTTGGTTTGAGTCAGTGACAGCATCAGTAAGATACGTGCTTTTTGTGGGTTTAGTGTGCCTGAGGCAACAAAGCCATATTTTTCGTCATCAATTTCAGCATCCAAAGTGGTTGATCCGCTAGGCGTTCGGGAGCTCCTTACAACAACAACGCCATCTTTGCTCGCTTTTTCTAGCTCATCAAAGACCGTGTGGTACAAGTTACCATTACCCACACCAGCACTTACAATACCGTCAAACTTGGCATCAACAAAGGCTTTGACTGGTAAGCTCGACGCATTTGCATAGTTATAAACAATGCCTACTTTAGGTAGTGTGTTAAGTTTTGATACATCGAATGGTGTTTCTGTGGTGTGTTTACGCTCTGGGCTTCGTTGATATTTGGCATCGCTATTATGAATGTAACCGATAGGGCCAAAGTTAGGTGACTGGAAAGTACTGACGGAAGTGGTGCTTGTTTTAGTTACGTCTCGCGCGTCGAATATAGTGTCATTCATCGCGACTAACACGCCGCGCCCTTCAGAATCTTCATCGGTGGCTGTCACGACGGCGTTGTATAAATTAACTGGGCCATCAGCACTCATTGCGGTGGAAGGACGCATTGCACCGACGATCACGACTGGCTTTTTGCTCTTGACGGTAAGATCAAGGAAGTAAGCGGTTTCCTCTAACGTATCAGTACCATGAGTGATGACGATACCGTCAACATCATCTTGAGCGAGCAGTTCGTTGACGCGTTTGGCTAATTTAAGCCATACCTCATCATTCATGTCTTGTGAACCAATGCTGACTACTTGCTCTCCGGAAATATCGGCAATGTTGGTCATGCTAGGTACCGCAGAAATCAATGATTCAACGCCGACTTTACCTGCTGTGTAGTTTGACTCTGTCGCAGATTGACCTGCGCCTGCTATGGTGCCGCCAGTGGCAAGAATTTTAATGTTCGGAAGATCGGATTGCGCAAAAGAGAACGAACTGATGCATAAACCGAGAGTTATCGTACTGAGGCGGAAAAGATTTTTCGTCATAGGAATCACCTGCTATTAGGTTGGATGTTGGGGAACTCATCTATCCTAAAAACAGCGGGTTAGATTTTTTGAGCACTAGTTCAACAAATTGCAGATGAAGATCGTGATCAAGCAATCAGTTAAAGAACATTAATTCAAACAATTAACTTAAATAACGTGCTTCTTTAACAAGTGAGATGTACTAATAACGTGCATAATGCGTTATATGCTCTAATCTATTGATTGGGAAATAAAGAGGGAAGGGAGGCGCGATTAGGTTACTAAACACGAATTGAGAAGTGCAATTTCTTCAAAGTTTACAGTGTAAAAAAAAGCGGCTTTACCCCGGAACAGATAAAAGCCGCTTGCCAATGATGTGTTAATTCACATCTTATCGCATAATCATTTGTTCACGACCAGGACCCACAGACACCATTTTTACTGGTACGCCCATCAGTTCCTCAATGCGTAGAACGTATTTCTGTGCTGCTACTGGAAGCTCTTCAAACTTACGACAACCTGTGATGTCCTCGCTCCAGCTTTCCATCTTCTCGTAGATTGGCGCAAGAGATGCAGTTTGAGGCCAGATTGGGTTTTCGCTGTGGTCGCCTTCGTAGCCAACACAGATTTTCAGATCGTTAAGACCAGTCAAACAGTCTACTTTCGTTAGTGCAATTTCAGTTGCGGCTTGAAGTTCAACACCGTTCTTTGTTGCTACTGCGTCGAAGTAACCCATATCGCGTGGGCGACCTGTAGTTGCACCAAACTCGCCTGCAAGTTCGCGGAAAGCGTCTTGCTCTTCCATTGCCGTGATCAACGTACCGGTACCTACTGATGAGCTGAATGCTTTTGCAACCGCAATAACGCGCTCAGGACGAAGTGCTGGAAGACCACTGCCGATACCTGCGTACATTGATACAACGTTAGAAGACGTTGTCCAAGGGTACTCACCGTAAACAAGGTCACGACCCGCGCCAAGCTGCGCTTCGAACAACAGTGTTTTGTCTTTTTCTTGTAGCTCTTTTAGAGGAAGCGTTACGTTGCAAATTGAATCGCGCCAAGGTGCAGACACCTCTAGCAACCAGTTCGCCATTTCTTCAGCGGTTTGTTCAAACTCGAACGTCGGGTAAAGCGCACGCAGTTGCGGCAGTTTCCAATCCATCATGAATTGAAGGCGTTCAACCAATACTTCTGGTTGCTTCAACCAACCAACAAGGATGCCTTTCTTCATTACGCGGTCACCGTACGCAGGTGCAATACCTTGACGAGTTGAACCGTATGCTTTGTCGCCTAAACGTTGTTCTTCCAGCGTATCTTCTAGTGCGTGTAGAGGTAGACACAGTGTTGCGCGATCAGAGATGCACATATTCACTTTTACGCCCGCTTCTTCAACTTCCGCAATCTCCTGAGACAGCAACGCAGGGCTGATAACCATACCCGGACCTAATACTGCCAAACAGTCTGGATTGAAAACGCCACTTGGTAGCTGGTGCAGCTTGAACGTACCTAGGTCGTTAACCACGGTGTGACCCGCGTTGTTACCACCTTGAAAACGAATGCTCGCAGAAGCTTGCTCTGCCAAAAAGTCAACGATGCGGCCTTTGCCTTCATCACCCCAGTTTGCACCCACAACAACGATAGACGACATAATTTAATCTCCAAAAACAGATGCAAAAATCTTAAGGTGTTCGCCATAATAAGAGAAATTAATTATACTCATTAACTTGATAAGAATTTCATATCGGAATTGGCTATGTTAGATTTGAACTGGCTGCGAACCTTCGTAACTCTTGCAGAGGTAAAACATTTTGGCAAAACAGCGACGGAGCTGCACATGACGCAACCGAACGTCAGCTTGCATATCAAGCAGTTGGAGCAGGCCACGCGCACGAAATTGATTGAGCGAAATCCTGTGCAGTTGACGCAAGCGGGGAAGCGTTTGTTAGATACGGCGCAGCGGATGCTTAATGAGCTGCAAATTTGCCAATCGGATCTCAATGCCATCAACGATCTTACGCAAGGAACGCTTTCTATTGCGGCGAGCGATATCGTTTCACGTTTACTGCTTATCAAACCATTTCAGCAATTCAAAAGTGAATACCCGGGTATCGACTTGGCATTGTTCAATACCACGTCTTCTCAAGCGGTGGATTTGGTGAAAAGTGCGCGTGCCGATATCGGCTTTGTTATCGCACAAAAAGAGAGTCAACCGTTGCATTTTACGCCTCTCACGCAAATTCACTGGTGTGCGTTTGGCGATAACATTTTTGAGTGGCAGGACAATCGAAAAGAGAGCCAGACGTTGATTCTGCTAGGGCACGACACGCGAACCCGTGAGCTGATAGATGCGTCTTTACCTGAGTTAAATCTGCCTAAGCATCGCGTGATGGAAGTGGGCAGTGTGGAAGCACAAATCGACTGGGCAGAAGCAGGATTTGGGACCGCCATTGTGCCGGATTTCTCTCTTGATCCGAGGTTAATGCTTTCCCGAGAAGTCACGCCTTTGCCTAGTTTTCCAAACACCGATTTCGGCTACATTGTGCGCCAAAATCAGGTGCTCTCCAAAGCCGCCAAACAGCTACTCACTTGGGTTGGAGAGAATGTGTCAGTGGTGGGAGAGTAACGGATGAAAGATGACGACATTATTGTTTCGCTGCCCTCTCTGATTCATCGCATTGGCGGTGAGAATGCTAAACGCATTAAAGTCATTGCGGCGGATTGCGGGTGTGACGTTAAGCGAGTTAGGCGCTCTCGTCATTGGCAAGTTTCTGGAGAAGCTTTGAACTTAAAAGCGTTACTTGATCAGCTAAAAGCAGGGCAGTGTGAAGAGCTAAGGTTTGTGATGAATAAGTTGGAGAAAGGGTTATCCGTTCATCAGGACAAACTGGAACCGTTGGAAGAAAAACTGATTCGGTTGGTGGTGCAAAACCCAAATATCACCTTGGCGGAGTTAATGACAGAAACGCACTGTACGATTGCACAAGCCAGAGCAGCTCGGTTTGAAGCGGAAATGCTCTAGCGTAGAATTTTTATTTACTCATTCTAGCAGCCAATGTTACGGTGCTGGCTATTACTAAAAATTAAGGCCATTTTTTATCATGGATATTTGGAAGCTCCTCCTTTTTATTCCCGCTTGCTTTGCTCTGAATATGACTCCAGGCCCAAACAACTTATTGGCAATGAATAATGCGCGTTGTTACGGTTTTCGTGCCGCGTTTGTCGCTAGTTTAGGGCGTATTACGGCATTTTCTGGCATGATCGCGTTGTCTGCCTCTGGGCTGGCAGTGATTTTGTACACATCAGAAATGCTGTTTTTAGCGTTAAAGCTGGTGGGGGCGTTGTATCTATTGTGGATTGCATTCAACCTTTGGCGTTCGGAATCGAGCCCGATCTCTGAGTTAACTAACTCACGCAACTATGCAGGGCTTGCGAAACAAGAGTTTACGCTTGCCGCCGGTAACCCGAAGGCGATTCTTATTTTTACTGCATTTTTGCCGCAGTTTGTAGACGTGAACGCCAACGTTCAAGAGCAGTTTTTTGCCCTTGGCTCCACGTTTTTGATTTTAGAAATGGTCGCCATTTCAATTTACGCGATTTTTGGTTTGTACCTTAGACATTGGTTCTCAAATCCAAAAATGGCGAAACGTTTTAATCGCGGATGTTCGCTGTTTTTAGCCGCATCTGGTGTGAATTTGCTACTAAGTAAGCAATAACGCACATCATTTCTGTAGCGTATTTTTCTATTAAAAAAGAGCCGCTGATGTTATATCAGCGGCTCTTTTCGTTGATGCATCTATTGTTTGTTGTTACCACATCAAGTCATCTGGCACGACGAAATCTGCGTATGGGTCGTCTTCTGCTGGAATGTCCGATTCTGGTTCTTTCTGTTCGATGATGACGGATTCATCACGTTGAGCAATTTTATTTGCTACTCCGCGTGGAATGACAACGTAGCTTTCACCGACAATAGCAATGGCTAGAATGCCTTTAATCAACTGTTCACGGATGAGAGCATCAACATACAGTGACTTAACCAAGGTGCCATGGGTGAAGTTGTACTTAATATCGCCATCTTTTAAGTCGATCTTGTTCATCTCAATCAATTGATTGATCTGCGCTTTGATCTCTTTATTCAAACGCTCGGCATTTTGCTGTTCGCTCAATTGTTTATCACGCTCTAACTGTTGGCGTTTATTCTCTTCAACCGCCGCTTTTACTTCGCGTGCTTGAACGCGTGATTTTTTAGAGCCTTTCTTCGCTTTCTTTAGTTTCTTTTCATTAACTAAGCCAGCTTTCAGCATTTGTTCTTGAAGGGTAAGTTTTGCCATGTTTCATCCAGTTAGTGCGCAATTTTGTGCATTTTAGCGAGTCCTTATCAGCAAGGAAAGGGCGATGATGACACGTCGGAGAAATTATCGGACTCAAGCAAACGCAATGCGTCCCAAAGCATCACTTGGTTGGAGCTTAGTACAGGAATACCAAAGCGGCTTGAGAAATAAGGCAGTAGATGCATGACTCGCATGTTCGTGCATGAAATAAATACCGCGTCCACAGTGCAATCAATCGACTCAAGCAGCTGCGCTAAGGCATTTTCTACGTCTTGTCCTCCGATGGTTGGGATATGGGGATCGTAGTCGAGATTGAAATACCCAAAGGCCAGAACGTCAATGCCATGTTCGGTCATGGACTCATAAAGTGGGTGATTGACGTCATTGGTATACGGCGTCAGCATAACGATTCTTTGAGCTTGATGGTGTTCAAGCGCTCTCAGTGCGGCTTGCCAAGGGTTAGTTATTATGGCTTCGGGTCTCTCTTGACGAATTAAATCAGTGATTTGATCGGAGCCAATGAGCACACTAGCTGACGTACAGCCAAACGCCATGACGTTGATTGGCCACATTGGCACGATGGTGCGTACACACTCGCGGATACTGTTTTGCATGTCTGTTAAGTGCAGAGGATCGACAGTACCTGTGGTGAGAAAGCGTGAAGTGTATAAGCGAACATCTGCGGGTAAATGCTCGCGCCATTCGTTTTCTAGCACATAGTCGGTCGCGAGTTGAATGAGTCCGATTGAACGTTGATAAGCGGATACATCCGCCGAAAACTCAAACTGAGTGGTTAAAGATTGAAACGTACAGAGCTCTGGCATGTTACGGCCCTCAAAAAGTGCGGTGGTTGCCCACCGCCAAAGTCACAGGGAATAAGTTACATCGTGGATTGAATGCTGGTGAGTTGTTGAGCGGTATAGTCAGCGATTGCGGTGTCTTGAACGCCAGTCCCTGTTAAATCACATACCGAAACATCGTCAACACGCCTCGAGTAGGGGTGTTTGCCGCAAATGATGTCGCCAAGTTCGACTAGGCTACGGGTGAGCGGTTTGTCTACACTGCGTAATTCGCCAAGTGATTCTGACTGACTGATTCGATCAACCACCAGATGCTCAGCATTTAGGATGACTGAGGTGGCAAGCTCACGTTTATGAGGACTGTCTGAACCCATAGCGATCACGTGTGCTCCTGATGGGATATCTTCCCAATTCAGCAAAGGTTCTTTTGATGGCGTTGTCGTGACAATAATGTCGGCTTCTTGGCATGCTTGCTGGATAGAGGAGTGTACAGATACGGATAGATCGTATCGTTGCTCCATGCGTTGTTTGTAAGCCTGCGATTTTGTGTTGTCTCTTGCCCAGATGTTCACTTGGGAGATTGGCCTAACTAATTTTATCGCAGCGACTTGGAGTTCTGCTTGAAGCCCACTGCCAATAACCGTAATTTTGGATGCTTCTGAGTTCGACAGGTATTTCGCGGAGATAGCGCCGGCGAGAGCAGTACGAATGTCGGTTAGATACCCTTCGTCAAACAATACGCTATCAACCAGCCCTGTTTTCGCGCTAAAGAGCACCATCAAACCATTTAGGCTGGGTAGTCCCAGTTTTGGGTTATCAAAAAATCCTGGGCTGATTTTTATCGCGAAGCGCTCATTACCTTTGATATGCGCCGTTTTTACATCCACTTCGCCGTTATGCTCTTCGATTGCCATACTAAGAACCGGAGGCATGGTGACGTTGCCTTGCCCAAGCGCTTTGAAGCCATTTTCCACGGCCGCTAACGCATTAAGATCTAACTGAGTTACTTGCTCTATCTGAGATTTATTATAGATTTTCATTCGCACGACCTCGGTTATTTTTTGACTTGGCGGCCGATTTTTAATGCCGTCTCAAAAGTGTCTGAAGAGACGTTTTTTCCACTGAGCACCAAAACGACTTTCTTACCGCGTAAGTCCAGTTGATGCTGGTGAATGGCGGCAAGCCCCACTGCGGCCGCGCCTTCTACGGCAAATTTTTCTGCATCGAAAATATCTGCCATGCCTTTGGCGATGTTGTGTTCACTGACTAAAAACGCTTTATCCATGACTTCTTGCACGAGTTTGAAGGTATAGCGATTGTCTAAACCTATGCCGCCACCTAAGCTGTCAGCAAACGATTCGTGCTCTTCAACTTGTACTGGTTTTCCTGCTTTAATGCTTTCTACCATCGCTGCGCCTTTGTCCATGGAAACGCCATACACGTTCACTTTGCTGCTGTTTGATTTTGCGGCTAAGCCAATACCACCAATCAATCCGCCGCCAGATAGCCCGGCGAAAATGACGTCGACATCAGGAAGATCTTCAATGATTTCTAGTCCAATGGTCCCTTGTCCGGCGATGATGTCTGGGTGTTCGAATGGTGAGAGATAGGTCATCGACTCTTCTTCTGTTAGCCTCAATGCTTCTCGCTCCGCGTCGTCTTGAGCTTGCCCAACAATTCGAACTTCTGCGCCTAATGCTTTAATTGCGTCGACTTTGTTTTGTGGCACTAAATTGGACATACAAATCACGGTGCGGACTCCTAGTCGTTGCCCAGCATAAGCCACGGCACGGCCGTGATTACCAGTAGAGCAAGTGACGACGCCATGTTGTTTTTGTTCCTCACTCAGTTTGTTCATGGCATGAGTCGCTCCACGCAATTTAAAAGCACCAATAGGTTGTAGTGTTTCCAGTTTTAACCAAATTTCACATTTATATTGTTGCGATAACAGTGGTGAGTGAAGTAATGGTGTGCGACTGACTAATCCGTTAATCGCTTTCTTTGCGGCAAAGATTGCTTGTGTTTCCATGTAGTACGTCTCTTAGGACCGCCCCCTCTAATTTGGTCAGAGGGGGCGGTAATCATTGGTAGGTTTGTGAGTTGGTTAATTCGCGGCTATTTTGGCTGCCACTGTTTAGACGTGACGAGGTTATCCATCACTTTATTGACCGCTTGGTGCGCTTTGTCGACAATAGTGTCGATGTCATTACGGTTCGCGATAAGCGGTGGAGCAAAGCCGAGGATGTCACCATGTGGCATGGCACGAGCGATTAAGCCTTGCTCTAAACAGGCTGCCGCGATTTGCGGACCCACTTTCAAGTTTGGATCAAAGTGTGCTCGGCGGAGTTTGTCTGAAGAAAACTCCAACGCATGCAACAAGCCAACGCCACGAGTATCACCGACCAATGGATGATCGTTAAACGTCTCCGCCATACGTTGCTGCAAGTAAGCGCCGACTTCGGCTGCGTTTTGCACCAGGCCTTCACGTTCAATGATATCGAGGTTGCAGTTCGCGGCTGCCGCTCCCATTGGGTGACCGGAGTAGGTATAACCGTGTCCGATAGCACCCCATTGGTCGGTGCCGTTTTCTAGCACACTCCAAACTCGTTCACCGACGATCACGCCAGATAGCGGTTGATACGCAGAGGTTAACCCTTTCGCTACCGTGATGAGATCCGGTTTCATGTCGTAGTGCAGCGAACCAAAATCGGAGCCGAGGCGGCCAAAGCCACAGACCACTTCATCCGCAATCAAGAGTACATCGTATTTGTCGAGTACTTTGCGAATCGCCTGCCAGTATCCTTCTGGTGGTGGCACAATACCACCAGTACCGAGCACTGGTTCTGCAATCATCGCTGCCACCGTTTCAGGGCCTTCTTCCAAGATCATCGCTTCGAGTTGATCCGCACAATATTGAGAGAATTCAAGCTCAGACATGCTCTCGTCTTCACGGCGATAGTAATACGGCGCCATGGTGTGCTTGATGCGCTCAAGCGGTAAATCAAAATGTGCGTGGAACAGAGGCAACCCTGTCATTGAACCCGAAGCGATACTTGAACCATGGTAGCCGCGATCACGGGAGATAATTTTTTTCTTCTCTGGTAGACCACGAGCATTGTTGTAATACCAGACCAACTTAAGTTGAGTTTCGTTCGCATCACTGCCTGACATGCCGTAGTAGACTTTACTCATGCCTTCAGGCGCCATTTTGATGATGCGATCTGACAGTGTCACTAGTGCTTCGTTGGTATGACCGACGTAAGTATGGTAGTACGCCAGCTCTTTGGCTTGTTCATAAATGGCATCGGCCATTTCAGTCCTACCATAGCCAATGTTCACACAATACAACCCGGCAAAGCCGTCTATCAGCTCGATGCCTTCTGAATCGGTGATGCGTATTCCGCTTCCGCTCGAGATAATTCTTCCCGAAAGCTCCCCAGCCGCATACTGCTTCAGGTGGGTTGAGGCATGAAATACTCTCTGACGGTCGATCTCTAAAAGTTGTTGGGTTTTGTTGCTCATGATCCTTCTCCTCGAATAATTGGATATCCATATTTCGTGCCTTAACTGCCACTGACGGTTGGTAAAGCGCCTAAGCAGCAGTATTTGATTTCACTGTATTCTTCAAAGCCGTGGCGACTGCCTTCTCGTCCAAGCCCTGACTGTTTCACGCCGCCGAATGGGATAGGGTGGCCAGTCATCTTGACGGAGTTCACGCTCACCATGCCAAATTCCAAACCACGCATGCAGCGCCAAATTTGGTGAATATCGTGGCCATAAACATAGGCAGCTAAGCCGTACTCAGTGTCGTTGCTCATTTCAATCACGGTATCTAAGTCTTGGTAAGGCAACACGCCTGCCACAGGACAAAAATTCTCTTCGCGATACACCGCCATATCAGGGGTGACATCGGCTAGCAATGTCGGCGCGAAGAAGTTTTCGCCTGGTACGGGCTGGTGGTATCCCGCTACCAATCGCGCGCCTTTGTCGAGTGCGTCACGCACCAAATCATGCGCTTTATCCACCGCAGTGCGATTGATCAGCGGCCCCATGGTGGTTTTTTCATCTAAACCATTGCCTAAAACGATGTGGCTCATTTCTTTGGCAAACGCTTCCAAAAACGCTTCGTACTTATCTTCGGGGACGAAAATACGGTTTGCGGCCAAGCAGTCTTGTCCTGCAGTTTGAAACTTTGCATCCACGGCGGCTTTGGCTGCTTGCTCGACATCCATATCTGGCAGCACGATGAAAGGGGCATTACCGCCGAGCTCCATACTGCACTTCTTCACGGTTTGTGCCGCGTCGCGCAGCAGCAACTTACCCACTCGAGTTGAACCTGTGAACGAGAGTGCTTTGACTTTATCGGAGTGACACAAGGTTTGTGACACCATCACCGCATCGCCAGTGATCACGTTAAATACACCAGGTGGAAAGCCAGCTCGGTCTGCTAATTCTGCCAAGGCCAATGCGGAGAAAGGCGTTTCACTGGCAGGTTTGATGAGCACCGGACAGCCTATAGCTAATGCTGCGGCGGCTTTACGGGTGACCATTGCATTAGGAAAATTCCATGGTGTAATCAGAGCTGCGACACCAATCGGCTCGCGTACCGTCGATAGCTGCGCATTCGGAATATGACTTGGGATGGTTTCTCCATAACTGCGGCGTGCTTCCTCTGCAAACCAGCGAACAAAGGATGCGCCGTAGTCGATTTCACCCAAAGCATCACCTAATATTTTGCCTTGCTCCATAACCATCAAACGAGCAAGATCTTGTTTTGATTCTAAAATCAGATCGTGCCAACGCATGAGAATTTCAGCCCGTTCTTCTGCTTGCATTTTTCGCCATTGACGAAAGGCTTGGTCGGCTTCATCAATCGCTTGATAGAGTTGTTGCTGAGATAGCTTGGTGATGTAGCCGATGACCGTACCATCTGCTGGATTATCCACCGGATGAAATTGGTCACCACTTACCCATTTGCCATTTATGTACGCTAAACCTCTCACCAAACGTACGTCTTTCATTATCGCCATCATGTCGTGCGAGGCTTTTAATTCCTCAGCATGTAAGCTGTGCAGTGCTGTCATGAGTCCTTCTCCCAGCGTCGTTGTCCATAGTTAAACTGTAATGGAGAAGTGACCGAAATAATTTCTGATGCCGAGGTTTAAACCATCAAAACTTTCTTTTCCACACCGTTAGATATGGTGATTTTTCTGGTCGTCTTTTAAGCGTATTTTCCCTTTTAGAACAAGGCGTTTTGGTTCACTTCTAATGTGCCTGCATCACGTTTGATTGTTTTCGTCACGATGTAAGTAAAGTAGCGCTCAATGCCCACCTCTGACTCTAACCAGTTGTCGATAAGCCGCTGATATTGATCAATATCTTCCGACTGAATTTTGAGTATGTAATCGACACCGCCGCCTGTGGCATAACAATCAGTGACTTCTGGTGAGTGTTGAACCAGTTGCTCGAAACGTTTGAATGCTTGGGCGCTGTGCTCTTTGAGCGTAACTTCAACCATGACCGACGTTCGTTTGAACAAAACATCGGTATTTACTTTTGCCCCGTAGCCTTCAATGATGCCTGCTTCTTCCAGTTTTTTGACACGCTCCCAGCAAGGGCTCACGGATAGGTTAATGGCCTCGGCAAGGTGAGATTTGGTAATACGGCCATTGTCATGAAGTATTTGTAGAATTTTTACGTCGTAGCGATCGAGGCGCATAATTGGTCTCCCTGTAAAATACCAATCAGTTCAGAATAGTTGATGACTGGTCAACCGCTATAAGGTGGCCCGAAGGCCACTCCTTTTTCTGTTATTGATTGAACTCTTGTTCCAGTGAGCTCAGCACTGCTTTACCGCTGTCGCCTGTAAGCTCGATGTATTTGTCCCGCATTGGCATAGAGGCTTGTTTAAATGCTGCACGTTCGTCACTGTCGAGTTTGATCATCTGCATATCTGGTTTTGCTTGCTTAATTTGATCAAGACGTTTTTGGTTAAACTCATCCTGTTTTTCAAATATAAAGTCAGTCATACCAGCGATGACTTTATTGACCTGATCTTGGCGGTCTTGTGGGAGGGTTTCGAACCAGCTGTTGTTGGTAATGACAGTAGTAGTAAATTGTTGTTGTCCTGCCCAGATCATGTAGTCATTCACTTCGTAGAACTTCATTTCTTCGATAGCAAAAACGGGGTTTACTTGACCATCGATCATTTTAAGTTGCAGAGCGCCATAGACTTCTGAGTAGGGTAAAGGCGTAGGGTCGGCTCCAAACGATTTATAAGCCTCAACCAGCATTGGCGATGCCATCACGCGTATTTTGAAGTTATCAAAATCTTTTGGAGAACGAATCTCACGGTTGGTCGTCCACACCATTTCACCTTCTGGATACATAGTGAGAAGTTTGAGGTTTTTCTGTTCTAGCTTTCCGCCGAGTGTGTCATAGATAGTAGGGCTTGAACTCAGCACTTTTTTATTCACATCATTGTCTTGCGAAAGGAGGTAAGGGATGGAGAAAACCTGCATTTCGGGCACGAATGAACCAAAAATACCTGGCGATGCGTTGGTAAATTGGATAATACCGTTCGCAGTAAGCTCGGTAAGATCTTCTGACTGACCTAATGTGCCGTATGGATAGACTTCCACTGTGACGTCGCCATCGGTTGCATTTTCGATGCGCTTTTTAAACTCTTGCGCATAAGCATCTTGCACCGAGCCTTTGACTTCTTCTAGAGCGAATTTCCACGTCTCTGCATAAACATTGCTGGTGGCAAAGCTGGCAGCGATCAGTACGGCACTCGTTAGGTAGCTGTGTTTCATCGGATTCATCCATTTCTTCCTTAATCAGTTTGTGAGTCAATTCACCAACGGCAGGTGATACACCAGACCCGATGTTGTGTCGTGTTTAGGGCGTGTTGACCTTTCGAGCTGATTTTTGCAGCGATTTGTGGGTGGCCTGCATAAAAAGCCGATAACGCAGTAGAAATGAACCACAAAGGCTGCCCGAAGGGTTCGAGCTAGGCGCCCCCGCAAAAATCGTTTTATGCTTTGTTGAAGACCATTTGCTTAGAATGACTAGGCTGCATAGTCTTCGCCGCGCCTAAAACGATTTTACCTCGAACAAAATTTAACCGCGAAAGGTCAATACGCCCTAGTAAGAGTTAGTTTAATTCGCCACAGTCTTCGGCAATTACGGCGACCGTGTCACCAATGTTGACCATGGCAGGGAAACGACGTGCAGCAAAAATCCCACTGCGCTGCGCTTTGTATTCGATTGGGTCGCTCCCTGTACGCTCGGTTGAATAGATTCTTGCCAGTACATCGTCTTGTTTGATGGTATCGCCAAGCTCAAATAAGTATTCGGTGATACCGTTGTGCTGGCTTTGCACGTAGCAACTTGCATCGGGCATATCAAGCAACCTAGTTGGCAGGGTTGGTTTTTCGTAATCACCTGATAAGTTGCCCGAAAAACGCAAGAAGTTACGAATACCACGGTCGGCATAAGCGATGGTTTCTGGAGTGCTGGTTCCGCCACCTCTGAGCTCTGTGGTGACGAAGATTTTGCCTTGAGATTCCACTGCGGTGTCGTACAGGCTGGTGGCGTCCATTTCGAGCAAGATCATGGTGTAAGGTGCGCCAAACAGTTTCGCACCTAAGATGCATGCTTCTTCTTGATCGAGGTTGTCGAGACGATGGGCTGCGGCGAAAGGCACGATGTCTAACGTTTTTCCACCTGAATGAATGTCTAACGCAAAATCGCACATGGGTACTAAGTAACGAGTAAAGTAATCCGCGATTTTTTCGGTCACTGAGCCTACAGGGTTTCCGGGAAAGCTGCGATTTAAATTCCCTTTATCGATAGACGATGTGCGCGAGGCATTTTGTACCGCAGGTAAGTTCATCATTGGCACAATAATGACGCGACCTTGGATTTGCTCTGCTTGAAGCGAGTTTGCCAATTTAAGCAGGCTGGTAATACCTTCGTATTCATCACCATGATTACCGCCAGTAAGCAGCGCCGTTGGCCCGTGACTATTTTTGATCACGGTGATAGGTATCATGATGCTTCCCCAAGCGGAGTCATCATGGGAATAGGGCAGCGCTAAAAAGCCGTGCTGCACGCCTTCTCGGTCAAAGTCTACGGTGGCTGTGATCGAGCTCTTTTGCATATCGAGTCCTTTTTGTTCTTAAGCCTAGTTCAACAGAACTTACGGTTTGAAAAATTAGTGTTTAACAAATAAGTGGCGTGGAAAATCACACAGTGTTTTTGCACCATCACGGGTGATCACAATGCTTTCGGTGGTTTCTAACCCCCAATCTTCAAACCATAGCCCCGGCATAAAGTGGAATGTCATGCCTTCTTTTAATACGGTTTTATCGGTGTCTCGCAAGCTCATGGTTCGTTCGCCCCAGTCAGGAGGGTAGCTCAGACCAATTGGGTAACCACAGCGAGCGCCTTCACGTGAGAATCCTGCTTTATCGAGAACCTGGTTCAATGCGTTGGCGATGTCGGCGCAAGTATTGCCTGGTCTTGCGACTTCTAAGCCTGCTTCGAGACCTAAAGTTAATGCTTCATCTGCACGTTTGAATTTGTCGTCCGGTTCCCCAAGAAAAATAGTGCGAGAGAGTGGGCAATGGTAACGGCGATGCGCGCCAGCGATTTCGAAAAAAGTACCTTCGCCTTTTTTGAAAGGCCTATCATCCCACGTTAGGTGAGGTGCAGAAGCATCAGAACCAGATGGCAAAAGCGGTACGATCGCGGTGTAATCGCCAAAGTGATCTTCATGCCCAAGTACTGCCTGGCGGTTAATCTCGGCGACAAGGTGATGTTTCGGCAATCCTGGCTCGATCATATCGAACGCGACACGATGCATGTTTTCAACAATGCGAGCTGCGCGGTACATATAAGCCAGTTCTTGATCAGATTTAACGGCGCGACACCAATTGACTAGCCCGGTTGCATCGAGAAGTTGAGCATTCGGTAAGTGCGTGGTGAGTGACTCGTAAGCAGTGGCACTAAAGTAATAGTTATCTTTTTCCACCCCGATACGGCCGCGATCCCAAAGACGCGGGGCGAGTACCGCTTCTACCAGAAAATCCATTGGGTGTAATGGTGGGTTCATTACATAATGGTCTGGGTAGTAGGTGATATTTTCTGCCGACATATACGCAGTTCTGTATGCCCCATTGGCATCTTGGCAGCGCCCAAACCAAACAGGCTCGCCAGATGATCCTACAACGACACATTGTGGGACATAAAAAGACCAACCGTCATAACCTGTCAGCCATGCCATGTTAGAAGGATCGTGAATGATAAGGACATCCAACTCTCGTTCTTCCATCGACTGCCGAACTTTTGTTAATCGGTCCTGGAATTCATCCAGTGTAAAATGCAAAGCAACGCCTCTCATATTTTCTCCTTGTTAAAAATCCGACGCCTTATGGGCCTTCGGAGACGTTGAGGTATTTCTACCTTCCACCAGGTCAGCCAGACCTGCGTTTAAAAACTATTGCAACTCACCACTGCGGCTGGGTTTGGATTAAACGATGCCATTTAATATGTTTGTTGAATCTATATTTCTCATGTCAATCATTACAATTGTGGCTCATTTTTGTGCATTACACCGCATTTGATGGCTAAAAACTCGCCATTTGTTAAATTGAAGTTACAATGAGCATTAAAAATGAATCAATTAAAATATTGTGTCATGACAATTTCTTTGAACCCGATCATTCGCCCAGGCACCGCTAAGTACATCTCCATTGGCAATTATCTTGTCGAATGTGTCCGCAGTGGTTACCTAAAACCCGGTACTCGACTACCCACACATCGTGAGTTTGCGGAGCAAATTGGCGTGAGCGTACAAACAGTCAGTCATGCATATGGTTATGCAGAGAAAAAAGGTGCGCTCGAGTCTTGGGTGGGAAACGGTACGTTTGTAAAATCAGGCTTTGTGGATGAAAGCACGGACACGGAGTTCATGCTGACGCAAGAGATGAAAGAAACGCCGGATGAAATTGATATGTCGATCGCTCATCCGGTAGTAACTGATCGCCACATTACGCTTTTTAATCAGGCGTTAATGGAAATTGCTGGGCAAACAAACAATCGCAGTTTGATCAGTAAAGCAAAGCCAGTAACAGGTCAGCCTCATCATATTGAGTCCGGAGCGCGATTTCTCAGTAGCCAAGGGTTAGACGTTGGTACCGATCAAATATTACTCACAAATGGTGCATGCCATGGCTTGACCTTGGCTTTAAGCACTGTTGTTGAACACGGTGATTTAGTCGCTTGTGGTCACTTAGTCGATCATGGCTTGATCTCTCGCTCAAGAATGCTTGGATTTAAGTTGCAGCCGCTTGAGATGGATGAGTTTGGTATCACGCCGGATGCATTTGAATGGGCATGTAAACACAAACCAATCAAGGCGCTGTGTTGCACACCGAGCATGGCCAATCCGAATAGTGCGCATATGGACATTTCGCGCCGAGAGGCGATAGCAAATATTGCGAAGCAGTATGAGATCTACGTGATTGAAGATGACGTGTATGGGGCACTAGAGCCCAATCGTGTCCCACCTCTCGCCGCACTGTTACCCGAGCAGGCTTTTTATGTCACCAGTTTAACCAAAGTCGTAGCGCCAGGTATGCGTACGGGCTATTTAACGGTCCCACGTCATTTTTTGCAGCATGCGATTGGCCGTTTAGCTGCGACGAGTTGGTCTGCGACCCCGTTACCGTTTGAAGTCGCTCATTTGTGGATCGAAAACGGTACATTAAATCGACTTGTTCGATTTCAAGTCAATGAATTTGCCAAGCGCCAGCGAATAGCAAAAGCCACCTTAGAAGGGCATGTTTATAGCTCACACCCTAATGGTCAGCACATTTGGTTGAGGTTACCCGAGCAGTGGAGCAGTGATGATCTGGTCGCTTCGGCTAAGCGTTCTGGGGTGCAGATCACGGGGTATAAACCTTTTGTTCTCGATACTAATCAGCCAATGCCTTACGTGCGAATCAGTTTGGGAGCAGAGACTAATCGAGGTTACATTAAGCATGGGTTATCTGTGATTGCAGAAATTCTCGATACAAACCCTCCAACCTCTCACTTTTTGGTCTGAGCAGTATGCTCTGACCAATTTTTTCTGCGAAAGCGCCAAGTTCAGAAAATCTTTCTTATTCACCTGATTGACTTGATTGTCATGAAAAAGATAACGTTTCATTAACATTTTTGTTGATCAGGAGCAGCGCGGATGAAAGGGATTTTTCAGTGGCTAGATAAATATATACAGAAAGCGGAGGCGGCACTGCTCATTGGCTCGGTGCTTCTTATTGCGTTGAACTCAATTGCTAACGTGTTAGGGCGCTACCTCTTTAGCCAAAGCATCTACTTTTCAGAAGAACTCAATTATTTCCTCATTATTGCCGTCACGTTTATTGGTTGCAGTTATGCTGCCCGCCAATCTCGCCATATCCGTATGACGGCATTTACCGATATGCTTCCAAAGCGTATACAAACTTTAGCCAACGGCATTATTTATTTACTCACCGCCGCATTGGTGGCGGTGCTAACTTGGTATTCGTGGCAATACATTGGCAAGGTGAGCCAAATGGGGCGTCTTTCTCCTGCAATGCAAGTACCTTTGAGTTGGGTGTACTTAATCGCACCGATTGGCCTTTTCTTTAGCACGGTTCAGTTCGCGCGTGTGGGTAGTCGCCATATCAAACGTTTCATAATGCTGACAAAGCTTTCACGCTCATCTCGACCAGATGGCATCGGCTCTGCCACTAAGCAGGAGAAAGCGCTATGACGACCGCTCTTGTAGCAACGATGATCACGTTGTTGGCTTTTGGATTTCCGATGTTGGTACCGCTATTAGCGGCGACCATGTTGGGATTTATTGTTTTTCTTGGTCTGGGGCCAGATTTCATGATCCAGCAAATGCTTGCTGGCATCAAACCCGCTGCGTTGATCGCAGTACCGATGTTTATTCTCGCGGCAGAAATTATTACCCGAGGCGTGGCAGCAACGCGCTTGCTAGATGTCGCAATGGCGTTTGTTGGGCACGTTCGTGGCGGTCTGGCGATCACCTCATCGCTTAGCTGTGCGATGTTTGGTGCGGTATCTGGGTCTACACAAGCCACCGTTGTTTCTGTTGGCTCTATTATGCGACCGAAAATGTTGGAGTATGGTTACAAAGACAGCTTTGCTCTGGCTTTGATTATTAACGCCTCTGACTTAGCGCTCCTTATTCCACCGAGTATCGGTATGATCATCTATGGTGTGGTGTCTGGAACATCGGTTGCTGAGCTGTTTATTGCTGGTATTGGACCGGCGATCGTGATTTTATTGATGTTTTCTGCCTACTGTTATTTTTATGCAGGCAAAAGCTCTGTAGAAAATGCCCCGCGAGCAAGCTGGAAAGAACGTTGGACCACAATACGTAAAGCGGTTTTACCATTTGGTTTTCCGATCATTACTGTTGGCGGTATTTATGCTGGAGTATTTAGCCCTACCGAAGCGGCGTCGGTTTCGGTGTTGTACGCTGTGTTATTAGAAATGGTTATCTTCCGTAAAGTGAAATGGAAGGAGCTTGGCGAAATCGCGCTTTCTACGGGCATGGTTACCGCGGTGGTATTTATCTTAGTCGCAGCAGGGGCTGCTTTTTCTTGGGTAATTTCATTTGCCCAGATCCCGCAAGAATTGTTGGGTATGATCGGGATTAATGATCTTTCGCAGACCGAGTTACTGGTCGTTATTTCAATTGCGTTCTTTATTGGTTGTATGTTCGTTGATCCAATCGTAGTGATGCTGATTTTGATCCCTATCTTTGCACCTGTGATTAAGTCCTCTGGCATTGACCCGGTACTGGTCGGCACCATCGTGACCTTGCAAGCTGCGATAGGTTCTGCAACACCACCATTTGGCTGCGACATCTTTACCGCAATTGCCGTGTTTAAACGCCCTTATGTAGAAGTGATTCGCGGCACACCACCGTTTGTGTTCATCTTGCTTTTGGTCTCTGTGATGCTGATTTTCTTCCCTTCGATTTCACTTTTCTTACGTGATTTAGCGTTTCGATAGTATCGACGAAACGCTCAAAGCCGCTGAATATCGGCGGCTTTTTAATCTATGCTCTCAAACTGGTTCAACTTATTCTGTTCTCCAGTCTCCATTGGCTGGGCGACTTTCCTGTCCAACTGCGAAAGTGGCGGCTGAACACCGCAGTTTCTGCATAGCCCAGTTGCAAAGCGATATCGGTTATACTCTGAATATTTTCACTTAAACGCTGCTCGGCAAAATCCTGTCGTACTTGTTGTAACAGCTGTCGATAACTCGTGCTCTGCTGCTTTAGCTTGCTTTGCAGCATTCTCGGATGCAGGTCTAATGCTCTTGCAACGCGCTCCACGCAGCATTCTCCCGTCGACAACAAACGACCAATCATATTCGCTGCTTGATCACTCAGATTGTTAGGATAGCGGGTTTGTAAATACTTGAGGTGCTGTTGAAAGTGGCGATCCAGTGCGTCTTCGTCTTGGTGATTCTTAGCGTTGAGCAGGTTGGCTTTGAGCAATACTCCGTCAAACTTATCACCAAAACGCAGTTTGTTCTGCTGAGCAAACTTGCTTTGCTCTACTTCCAAGGTTGCGTGTTGAGTCAGATGTAGCGCGAAGTGGCTTGCTTCAATATCGAGCAAACTGGCGATAAACATGGCTAAGTGTGACACACTGAGCTGCATCAACTGCGCAATACCGCGGTCACTATTCACATCAATATTGAGCGACAATCGTACCCAATCATCTTGTGGCGTCATGTTGAGAGTAACGCCTGACGAATGCAAATAGAGATAATCATTCACCCGCGCCAATGCATCACCGACCGTTTCAGCACGAGAAACCAGCATCGGCAAATCGCCTAAACTTTGCAGGTTTTGGCGCTCGGCGAGTAACGCACCAAACAACGGTTGCTTACAACGAGCAGCCGCTTCCTCCAGCAATTCAGCCAATCTTGGATAAGCGAGATACGTATCGGGATCGCGAAACTGCGCGGCAGACAGGCCAACAGCGGCCATTATCTCTTGCGGATTCTGACCTAATTCTGAAACCAAGCTATCAAATTTATCGGCAGCGCCACTTCGTACGATATACATGTCTCGATTTTAAAATGTTAACAGGTTGTAAATCGTAATATATCAAATTTACTTCGTAAAAGGTCAAGTGAGTGCCAGTGAGTTGATCTAAGTTACATTTCGATAACAACAACGCATGGATGAGAAGCTGTATGGAACTTATCAATAAAACTGCCATCGTGACTGGCGCTGCGGGTGGAATTGGGCAAGCTATTATTGCAAAGCTAAGAGAGCAAGGAGCCAAAGTGCTTGCTGTCGATATTTCAGAGCAATCACTGCAAATGTACGCAAGTTTTGGCTCTAAGCAGTTGGAAACCTTTGTTGCGGACGTCACCGATTACCAACAAGTCGAAGCCATGGTGAAGTACGCGGTCGAACAATTTGGCTCACTTGACATCATGGTCAACAATGCAGGCATCGGCGCACCGAAACCTCTGCTTGAACATGATCCTATCGCCGACTTTGAGCCTATCTCTAAAGTCAACCAAAACGGCGTTTACTATGGAATTCTCGCCGCTGGACGACAATTCCAAGCGCAAGGGACACCGGGCGTGATCCTCAATACCTCTTCCGTTTACGCCCAAATGGCCTCCGAGATGACGTTTACCTACAACGTCAGCAAAGCCGCAGTCGATATGATGACCAAATGTGCCGCTCTAGAGTTGGCGCCTCTGGATATTCGTGTGTGCGCGGTCGCTCCGGGACGCGTTGATACTCCGATGTTAAGGCAATACGAAGAGATTGGCTTGTGGAACCACATCCGCAAAGAACAGATGCGCCAAAACTTCACGCAACCAGAAGAGATTGCCAACGTGGTAGCGTTTCTTGTCAGCGAAAAAGCAAACTGTATCAACGGCTGCACCATTAGCGCATCTGACGGTTTCGAGAATTTTAAGTACCCACTCATGGGATAGATGGAATAGGCGAGCACGCCAAATTACAGCAATAGTGAGGATGTAAGTTATGTCATTACCAGAAGTTATTCAGCATCAAGATTTCCTATTAACTCTTAATACGAATGAAGAGTCGATCATCAAAGACGCGCTACCGGGTGTTGATGTTTACCCGCTGTTTCTTGACCCAGAAAACGGTACGTGGGTGATTCGCGCCAAGTTCAAACCGGGCGTGACTCTACCTAAGCACTTCCACACTGGTGTGGTGCACTTCTATACCCTAAGCGGTGCTTGGCACTACATTGAATACCCAGACCAAGTTCAAACCGCAGGTAGCTATTTATATGAGCCAGGTGGTTCGATTCATACCTTCCATTGTCCAGAAGAGTCGGGGGGTGCAGATGGCTTTATGGTGATCCAAGGTGCGAACATTAACTTTGACGAAGAGGGTAACTTCCTCAACATCATGGACGCAGGTTGGATTGAGCAAGTGGTGGTTGCCGCCGCCAAAGCGCAAGGTTTTACTGCACGCTACATCAAGCCGGGTGCGATTGCTGGCCTGAGTGATGATCTTGCGGAGTAATCTCATGCAACAGATGAACAGTATCGTAATGCTAGATGGCCGTGTCCGCCTGCAGCAAGTCGAAATACCCCAGCCCGCAGCAGGACAAGTGTTGGTTCGCAGCCTTGCTTGTGGGATTTGTGGCTCCGACCTTCACATTACTCGACACGTGGATGAGGTGTTTGATGTATTCCACCAACTCGGGTTGATGCCTGATGAAGTAGGTGAGCACGCTCAAGTGATGTTGGGACATGAATTCTGTGCGGAAATTGCCGAATACGGTGCCGATACGCAGCAAACGTTGCCCGTTGGTAGCCGAGTCACGTCTGTGCCGATGTTGCTCAGCCAAAATGGCGCAGGCGTTGGTGTCACTCCGGGTACTTACGGCGCTTACTCTGAGTATTGCCTACTTGATGAAGCGCTCCTACTGCCAGTGCCCGACGAAATGCCGTCTGAAGCGGCAGCGTTAACCGAACCACTGGCGGTCGGTTTGCACGCGGTCAATCGCAGTGAAATCGAAACGGAAGAAACAGCGCTGGTTGTCGGTTGCGGTCCTATAGGGCTAGCTGTGATTGCTGCACTGAAACAACGTGGCGTCAGCAATATTCTTGCGGTCGATCTTCAGGAAGAGAAACTGCAACTTGCCAGCGAGTTTGGCGCAAATCGATTGATCAACCCGACCAAGGAAGACGAGATCGCCGTCGGGGCACAGTACGCAATGAATTCACGTTTGGTCATTTATGAGTGTGTTGGCAAACATACTTTAATTGATGATTTCATGCGCCGTGCTCCTGCTCGAGCACGAATCGTTGTATCAGGCATTCATACGACTCCAGCGACCATTAACTACGCTTACGCGACGGTAAAAGAGCTCGATTTAAGATTCTCTTACTACTACCAACCGCACGAGTTTGAGCAATGCCTACAAGCGATTGCCGAACACAAGTTGCCTTGGCAGAAAATGCTTACCGCCAAAGTAGGAATCGATGGTGTGGAAGATGCGTTTAGACAGCTAATGACGCCAAATGATCACATCAAAGTCGTTATCGAACCTTGGCGCAGCGGCGCGTTAGAAGTGATTTAACTCTTAGCCAGATTAAGCTAGCTAAAACCAAGTTTAGTTTGGTGACAGCCCCAACCGTAGCAGCTAGGTTGGGGCTTTTTTTTGTTAGGCCTGTTCTGTGCATTCCTGTTGCAGAGCAGGGTAATCGGTGTAGCCTCGTTCGTTTCCGCCAAACAACGTTGAGCCATCGAGTTCTGCCAACGGATGGTGATGCTGCAAGCGAGAGACTAAGTCTGGGTTTGCTACGAATGGCCGTCCGAATGCGACAAGATCCGCGTAGCCTTTCTCTAATACTTCGTTTGCTCGTTGAGGATCGTAGCGACCTGCGACAATGATAGCGTTGCGAAAGCGCTTTCTAAGTTCGATTCGAAACGTCTCGGGAATCGTTGGTGCATCGGCCCAATCGGCCTCGGACAAGTGCAAGTAGGCAATGTCGCGCTCCTGTAGTTGCTTTGATGCTTCCAAGATTGTTGGCACGATATCTGGGCAGTCCATATCTTTAAACGTAATGAACGGTGCCAATCTCACTCCAACTCTATGCGCACCAACAGCGGCGATAACTGCATCCACTACTTCGATAAGAAAACGGATACGATTTTCTCGTGAACCACCGTAGTTGTCTGTTCGATGGTTTGAGTTGGTTCTTAAGAACTGATCGATCAGATACCCATTCCCGCCGTGGATTTCTACACCATCAAAACCCGATTCAATGGCGCGTTTGGCTGCGTTCGCGAAATCACTGACAACTCGGTTGATATCCGCTTGTGTCATGGCGCGAGGCTCAACACAACCGACCATATTGCCGTTGCCCTGTTCATCTGCAATCCAAACTTGCGTCTCTACCGGAGCGAGCGCAGATGGCGCGATAGGCTGTTCACCATTTTGGAATGTTGGGTGAGACACTCTGCCCACATGCCATAGCTGACAAAACATCGCTGCACCTTGTGATTTGACCGCTTGGGTCACTCCTTGCCAGCCCGCCACTTGCGCATCGGTGTAAACGCCAGGGGTGAACGAGTAGCCTTGAGAATCGTCCGAAATTTGTGTGGCTTCGGAAATGATCAGCCCGGCAGAAGCGCGCTGTTGATAATACGTTGCCATCATCTCATTCGGGATGTTGCCCGGCTGAGTGGTGCGTGCGCGAGTCATTGGTGCCATGACAATACGGTTTTGTAGTGACAACGCTTTCAGTTGAGCTGGTTCAAACAGCTTATTTGTTCTTTGTTTCATGTTGCGCTCCTCAGATAAGTACTGGCACGTTGGTCGCTTTACGAGCGGTTGCCATCCAGTGAAGTACGGCTGGATCCCATTGCACTTCGGGTGCACTGAAAAAACCGCGTAGAATGGAGAACATAATGGCTTGATCAACTAGTGACGTTTGCTTTTCTGAACTTAGGTTGAGCAAGGGTTTGGTTTGTTCTATCAGAGTGGCAACTTCTTTCGCAATCGCAGGTGTATCGTTCATCAAGGCTTCAAAATTTAACGCTTCGGTTTCTTTTTTTGCACGCCATGCTTGTTTCGCGGTTTCTGTTGCAAATTCCGGTAACGTCATGTTTGACCAACGCGGATACCCGACTTTTTGTAGCGGTAAAAACGCTTGTTTTTGCCAGTCTAAAACCGGTGTTGAGGGTTGGCTGCTTTCATTGGAAGATGCCAATTCAAGGAAGTAGTTGATGATGTCTAAGCTTTCCGCCATGGCTTCACCATCGTCTTTGATCAAAAGAGGAACTTGTTTTGCGCCGATGATGTTTGTGGTGGTGCTCTCGTCGTCATACGTGATGTTGATGACGTCGAGCTGAATATTCAGCATGCCTGCAACAAAACGGACGCGGGCGCTGAAGGGGCAATGTTCATAAATGTACAGTTTCATTTTTTGTTTCCTATCTCTTGGCTGGGCAGGGCGTGTTGTTGTGCGTTGAACAGCGTTACGGCGTTTAACTTTTCCCTGTCACATAACGTTCTGGGTCTAAACAATGTCGATAGGGTCAGTATATGGATTCGACTTAATTTGATAATTGGGTAATATCTGAATTGATTATTCAGTTTTTCCAAATAATAAGGGTGCGAAGATGGATAAGTTTTCGGATATGACGTTGTTTGTCAGCATCGTTAAACATCAAGGTCTGGCGGCGGCGGGAAGGGAGTTAGGTTTATCTCCGGCGACGGTAACGGCAAGGTTGCAAGCGATAGAAGAACGCTATGGCGTAAAGCTGCTCAACCGAAGCACACGCCATGTATCACTCACGGACGCAGGGGCAATGTACCATCAAGCTTGTCTGAACATCATTGATAGCGTGAAAGAGACGGAAAACTTACTGCAAACGGGTATTTCGCAAGTGCGCGGAACGTTGAAAATTTCAGCTCCACGAGATATTGGCAAACAAATTATTTCGCCGATGGTGTCGGCTTTTTCTGAGCAATATCCGGATGTGACGCCTTATCTTTATCTTAATGACAATTTGTCGAACTTGGCTGAATCGGGGCTCGATTTGGTGATTCGTTACGGCGAGTTAGCGGACAGCAATCTCATTTCGCGCAAGCTGGCGTCGAGTCAACGCGTGCTGTGCGCGTCACCTGATTACTTGGCGAAGCAAGGTGTCCCAAACTGTCCACAAGATCTCGCGGATCATCGCTGCTTAGCCATGGTGCGCAGCAATGAAGAATTAAAAACGTGGCACTTTAAAGATGAAGAGTCTCACCAAACGATCACGGTCACGCCAAAGCGCTTTTCTGATGATGGTGAAGTGATTCGACAATGGGCGTTGGACGGTGCGGGGATTGCGTTGAAATCGATTTTAGATATTCAGCAAGACCTAAAACAACAACGTTTAGTAACGGTTTTGGATGGGTATATGAAAAACTTCAGCGCCTTTTCGCAAGGCGCTGAAGCGGATCTGCATGTCATTTATCAAAGCCGCCAATATCAACCGAAAAGAGTTCGCCTTTTTTTGGACTTTCTAGTTGAGCAATTTAGCGCGCTGAGTGATACCAGCAATCAGATCTAGATGCGATTCAGAAGTTTCTCGGCGGTGGCGATAAATCCCGACGGTGCCAGGGTTTGGTTCGTTTTCCATGGTTAAGCATCGTAAGCCAAAGGATTCCAAATACGGTTTCAGGTGGCCGGTATAAGACATCACCGCGACGCTTTCTTTCAGTACATCAATACTGGCGAGCAGAGAATCCACTTCGTAAGTCGGTCTATCATCCAGTTGCTGCCTTTCGCGTTCATTTTGTTTCGGGATTGGGTTATCGATGACGTGAGCGAATTTCTTAGCGTCATAAGTGACCGAAAGAGCAGGGTATTCGTGCAGCATCTCTTCGGTGACGGTTTTACCTAGCAGTGGATGGTTTGGGGAAACAAAATAGGCATCAACCGTTTGAAATAGCGGAATAAACGTAACATCGCATTTAGACGACAAGCCGACAATCTCGTGGCCGATGAAGAATTCAATCTGTTCGTTGATTAATGAATCCATCAAGCCTAAGTGGTTGCCAAATTCGACGTGCGTAGATGCCGATGGCTGCTTGGTCAGATGTTCATTGAGAGCTTGTTTGACGAACAGCGGCCACCACGCATCGCCAGTACCCATTTTAATTTTTCCGACTTGGTACTGTTTCCGTTCATCAATGCTTTGCATCATTTGGTTGTATTCATGCTGCATCGCGTTGCTATGGCGATAGAGGATGCGTCCGTATTCGGTCAACACCATGCCATTAGGATGACGTTCAAACAGCGTCACGCCGAGATTCTCTTCTAGCTTCTTTAAATTGCTTGTTACCGTTGGCTGGCTTAACCCTGCCATTCTTGCCGCAGCACTGATGCTTTGGCAGCGTGCAACCAGTAAAAATTGCTGCAGAGATTTGTCCATTTTCTTTCCCCTCTAATAACGAGGGGTATTTTGCACAATTTCATTTATAAATCACAAATCTGTAATCTCATTTGATTGAAATTATGCGCATTTCATAGATCTACATCACTGTTGGGGTTTGACGTATAGATGTTATCTATAGCTCGCTCCTGACTTCCTATTTTCCCCTCAAAAGGGTGTTCTTTAGACTGTCGCTAAAACAACAATCTAAGGGATGAACATGAAACCGAGTTTTATTGCGCTTGCTGTCGCGTCTTGTATTGGTCTTGCTGGGTGTGGGTCAGATTCCTCTGATGCGCCTGTGCAGGTCGACAAACCAATTATTTCAGCCGACTTATATTTACGTGGTTTAAATGGGGATTGGGGCACGGCAGAGCATGCCAAGCTAAACTATTTGGGTAATAACGAGTACGAAACCGTACTGCGCGTCGCTCGAGGTAGCAATCAGTTCAAGATTGCTGATCCGGGTTGGCAGATCCAATACACCTATTTTGAGGAGCCCGCGGCGTTCGATAAAGCTCAGGAGTACCTGCCAAAACCAGACACAAATGAAGCGTGTATGAACGATGATTGCAACTCTGAGATCACGTTTGAAGACAAAGGGTATTACAAGTTTTCTGTGAGCTTTGCCGATGAAAGTCGCGCGACAATGACTGTGACAAAAGCAACGCAAGAAGAAGCGGAAAAATACTACTCTGATGCGATTCTCGACCCTGCAATGGTGCATGAAGGGCATCAGAGTAAAGAAGTGAAACTGTTCGCCAATTACGATGACTCGAGTGATACCGTGATTTTCTCGGTGAAAGACCCAAAAGCCAAGCAGCGTGAATTTGGTATTTCAACGACGACAGAATTGCGTGATGCGCTCGACCAAGGCTTAGTGATTAATGAACAAACAGGGCCGCGAGTGGTGTCGGGTGATGTCGCGTTTGACGCGTTGTTTGCGTTGACGATGAAAGAGCTAGACCAGCTTGCTGTTTCTGAAATCAAAGATGGCAATTACAACTACAACAACCCAATCAAAGCGGAAGTTTTTGAGACGGGCGCGAAATGGCATTACGTGTGGACGCGTGATTTGGCGTACGCAGCAGATCTTTCGCTTGCTTTGATGAATCCAACTCGCGTGCAAAATGGTCTTAACTTTAAATTGTCTGCTTTCCGCGACACGACTGATCAGCAATATGATGGCGAGCAGATTGTGCAAGACACGGGCACTGGCGGCAGCTGGCCAATCAGTACCGACCGCACGACTTGGGCGCTTGGTGCAGAACGCTTACTTTCGGCATTGGATGGAGAAGAGTACAACCAGTTTGCTGAGCGCGCATATAAAGCCATCAGTAATACACTTGAAGCCGATCGCCTGGCGGCTTTTGATGCGAAATCTGGTTTATACACTGGTGAGCAATCATTCCTCGATTGGCGTGAGCAAACGTATTCAACGTGGACGCCAAACGATGTCAATGCGATTGGTAGCAGCAAAGCGTTATCGACAAACGTGGTTCACTACCGCGCGATTCAGCTCGCGGCTAAGTTGGCAGAGAAGTACGATTCAACCAACGCGGTCAAATACACCGATTGGGCTGAGCAGTTAAAAACCGCTATCAACGAGCAGTTTTGGAATGCCGAACGCGGTATGTACGTAAGCTATTTGTTTGATAATGGCAAAGACATCGCGGTCGACAAATACGACATGTTGGGCGAAGCACTTGCGATCATCAGTGGCGTGGCAAGTGATGCGCAGGCGAAACAAATCATGGCCAATTACCCACACAGTGAGTTTGGCGTGCCGGTTTATTTCCCTCAACAACCGGATGTGCCTGTGTACCATAACCGCGCAATTTGGCCATTTGTTACCGCGTACAGCTTGCGCGCCGCGCATCAAACACAAAACGTGGCTGCGGCGAACAATGCCATTCAATCGTTGGTTCGTGGTACAGCGACCAATTTATCCAACATGGAAAACTTAGAGTGGCTTTCTGGTAAGTCATTCATCATCCATAGTGATCATGGCGAAGATCCGAGCTTGGATGGCCCAGTGATTAACTCTCAGCGTCAGCTTTGGTCTGTGGGTGGCTACTTGAACATGGTGGTAGAGACCCTATTTGGCATCCATACCGAAACAGGTAAGTTGGAAGTGAAGCCATTTATCACAAGTTGGGTGCGCAATAACTTGTTGGCTCAGTCTGAACAAATCACGTTGGAAAACTTTGCCTTCAAAGGAAAGAACTACTCGGTAACGATTGACTTGCCTGAAGTAAGCAAAGATGAAACAGGCTACTACCCAGTTGAAAATGTCACGATGGACGAAGAGGGGCATTTCCACGTGACACTGGGCGCGCTTGTGAATGTAGATAGCAGCATTACTTTAGTTTCTGGTGTGAAACCGTATGTGAGTGAAGACAGCCGCGTTTATTCTCCGCAAGAGCCAAAACTGGTAGTAAAAAGCGTTGATAATTCGGTTTCGATTGACGTGACGAGCAAGTACAACGTGAACTTGTATCGCAATGGCGAGCTGATTCAAAAGAACGTGATTGCTCAATCTTATTCCGATACGCCAACAGGTTTTGCTTGTTATTTGGCTGAAAGCATTAACGATAAAGGCTTCCGTTCTAACCCAAGCCAACCAGTTTGTGTCGGTGAAGAGAGCCGCATCAAACTTGCTGGCGAATATCAGCCACTCAAAGACAATGTCTCAGTGGTTACGGTGAGCAAAAACAGTGGCATCGTAAAGGGTGCAGAGTCGTTTACAGCTCCTGTAACGGGCACTTACCAGTTCGATGCTTGGTACAACAATAACCTAGGGCAACTTAATACTGGCATTACGAACACCGTGAAATTGTTAGAGGTATTGGATGATGCAGGTAAAGTGGTTGGTCAAGGTTACTTGCAGATGGGCCATATTGGTGAAAACCAAGGTATGCGTTACTCAACGCCAATTGAAGTGGCGTTGGAGCAGGGGAAAACCTATCAGATCGCGCTGAAGGACCACTTCAATATGAGTTACCTCACATCGAATGAAACCTACATCTACGCTGGTGGTATTGAGGGTGAAAAGAACGAAGCTCAAATCGCAGATATTCGAATCACACCTTTAATGTAGGCTGTTTTAACAAAGCTGCGTTCTAAAAACTGTGTTCTAAGAAAAACAAAGCCGCTGAGATTATCAGCGGCTTTGTTGTATTTGCTATCGGAGGCCGTTTACAGGTTAGTTTGCAGTTTGCGGACGAGGCTTACGGCGCTGACCTGACGGTTTGTTTCCTGCAGGCTTAGCATTGTTTGGCTTGCGGTTACCTGACGGTTTACCAGCGTTGCCACTCTTACTACCGTTTGGTTTATTTCCATTCGGTTTATTGCCATTTGGCTTGTTGCCGTTAGGTTTACGGTCATCTGGTTTACTGTGTGCACGACCTTGGCCTTCACGGTTACCTTTAGGCTTGCCCGCACCACCTTGATTGGTGCTGTTTTTGTTGCCGTTGTTACCACCGTTGAAGCGACGTTTAGGTTTGTTTGCACCATTGCCTGCTTTCTTTTCGGTTGCTGGAGCGTTTTCACCCGCAGCATTTGGCGCTTTTGGTTTTTTCGGCTTCTTAGGTTTTTTCGGTTTGATTGGGCGAGTATCCAGTTTAGATTCTGGTACCACATTGGTTGGCGCAAAATCTTCCAACTCTTTACGTGGTAGCACTTCTTTAATCAAACGTTCAATCGCAAACAACTCAGATGCTTCTAGCGCACATACCAGTGAAATAGCTTTACCTACTTCGCCCGCGCGGCCAGTACGACCAATACGGTGAACGTAGTCTTCTGCCACTTTAGGTAGCTCAAAGTTCACCACTTGTGGTAATTGAGGAATATCGATACCGCGCGCAGCAATGTCCGTCGCGACCAACACACGAATTTCACCCGATTTAAAATCCGCCAGTGCTTTGGTACGCGCGCCTTGGCTCTTGTTGCCGTGGATGGCAGCAGCCGGTAGGTTTTGTTCGATAAGGAACTTCGCCAGACGGTTTGCGCCGTGTTTCGTTTTCGTAAACACCAGCACTTGCTTCCAATCGCCGTCTTTGATCAATTTAACCAACATCGGTGCTTTCTTCTTCACGTCTGCTGGGTAGATGCTTTGCTCAACCGTTCTCGCTGTCGAGTTCGCCGGGTTCACTGAAATCTCAACCGGATTGTTCACCAAGCCTTTCGCAAGGTCGCGGATTTCATCCGAGAAAGTCGCCGAGAAAAGTAGGTTCTGACGTTGTTTTGGTAGCAGAGCTAGGATCTTACGAATGTCACGGATAAAGCCCATATCCAGCATGCGGTCTGCTTCGTCCAGTACTAGCACTTCCAGTTGGTCAAACTTGACCGCATTTTGGTTGTACAAATCCATCAGGCGGCCTGGTGTCGCGACCAGCACATCCGCACCTTTGCGAAGACGCTGCATTTGCGGGTTGATCTTCACACCACCAAAAACAACCGCACTGCTTAGTGGAAGGTGACGGCTGTACATAAACACGTTTTCTTGCACCTGAGCTGCAAGCTCACGTGTTGGCGTTAGGATAAGTGCACGGACTTGGTTAGCACGAACGTGAGGGCCGTTCGATAAACGCTCAAGAATCGGTAGCGTAAAGCCTGCAGTTTTACCTGTACCAGTCTGCGCTGCTGCCATTACGTCTTTCCCTTCCAAAATAGCAGGAATTGCTTTTGCCTGAATTGGCGAAGGGGTGTCGTAGCCTTTTTCTTGAATAGCTTTAAGGATTGGAGCAGATAGACCTAAAGAGGTAAAACCCATATGTATGATTCTCAATTGTAGAGTTAGATAACAACGCGCCGAAAACAAATCGGTACGAAAAGTGCGACATTCTGAGGCTTTTACGCGCTGGCTTCAACTAATTCTGTTGTGGATAAATATTTGAACTGGATCTCATTTCTTTTTTGAACAAAAAAGAGCATAGAAAAGTGACGTAGATTCATTCTGTAGTTTGAATGTGTTACGTGTTCTTTCGGAAAAAACAGCGAGACAAATGGTGATTATTAATCACTCAAACGGCTTAAAAATACTTGTTTGATAAATAATCAGAATGATTGAATGTTATTCAGTGTTTTGCCACTCAATTTTAATGGAAATTAGTTAGTAAAGTATTATCAAGTCTCAGATTTGATACATGTCGGTATGGTTAAATGCTGAGCAGAAAGGAATCGACTGATATAAAACAATGAGCTTGATGTGAATGCAAGGATCTCATTCTGCATCAAATCGCACTATTATCCCAGCTTGCTAACAAAAGGTTGTACTATGCGCTTTGCTATCCGATTTCTCTACTCACGGCCCCCTTCACACTTTATTCAGAGATCTTTCTGCTTTTACTGCCTGAGTTAAAGCTCTCTAAATATTTGTTCTATTGTTGTATTTAACGGTGGCAAGGCTTGTCTACCTAGAGTGCTTTGTTACTGCAAGTTCTATATTTCTGATGTTATGAATTAATTTTGTGGTTGTGAGAACTAATAAAATGTCGTCAATAAATAACAATTTCTACTGGGTTGGTGAACAGCCTGTCAGTGAGTTAGCTGAAGATATGGTTTTGGTTAATCATATTGATGAGGTGGCAACGGGACTCGGTGGCATGGTGTGTATTGCTTATCAAGATCCACACCAAATAGATACTGCTCTGAAAGCGTTTTATCAGGAGAAAGGGCGTTGGTCTTGGGCGGTTTATGTCTCCGTGGAAACCCCTTATTCTCGATGCGTTACCGACGGTGTATTTGAAGTTAGAGAATCAATAAAAATTTGGCGATCTATTCAAAATAAGCTCGATGCCATTGATGAACCGGAAGTGTTAGACCCTTTGATTGGTTGGCTTGGGGTCAATCGTCAGCGAAGAGTGACTGCTTTAAAAAGCTTAGAGTCTATGTCGGTTTATTCGTACCCAATCATCGATATGTTCTTTCCTGATATTTATTCGACTTATCGATACGTGCTCTCAGAGCAAGGTCGCGGAGTATTAGAAGCGGAAGTACTGATCGACAGAATTCGTGTTTGTTCTCAATGTAATAGCGGGCACTTGAATTATGTAGAGGTGTGCCCGGATTGCAGCAGCATCGATATCGACTCTCAAAGCTCTTTGCACTGCTTCACTTGTGGCCATGTTGGTGAACAACACAGCTTTCAGCGCCGTGGAAAGCTCGAGTGCCCCAAATGTTTGACTCAGCTGCGCCATATCGGCGTTGATTATGATCGCCCGCTTGAAAACCACGTTTGTAATAGTTGCTCCAGTTTATTTGTTGAAGCGGCGACGATCAGTCAATGTTTAAGTTGTGACTCAAAGATCAAAGTCGAAGAGCTTGTTGTCCGGAAAATTTACCAATATCGACTTGGTGAAGTGGGTGAATACATTTTCCAACACGGCAAGTCCATTCAAGCTCCTGAGCTCTCGATCAAAGGCAAAGTGGAAGTCAGCTTTTTCCAAAATTTGCTTGCATGGTTAAATAAAGTCGCGCTGAGACACAAAGAACAGCACCTTCTACTTGGACTGCATTTACCGACGATCGATGAATACGGTAAGCAATATGGCGATGCAAAATTGTTCTCATTGATGGATCAACTGACGCGTCGTCTTAGCGGCTTGTTTAGAGATACCGATATCTGTTGTCAGTACAAACAGGATGTATTGCTTGTCCTAATGCCAAATACGACCAACGCGAGCCTGTCCATTTTACAGCAAAAATTATCGGATCTGGGTGAGCTTGTTGAAGACGGAGAGTTTGAGTTGGATGTCTTTGCTTGGGACCTGCCCGATCCGATCATCGAAGACGGTGTTTCTGTTTGGATGGAATCGCTGATGGGTGAGATTTATGCTGCAAGATAGTCTCGTTCTGCTCGACTATCTTCGAGGTATGCTACTTCACAACGAAGAGTTATGGCTATTGCTGTTTCCCGTCATGATCATTATCGAGCTACCTCTATATTTGCTGGTGCTAACAGGGATATTTCGTTGGTCATATGCGCAAGAAGATCCAGAATTAAAACAGTTCCCTTCAGTGAGTTTCGTTATTACTTGTTATGGTGAAGGTGACGCGATTGGGATCACTATCGATACGTTAGTTGAGCAAGTTTACCCAGGTCATATCGAAGTACTTGCTGTGGTTGATGGGGCGGTACAAAACCAAGATACCTATCAAGCCGCGTTAAATGGTGAGAAAAGGCATGCAGGCGTTCGTAATCGTAAAGTGCGCGTGCTGCCAAAATGGCAACGAGGAGGTCGGGTTTCAACACTGAATGCCGGCTTATCAATGGCTAGTGGTGAAATCGTCATTAACGTGGATGGAGATACGTCATTCGATAACGACATGGTCTTCACCATGATGAAACAGTTTGCGGATAAAAATGTGATTGCGAGCGGTGGTGCGTTAAGAGTTCGCAACCATAACGCCAACTTGTTGACCAAAATGCAATCCTTGGAGTACATGCTGTCGATGCAAGCCGGTAAAACGGGGATGGCGACATGGGGTGTTCTCAATAACATTTCTGGCGCATTCGGAGCGTTTCGGAAGAACCTGCTTAAGCAAGTGGGGGGCTGGGATACGCATACTGCAGAAGATCTCGACTTAACCATGCGCTTGAAGCAATACAAACGTCGTTATCCTGATAATAAGTTGGCCTTTTCGACGCACTCCATCGGCCATACTGATGTACCAGATACGTTGAAAGGTTTGGTATTGCAGCGGTTGCGTTGGGATGGCGATTTATTGTTTTTGTTTTTGCGTAAACACAATGAAGGGTTGTCTCCACGGTTACTTGGTTGGGGAAACTTCTTATTCACTTTGGCTTATGGCGTGATTCAAAACGTTTTATTGCCGCTGCTTGTGGTGATATTTAGCGTGTACATGGTGATTGTCTATCCACTTAAATTTGTATTGGCGTTGATGCTAATGCTCTATTTTGTCTACCTCTTTTTATCTGCTCTGATTTTTGTTGTCTACATTGGGCTTGTATCAGAGAGAAAAAAAGAGGATTTGAAGTCAGCGAAATGGTTATTTCTTTACCCTGTCTACCAGTTTTTCATGCGTCTGATTACCGCTTTCTCAATGGTTAATGAAGTTGTGAGGAGAAGTCATGAAGAGTCGAGTATGGCACCTTGGTGGGTATTGAAGCGAGGTAAAAAGTTTTAGTATGAAAGTTAACTTTCACTTAGATAAGAAAAACAAACCGCAGTCTGAGAACGGGATGAAAGTCGTCTACGGACAGGCAAAGCGTGGCGGTTATCGTCTCCGTTGGTACTTGATTTTAGCGATTGTAATCAGTCCGCTTTTGTTTATGGCTTATTACTTGTTTAGAACGCAAGTATTAGTGACGGCACCTGCCATTATCACGTCACATCCACTTACGGTGACGGCAACTCGCTCTGCCATTGTTGGGCCAGTGCCTGTGAATGTCGGTACGGAAGTGACTCAGGATCAAGCGCTGCTGTTGTTAAAAGATAATGCGTTGAATAAAGAGATTGATTTCATTAAAGATGAGCTGGTGAAACTGTCTAAAAATCAGGTGCAAAGTACTGATGAGCTATACAAAAGTGCTATTGAAAGCTCAGCAGAAGGCTTGAAGAAGGTCCGTGATATTCAGAAAAAATACGACCTTTACAGAAAGAAAGGGCAAGTGTCTGAGGTGGATTACGCGGCTATTGTGAGTGTGAATAACTCACTGAGCAATCAGTTAAGCAGTCAGAAAATTGCTTATGTGGATGCGATGCGTAACTTGGAAGAGTTAGAGTTGGCTGGTCCAGTGACACAAGAGTATCGTTCTTTAATGCGTGAGCTGGTAGTAAAGCGTGCTCAACAAGAAGATCTCACCTTCCGTTCTCCTATGAACGGTCGTGTACTCGATATTCATGTGCATGAGGGACAAAATGTATCGGAAAATACGCCATTGCTCACGATTGCTCGCAACGTGACACCTGAAGTTACGGCTTTTCTAAATCCTAAATACCTCGAATACAGTAATATAGAAACCAAAGCAAAAGTCGTATTTCCTGATGGTCGAAAGTTTAATGCGACGGTATCGAAGCCAGTTGAGGTTGTGAACAAATTGCCTTCAGAACTTCAAAGCCCATTTGAAGGGCAGCCGGCCTATTTAAAAGTCACACTGAGCTTTGATGAGCCGTTGGAAAAAAGTCGATGGATTGAAGGGGTCGAAGTGGAAGTTCGCTTTTAACGTTGGTTGATTGAGTAGGAAAGGAGCGAAAAGCTCCTTTTCTTTTGGTTGTTAACGCGCCTTTAGTCGCCTTTAGCATGCATTAAAAACGCGCTCGTCAGTCGCTGAAAGAGTGAATCTACCGACGGACGGTCGGATATATGATGGAAGAGCGGTGTGTGGACATCGCCACGAATATCATCGCTGTGACCACAAAGCTGATTACACATTCGTACTGGTTCGACAATCTTCTCGACGTCGGCATCAATCAGAATGCATGCTTGTGACAATACCACTTGTCCGCCGCCTTTTTTAAGTAAAACACGCTGCGCGGTTCCCACGACTTTTTGCCCGCCAATGTTGAGGTTGTACTCGCCATCGCAGTAGGAATAAGGCGTAGCATGAACATCCACTTTCACGCCGAGCTGTTTAAAGAAAACCGTTAATATCGCACACAAATCGAGATACGCTTTCTTGATGTCGTAAGGCTCACCGTCTGGCCAGTGATAGATGTGGGATAGATTAATAATACCCGGTACTTGAGGGACGGGGGCACCACCAGTTTTACGGGAAAAGAGTTTCCAGCCAGACGCATTTAACGCATGTTCTAACTCGTTAGAAATAGGCCACTTTTTACCTGCGGGAAGCACGAGCGTCTGGCTTTTTACTTGCCAAAGTAATAGCACTTGCGAGAGTTGGTTGGACTGAACTTGTTTAATGAGCTCATCTTCTTTTTCAAATGCATCAGCGACTTCCGTAGCCGTATAGCGAATTAGCTTATTTTTAGAAACCAAACTCTATCCCTCATCCGTATATTATCGCTACTGTTTTATCTTAGATGCCATGTGATTACTAGCGGTATACGCTGCCTTTAGAGTTTTCTTCGCTTCCATTATTTCTATTTAAAGGGGCGATAGAAATATTTTGTTGGTCATCACATAAGCAATTCATAAAATCCGCCATCTAAATAATTTTTAGGCGATATGACTATGAAAAAGCGAGTGATGTGTCTTGCGTTAGCGGCATCATTGACGGGATGTGTGACGTTCCCGACCCAAGAATCTGAGCAAGTCCAAGTGCTTTGGGGCAACGTGAATGCGATTGAAAACTGCGAGCTAATGGGAACGGTAATTGGCTCGGAAGGGCACTTTTATGATTATTGGCTGCACGCAGATAAAGACATGGTCTGGGGTACGTTAAACCAAATGCGCATCAAAGCGGCAGATTTAGGCGCAGATACATTGTATTTATATGAGCCGTTGGACTTCTCCACATCGGTTACCATGTTTGCCAATGCTTATAAGTGCAAACAGCCATAATTTTACTTTTCCGAAAGCAAAGACAGGCGAAATGTGCCTGTCTTTGAGCTTGCTGCCAAACAACAAGTTTACGTCTGTGCGCGTTATGATGAGCGCTTTTCAGTTAATTTACGTTCGCTGTAGCCACTGCCGTCGTGTCAGAAAACGACAGAGTGAAGTCCTGTTCGGTATTTAATACTTTTGCCGGGAACTCCAAGCTTAACTGTGTGTGTGGTGCGACTTCTGAAGCGATACTGGTGACGAATTTTCGGGTTTCACCCGGAGAGATTGACAAGTTATTTCCCCCTCGTGATGAGAGCTCTGCGATCCCCATGGTTTCAAGCGTGTTACCCGCAGTATCTGCTAAGTTCAACAAAGACTCCGATTTATACACTAGCTCTCCGCTTTCGGTGCGATAGGCATTAAACGTGTTGAAGTTTGGCTGTAATGAACCTTGTGAACCGACGTTAGTGACGGAAAACGTCACATTAGAGCCATCAAAATTCTCGACTTTCACCAACACGTTACCGTCTTGGTAACGTGCTGCTGCGGCAGCACTGGCTTGCTGTTTCTGTCTCTGTTGTTCTTTCTCGATGTTGCTTAACTGTTCCTGCTCGCTAGCAATTCTATTTTCTGCCATGGCGTAAGATTGATCCACCATTGCTAACAAAGCGGGGATTGAATACAACGTGAGACCTTCCAAATGGTCAAAGTCGATTTTGGCATGCTGAGTAAGTTCGTGGTTCGAGAACTGGCAGTAACCATCAATCAAGCTAACAAATGCGACTTCAAAAGTACCTTGTAATCGGCTCACTTCCTGTGCGGCTTTTTCTAAATCTGAGCGTACTTTTCTGATCTCTTCCAATGTCTTTTGTGGCAAACGTCCATTGGGTGACACGTCGTTGGAAACCGAGACCAGTGCTTCGGTCACAAATGGATTGTTTTCGGCTGGAATCACCGTGGTGATGCGGTTGGATTTAGTGATGTCTTCGCCCAGTAAAACCATCATTTTTTGCGATACGGCAGTTGTGTTGCCCGCTAAAACATCACTACAGTTTGGAGACGTATTCGCATACGCGGCGAATGCGGTAAAAAGTGAAAAGATAACGGACCAGCCAGTGGCGACGAGTCCTGTCGTGGTTCGAGTGTTCATCCTGATAACCCCTCTGTCATTTGGTGCGATTCACTGACGTAATTGCCAATCAAAAGATTGGCTCGCGACATTCAGAATGGTTCTGGTCAATCCTTCGTAGTGGGTATGCCCGCAGATGCTTTCTAGTCGTTTTCTCAATCGCTAAGCCACGACTGAGTAAAGTGTCTGAAATTGAGAACATTAATGCTGCGAAGTTGATGTCTTTTGTTTGAAAGATAGACGTAACTTTTCTAACCATCAAATACGTGATTAGGTTCTCATTTTTATATGAGTGAGAGGATCAAGAGAAAACAGGCACTTACTGTAGAGAGTTGATTTGAGAGAAAAATATAAATTTTTTTGGGGAACTTTTTTGATGCTGCCTTTGAGACTTTTTCGAATCTCAAAGGCAGATTCTAACGCATGCGCTTAATTACAAAGCGTTGAGTACATCCGCAAGTCGAGTGACAGCAGTCGTCAGTTCTTCTGGTGTGGCATTGGTAAAGTTAAGACGCAGAGCGGCTTTTACCTTTGAACCTTCCGGATAAAATACCGGGCTTGGCACTACAGCAACCCAGTTTGCGAGAAGGGTCTTCGCAAGTTCGAACGTGTCACATTCTGGAATTTCTACCCAGACAAACATACCACCATCGACAGGTTTGAGTACGCAACTTTCCGGCAGCTGTTTTTGCAGCTCAGTAAACATGACATCGTAACGCGATTTGTAAAGCGCACAGATGGTTGAAATGTGCGTTTCGAAGTTGTCATGTTGCAGTAGACCATGCAGCAAAGCTTGCATTGGAATACTAGAGTGCAGATCGGCACCTTGTTTGATTTTGATGAGTGGCTCAAGGTAACTGCGTTTGCCCGTTACCACACCAATACGCAAGCCTGGTGAGGCGATTTTGGAGAATGAACGCAATACGATGGAGTGCTGCGGGCAGAACTCCGAAACCAGCGGCAGTGCTTCACCAGAAAAACGCAGCTCGCGGTATGGTGCGTCTTCAATGAATGCAACGTCGTATTGGATACAAAGCTCGGCAACTTTTTGGCGAGTCTCTAGCGCCCAGCATACGCCCGTTGGGTTGTGAAAATCGGGCACGGCGTAGAACATTTTTGGTTGCTGCGTGGCAAAGCATTGCTCGAGTTCTTCAAGGTTTGGGCCGCACTCGGTTTGCGAAACGGTCACGATGTTGGCTTGCACTAAACCGAATACTTGCATAGCACCAAGGTAGCTTGGTGCTTCCATCACCACTTTATCGCCCGGATTCACGTACGCACGCGCAATCAAATCTAGACCTTGCTGAGAACCCGTTGTGATCATCGCCAAATGAGATTCTGGTAGCTGGTAATAATCGGTCAAAAAGTTAAGTAGCGGTGCGTAGCCTGCTGTTGCGCCGTATTGAAACACCTCTGGCATGTTCGCGAGGTTTTCGAGCGTCGGTTTCATTAAGTCGATCGGGAAGGTTTTTTCGTCCGGTAAGCCACCCGCAAGAGAAATGACGTTCTTATCGCTCGCTGCTGCGAGGATCTCTCGAATGTAGGATGACTTAGTTTGTTGTAATGACTGTGCTATTTCCATGTGCTGTGCTTCTCGTAATTGTCTTTTTTTATGTCAGAAATAGTATAGGTAAATTGCCAAGCTTGGTGTGTCCATTTATGCTGTTAAATATGTCCATTTATGCTATTTGAGCGAAAGTTTACTCCGTGAGCCATCAACAAGTTTCCAGAATCAATGACGTGTTGTTTTACATTCATCAGGACATTAGCAGAGAGTTATCGGCTAAAGAGCTAGCAGATGTAGCAGCCTATTCTGAACAACACTTCCATCGTATTTTTAAAAATGTGGTAGGGGAGTCTGTCCATCAATATATCCGCCGCACAAGAATGGAATACGCCGCCAATCAACTGATGTTTGATACCAGCTCATCGGTGTTAGACATTGCTAACAAGTGCGGATTTAGCTCAGTATCTTCTTTTAGCCGAGCGTTTAAAGCGACGTTCGCTATGTCACCTGGTGCGTGGAGAAAGCATGATTTACAAGTCGCAGAAAAACCGTATTTGAAGGATCCGGAAGTAGCAGCGGGTTATCATCGTGTTGCTAAACGCGAGTTGCCAGAACCTAAAATTATGGAGGTTCCACAACGCTTTGCGGCGTATGTACGGCATGAGGGTTATAGCCGTTCCATTCGCAACGCGTGGCTGATTTTGAAAGCGTGGGCAAGTTCTGAGAATCGGGACTTTTCGGTTCAATACGGCTTGCATCACTCCAATCCTGCTTGGGTCGAACTCGACAAGTGTCGTTATGTGGCTTGTATGGCGATTGATACGCCGCTCAAAGTGCGTGGCGTCGTGAATCAAATGACGATTCCGGGTGGTTTGCATGCCGTCTTTCGCTTAACGGGAGTATATGGTGAGCTTCTTCCTCAACTGAGTATGGTATTAGAGAAGTGGTTGCCTAACTCTGGCTTTAAACAGCGTTCTACGCCCGCTTATGTCCATTATCATAAAAATCACTTTCTCAGCTATGATGAGGCGTTTGAGCTGGATTTCTATCTGCCCATTAGCTTCTTCTAAGGATGAAAATGAACGTATTATCTTGTGAGTCGGTTTATGGTGAGCAAAGAACTGACCAAGAGCGCCATGAAGAAAAGGCAGAGCTTGTGCTGGCTCTGCCATTTCTAGGGGATCTTAAAAGTTTGCGTCTGTATCAGTACCAACGGATACGTTAAGTCCGCTAGTTGATTGATAAATGCTGAAAGTTTCGCCAGCGACAATACCTTCTTCAGAATCGTCATTTGCCGTACAGGTATAACCGACCGAGTAAGTACCAGGTTCTACAAAACCGAATTCGTACTCGTAATTTGCATCATCAACGTCTTGAACCACGTTCGCTGCTGCGATTGGCATTGCTTGGCCTTCTGCGCCGGCAAATGGCCCCATGTTTTCTTCGGCGATATTTCCTTGATATAAGTAGACCGCGTGCGAATATCCATTTGCACTTGGGGTATCCGTTTCGCAGCTTTGATAGGTCAATGTTGCGACATCACCCTGAATCTCCCCCGTTGTAACCGTGTTAATTAAAGTGACGGAGGTGCGTTGAATGCTGTAGCCTTCGTTTTGGCCTGTTCCGTCTTTTAAGCCACGGCGCAGATCAAATTCAACTACGAACTCATTATTGTCAGGGTTGACTGCAAAGGTGTTGTTAAAGAACAGTACTCCAGAGTCAGGATCCTTTCCGACACCTTGTGGGCAAGCCCCATCACCTTTGACGGTCAGTGGGATTTGATTTCCTGTCGCTTCGTCAATCACATACGATGGGTAGTTTGGATGATCGCCATCATTAGCAAACACGCAGAGTTTATAATTACCAGTTGGTATCAGTTCATCATCCACCAATTCCTGCGCGTCACTGCCTTGGAAATTGAGTAAGTTAACACTTAGTGGGAGTGGATCTTCACCTTCGGGAAGGGGGTTACCATCTTCGTCGACCAAATTGCCTTCTTCGTCTGTTTTATACACATCGAATACTTGTGGTGTGCCACCATCCAGAGGAAGAAATGCAACTTTGTTATATGTGATCACCACTTCTGATACGTCATCAATAGGGGCATCTGATACGGACAAAGTAACAGGAGTCATTGTACTGACAGAGTCACTGTCTGAATTACAGCCAATAAGTGCAACGGCTATTGATGCACTGATTAGGCCAATTTTCATGCTGTTCATTAGATGTACCTTTTTATGAGAAGTGTATTAAATGTAGCCGATTATTGACAAAGTACAGAATAACAACGAGCGGAGTTACCGGGCCGAAAACAGCGACGAACCATCATTAAGACGTTCAGTAAAAGTGTGCTCAAATCGACGATATTGTGCTCAATGAAGTGCTATGGTTAAGAATGTGTCGCTCAAAAAATGAGCGGAGATATACATCAATAACTCTAGCCAAGAGGTCTCTATGTTAGGTGAAAATCACTCATTAACTCATGAATTCCCAGAACATTTGGATACCATTACTCAGCTTGCCGAAAACGATGCATCATTTGCTGAAACCGTTAAAAACTACAATGCTTTAGATAAGGAAATCCGCGTACTAGAACTGCAAGGAAGCCCGATTGATGATCACGAAATGAACGTGTTAAAACATAATCGAGCTGAGCTCAAAGATTGGCTCCACTCGAGAATTATGGGCTCTTAGCGACGCAATGATCATCGGCTCGTAATCTACGAGCCGATTTTAGTTTCAAGGGACGATGCCAAGTATTCCAACATTAGGGTTGCTGAGCAGGAGCTTGGAGTGGCAGGTGGCCTGTTTTTACCCAAATGATCGTTTCTTGCTCTACAAAAGGAAAGTGCTCACTCATATGTGGACTGCGTATCCAAGAGTAGGGAGGATAGGTTCCTAGCTCGTCTTTAAACTCCCCCGATAACACAAAAATTTCTTCACCACCAAAGTGACGGTGTGGTTGAAACTTCTCGTCTTTCGGCCATTTAACCAATGCGACATGTTCATTCTCAAAATCATGCAATGGCATGACTTTCAGCCCACCAATGCCAGGTAACCAATTCGCTTCGTTCGTGTTGATGCGAACTGTTTCAAGATCATCAGAATTGAATTGATTTAGTTTAACTAAAATCACACAGCCTTCTTTGCTATAGGGCGCATGCTGACTTCCAGGAGGGTTACGCAAGTAGGTTCCAGCAGGGTAGTCACCATCTTCGTCAGAGAACACTCCTTCGAGCACTAATATTTCTTCTCCGTGAGGATGAGGATGAGTCGAAAAGTGCGAGTTTGGCTCATACTTCACTACGCTGGTGGTGTGCCCTGATTCTTTGGCTTCTCTTTCCAAAGGTTTACGCCACACGCCTTTGGAAGGGCTGGCGATCCACTCCTGTTCCCCTGTTTCTATCACGATTCTTTTCGAGAAATCCATATTCAACATACTGAAATTCCGTTACTTATCTAATGATTGACTCTCAATAGTATACGTATAAAAAACATCAATTGATTCACTTGTTGATAGTCAAAATCAGGGATTGAATACGAGCTAGCAGTCGGAACCGAGTTAAATTTCTGCTTGTGTAATGATAATTGTTATATTATAACATCGCAAAGTTAAATGTTATAACATAACAAAAGGAAAGAAGTAGTGAATAAGAAATTGGTTTCTCTCGCGATCGGTAGCATTTTTGCGTCCCCTGTTTTTGCCGATACATTATCGAACCCACAGATTGGTGTTGTTGTTGATGGCTACTACCAAGATGGTCAACGTCATAATTCTGAGCGCGAAGAAGGCTTTGGCCTAGGCCATACGGAATTGAACTTATCATCAAATATTGACGATAAGTTTCACGGTGCGTTGACCGCTGTTCTTGAAAGTCATGGCGATGAGACAGAATTAGAGCTTGAAGAAGCATTCATCGAAACTTTGGCATTGCCATACGGTGTAAACGTGCGCGCAGGCCGATTCCTATCTGACTTCGGTTACCTCAACAATCAACATATGCACACTGACAGTTTCGTTGAACGCCCAATTGCTTACCGTACTTTCCTTGGTTCGCATTACTATGATGACGGTGTACGCGCAAACATCGTTCTGCCAACCGATCTTTACGTGAAGCTTGGTGTAGAAGCATTAAGCGGCAACAAGATGTCTTCTGTTGAAGATGGCTCTATAGTTGGTGTTTACACGACAACGATGAAGCTTGGTAATGATTTCTCTGAATCTTCAAGTTGGCAGTTTGGTTTAAGTTACCTGCGTAACGAAAATGGCAAAGTTAAAGAATTCGAAGATCACGACCATGGTCATGGTCACGAAGAAGAACATGACCACAGCCACGCTGCGGCTGTAACGGGTGCGAACCTATACGGCGCAGATTTTGTGTGGAAGTGGGCACCAGATGGTAACTACAAGTACAGCAACTTCACGCTATCTGCGGAATACATGTTGTTAGACGGTGTAGTAGACAGCAAATACAAGAACGAAGCAGAGTCACCAGACAACTTAAGCGCATACTATGTTTCGGGCGTTTATCGCTTCAACCCAAGCTGGTCTGCAGGCCTACGTTACGGCGAAGCAGAAAGCTATGATGGCCACGCACACGGCGATCATATGCATTTCACAGCACTGAATGATAAAGAGATGGATGCGATGATCGCATGGGATTCTTCTCATTTCGGTACGATCCGTGCGCAATACACTCGCATTGATAACCAAGACAGCGAAACAGACAACGTGTTTACTCTGCAATACGTGATGACATTTGGAGCGCACGGTGCACATGCGTTCTAAACTTGCGATAAGTAAATGCAGTTTAGTGATGATGGCGGCGGGATCTGCCATCATCTCTTCGCCTGCTTTGGCTCTCAACATTTTCGTTTGTGAGCCTGAATGGAAAGCTTTTCTTGAAAGTCATGCCCCAAACGCCACCATTTACTCAGCAACCACGGCTAAGCAAGATCCCCATTATGTTCAAGCTCGTCCGTCTTTGATTGCCAAGATGCGCCAAGCTGACATGGCGATGTGCTCTGGCGCTGAGTTGGAGGTAGGTTGGTTGCCGATGCTTCAAAATCGAAGTGGCAATAGTGCCGTTCAAAATGGTGCTCAAAGCATGATTTATGCGACCGATTTCGTGCGTATGTTGGACTCTCATGATCATGTTGACCGCAGCATGGGGGACATTCATGCGCACGGAAACCCACATGTTCAATTTGCGGCAAATGACATGATTCCGTTGTCTCGCAAAGTAACGGAGCGCTTAAAAGCGATTGATCCCGACAACGCACAAAGTTACCAAGTTAATGGTATGAAGTTTCGCGCGAAGTGGCAAAAAAAGCTCAATGAATGGAATGAGAAAGGCGCGGCTTTAAAGGGTAAGCAAGTTGTCGGTTATCACGCGACGTATCGTTATTTGTACGATTGGCTCGGAATGAAGCAGATTGCCGATCTCGAACCTAAACCGGGCATTTCACCGACCACATCTCACCTGCAATCACTTACCAAGTTAGATGCCGACAGTTTTGATGTGATTGTTTACTCCTCTCATCAGGATCAGCGTCCAGCGAACTGGTTGCAGGAGCATACTGACAAACCTGTGATTCAACTGCCATTGACCGTTTCTGAGGGTGAAAGCTTGGATGAGATGTACGATCAGGTCATTGATGATTTACTGGATGTGTTAGTGCCACCCGTTCCAGTGAAGATCTAAGTCATGGCAGATTATGCATGGCTTTTACCTGCGGTTTTGTGTGGCTTAATTGCGTTAGTTGGCAACATCGTTCTGGGGCAACAAGTTCTTAATCGTCAGATCATCTTTATAGATTTGGCGGTGGCGCAAGTTGCGGCATTGGGGGCAGCACTAAGCCACTACTGGTTGAGCCAATACGCGCTGTTCTCAGGCTCATTCTTTGGTGAAATGATTGGCCCTTGGGTTATGTCTTTGATGCTTTGCGGTTTGATTGCCTTAATGGAGAAACGATACCAGCAACATTTAGAGCCCATGATTGGCAGCTTGTTTGTGGTGTCTGCATCGCTGGCGATCCTGCTGGTGAGCAAAGACCCACACGGCGGAGACTTTATTCAAGGCATTCTTAATGGGCAACTGTTATGGGCGACTTGGGCAGACGTTTGGCCTTTGGCACTCATTACCGCTGCGATGTTGCTATTGGTTTGGTTAAAACCTGCGTTTATGTGTGGTAGTGGTTTTTATCTGATCTTTGCTATCCTGATGCCCATTACGGTCAAGTTAACCGGCATTTATTTAGAATTTGCTTTGTTGGTTATTCCGGCTTTATGTGCGGCAGCATTGAAGGGAACTCGATTCTATGTCGCCAGTATCAGCATCGGTATTGTTGGGATTTTATCGGGTATTGCCGCATCGGCTCGCTACGACTTACCAAGTGGTGCGAGTATTGTGATCACCCTGTTTATTACTGGAATGTTGTTTAATCTTTTGCTTCAACCTTTTCTGGTGAAAATAACAAAACCAGCTTTTGTAAGAGATTAAGAGACAAGTAATATTGGTCTGATGAAGTAGTATTTGAGTCATCAGATCAATACTTTTCTATCCAAGTCCTCCAATCGTGTAACTTTGCTCCTTCCAACACACTTTCTTAAGTTGATCTTGCCATAGTCATCAAGTTGCCTTGATTAGTTCACATCCGACTCCCAGACTGTTTCTATAGTTTTTATAAGATATAAAAGACCCTGCGTATGAGAAGCGCAGCTGTAGCGCGACTAGGCATAAAAACAAAAAACGCTAGGGATACAAGCGAATTTGTACTCTCAACATTTAAGGAAGACCAAGATGAAAGACGAAAAAGTCGCCGTCGTTACAGGAGCTGCTCGCGGTATAGGGCAGGCCATTTGCGAGCAATTACTCGAAGATGGATTCCACGTCGTGGGACTAGATATCTCGCCTGTGGAGTGGAGTCAGTCGCCAAACCTTTCAAGTTATCAAGTGAATCTCTGTGAGGCCGCAGCGGTAAGTGAAGTGGTCGACCGCATCGTCGCGAAACATCAACGCATTGATGTTCTGGTCAACAACGCCGGGATAACGAGAGATGCACTGCTGCCAGACATGTTAGAGCAAGACTGGGACAGCGTTATCGACGTGAACCTAAAAGCGGTGTTTTTACTCACCCAGCGCGTTGCACCTGTCATGCTAGAGCAAGGCGCAGGCAGTATTGTCAGTATTTCGTCTATCGTGGGAACGGATGGCAATATTGGTCAAAGTAATTATGGCGCGAGTAAAGGTGGCGTGATAGCGATGAGCAAAGGCTGGGCGAAAGAGTTAGCAAGAAAAGGCGCTCAAATCCGAGTCAACTGTGTTGCTCCAGGTTTTATCGCTACCGACATGACAAAGAGCTTGCCTGAAAAAGTCATTCAAATGATGGAAAGTAAAACGCCTCTGGGACGCATGGGCTCGGCGCAAGACATTGCCAATGGCGTTGCGTTTCTAGCGTCTGATAAAAGTGCGTTTATAACCGGACAAGTGCTCAAGATTGATGGTGGGTTGGTGTTATAGCTCGCTAATCAAAATCTCAAATAACAAACGCCCTTTACTTATGTGAAGGGCGTTTTTGTTGGGTAACGCTATTCGGGCTTTTGACACGTTCACTTTATTCGTTTCGCACTGCCGGATTTGTATGATTAAGTATAGAGTTAGAACACGTAATTCATTCTGGCATCGTTCTCTGTTATTAACCTAGCAATGTAGCTAATCAAAAATATTAACTTCGAAATAGAATAACTATTGAGGTATTAAAGTATGATTTTATTGCCCATGATATTGTTTTAAATGATAATGCCACTAAATAATTAACTTTGAATACTCACTATGTACTTAAAAACTGTACTGTTTAGCGCGTCAACTCTTCTTATTTTGGGCTGTAACTCCGAATCAACTAACCCATCTACTGAAGAAAGCGGATGGATAGTTGTAAGCTCTCACTCCGAGCCAAGAAAACATCAGGTAATTTACGAAAAACATAGCAGGAAAGGTCTAAGTCTTGCCACTAACGTTCCGGATCTTGACCTGCCTTTAACTTACCAATTGGCGAACCAAATTATTGAGGTCAAAGAAGAGCTTACATTTGGTGAAAATATTGATGGGAACCGCCTAACTTGGAAAGCTATTGGCAATTCTAAACTTAGAGAAAACCAAGTCCACTACGGAGTTAATAAAGATTACTCAGCTTCTAATGAAGGTATTGCTATCGGCTATGTTAACTTTGAGTCGAGGTTTGAGGCTGAAGGAAAGCTTGGAATCGAAAAGTTATTCATTGCGATGTATGACGATGTCAAGAGTGTCAAATTTTACTCTGGATGGGATAGTTCTAAAATATCTTGTTACCAAAATACGTTTGATGAAGACTTAGCTTGTTACGGTGAAATTTTAATTAACGACGATATAGTTCATGTTTTTGATAAATATCTGCCGTATGAATATGTAAACATGGTTTACGACACCGTTATGTCCAAAGGTCGAGAAGAGATAATTGAGGCAGATTTTCATCATCAAATTAAATACTTACTAGTCGCCAAAGAGAATAACGTTGAGATGCATTAGACTACATTAGCTTGATTACTTTTTGGTAATGAGTGGCTTTTCGAAACCGATGTGACCATGAGCAAGATTATTGGATTTTACAAAACTCATTTATGTTCAAAAAATGAGTTTTGTAGATATTAAAATGCATGGAGCCAATGCTCTCACTGATTCTATGAAGTTTTTTGTGCGCTCTAACCACAAGACAATCTATAAAAGACGTTGAGCCAACGTCTCTGCCACAATGCCACCTGTTAATAAGGCTGAATTTCAATGCCTGTTTCTCATTACCATTCAAATGTGCGCTGGTTAATGATTTTTCTGTAAGTAACACAATTGAACGTGATAGAAGTAACAAAATTGCTTCCTTGCGGTAACGTTCCCGAAAATTTTATATATTATCGCCCCATTGATACAAGTGATAGAGACGCTCTGTATCTGAGCGCTCTGAAATTCAGGCTTTAGATGGACATTTAAAGTCACCATATGTTTGCAATTTTTCTTGGGAACGTTTGCAAAACCCTGAGTGTAAATTTACGTGAGACTATGGAAATGAAACTACACACTTTGACGATGGCAGTAGCGCTTGGGCTGGTTACTGCACCTGCATTCGCAACAACAGATGTTGCCGCTCTTGAAAAGCGAATTAATGAATTAGAACAGAGGCTTGAACAGACAGAAAAAGTATCCACAGAAGCAAATGAGAAAGCCTCAAGCTTTGAGTTTCATGGCTACGCTCGTTCCGGGCTACTGATTAATGACGATCTGAATGGTGCAGTGGGTACTGGTCCTTACATGACGGCAGCTGGTGCTATTGGCGCTCCAGTTGGGCGATTAGGGGTAGAGGATGATCATTATGTGGAAGCAAACCTTATTCACAAACGCTTTGCAGATGATGGTTCCAGCGCTTTGTTCCGAATCATGTTGGCAGATAGTACGGAAACCAATAACGAATGGACGGCGAGCGAGAGTCAATTAAACGTTCGTCAGGTATATGCTGAGCTAAACAAGTTGAGCATGTTCTCTGAATCAAGAGCTTTTGCAGACGCGACGTTTTGGGCTGGTAAACGATTTGACCGTGATAACTTTGACATTCACTTCTTTGACTCGGATATTGTTTTCTTATCTGGCACTGGTGCTGGTGTGTATGACGTCCAAATGAGCGATTCATGGAAAGCAAACTTCTCGATCTATGGTCGTGATTTTGGTGAGATTGATAGCTCGTCAACGGATGTTGAAAACTATATCGCGACAATGAACAACCGCTTTGGTAATTGGCAATTGATGCTGAGCGGCATGACGTCTGCTGATAACAATGATCGCGCAGAAGGTGCAGCGGACAAAGGTTTACATGCGATGTTTGCCTACCATGGCGATAACTTCTTTGGCATGAGTGAAGGCTTCTCTAAAACTGGTATTTTGATGGGTGATGGACTGGGTGCAGAACTTAAAGGCATTGGTTCAAACGGTGATTTGCTAGAAGACGCAAAAGCCGTACGCTTGTTCAGCTATGGTGTAACACGCATCGGCGACAATTGGCGTGTAGCACCTGCGTTGTTAGCAGAACACAGCCAAGATCGCTTTGCTAAAAATGATGAATTTACGTGGGCATCGTTCAACATCCGCTTAGCGCAAGAGTTTACACAAAACTTTGAGATGGTTTATGAAGGCTCATACCAATACATGGACCTAGACAATGCGATTGATAAAGCAAGTGGCAGTTTTTACAAAGCGACAATTGCACCAACGCTTAAGATGTCTACCGCAGCAGGTTTCTTTGACCGTCCGGAGCTACGTTTTGCTGCTAGCTACGTAGATTGGAGCGAAGACTTGAATGGCTACTCGATTAGCCAGGATGCGGGCGCTGCAACGATGGGTGATGGTGGTGAAGTTCTGTTTGCACTGCAAATGGAAACTTGGTTCTAAAGGGATCTAACCGACAAAGAGTAATAAGAAAAGCGCCAACTGATTTCAGTTGGCGCTTTTTCATTAACAGGACTGACGCTCAATTGCTTTGAAGGTTAGTACCATCTTACTCATTTCAAAACTTCTGTTGGCAATTCTATCTAGTAACAGTTTCGCACCATTTTCACCTGCTTTATCAAATGCATAGTTAAATGTTGATAAGGTCGGGGTGCACACTGATGCGAGCTCATCATCACCAACTCCTAGCACTAAAACGTCTTTACCCGGTGTTAACCCAAGCTCTTGAATCGCTCTCATCGCACCAATAGCAATACGGTCTGTCGCACAGAACAAGCCATCTAACTTAGGGGTCTTTGTTAAGTGTTGTTTTGCCAATGAATAGCCAGAATCGATGGTAAAGTCACCACGAGCATGAAAGGCGAGCTCAAAACCATGGTGTTGCAGCGCTTGAACAAATCCTTCAGAGCGCTGTTTATCTACCGCGATATCGTCACCTTGTACGCCAATAAACCCCATAGTTTGGCAACCTTTTGCAACTAGTCTATTTCCCGCTTCAAACCCCACTCGTGCGTCATCATGAATGATGCTTGGAATATTAAACATGGAACCATCTTGACCGACGAGCACAACTGGGACCGCTGAGTTTTGAATTGCTTTTACCAGCTTGGAATCGAGGTGGGTGGCGTAAAGAATGATCCCTTCAACCCGTTTTTGGTTAAAGATCTGAATGTATTCCAGTTCTTTTTCGTGGACTTGGTGAGTGCTAGCAAGTAAGACATGTTTCCCCGCTTTTTCAAGGACATCGGTTAATCCATCGACACCTTGGGATGTGGCATGAGAGGAAACCCGAGGAACAATGACACCAACCAGATTGGTCTTTTGAGATTTTAGATCTTTAGCGACTTGGTTCGGCACATAGCCACACTCCGCTACTGCTTGGCGGACCTTCTGTTTTGTCGCTTCTTTTACGCCATACTCATCGTTTATAACCCGTGACACTGTTGATTTTGATACGCCAGCCAGACGGGCGACATCATGCAGACTCGCCATTGTTCCTATCCATTCTGTTTTTCGTTTTTGGGATTGTTTGCAAAGAGAAGATGAAAAGCTCTTTGATAAGTAGCGATTCTAACCTCCTATACTGCTCTTAGGGAGAGAATTTGACGATCATTCTCACATTCTCTCTGCTTTATCTTTGATCATTTGGTTTTATTGAGCAAAAATCTGTTTCGCAAACGTTCCCGAAAATTTCGCAAGCTCAGATAATAATCCAATGGGGTATGAAATGAATTATCCGGCAGTAGCAAAAGAGTTGTTAACTCTATTAGGTGGTAAAAGCAACATCACCGCACTTGCACATTGTGCGACACGCTTACGCCTTGCCGTTGCAGATGAGCAAAAAATAGATGAACAAGCGATTGATAACCTTGAAGGGGTAAAAGGGCAGTTCAAAGTTGCGGGTCAGTACCAAATCATTTTTGGATCAGGCATCGTAAACCAAGTTTATGCAGAAATGGCGAAGTTGACGGGGATGAGTGAAATGTCCACCAACGACGTTGCGTCTGCTGGCGCAGAGAAACAAAACATCGTTCAGCGCGCGGTGAAAGGGCTGTCTGATATTTTCGTCCCAATCATTCCAGCAATCGTCGCTGGCGGTTTGTTGATGGGTATTTACAACCTACTGACTGCCCAAGGCTTGTTTATTGATGGCAAATCCTTGATTGAGGCCAATCCAGGACTGACTGACTTGGCGAACATGATCAACACGTTTGCAAACGCGCCGTTTGTTTACCTGCCTATCCTGTTGGCATTTTCAGCCAGCAAGAAGTTTGGCGGCAACCCATATTTAGGGGCAGCGCTAGGTATGTTGATGGTTCACCCTGACTTGCTGAATGGTTGGGGATTCGGCGGCGCATCTGTGTCTGGAAACATTCCGGTTTGGAATATTCTTGGTTTTGAAATCCAAAAAGTGGGTTACCAAGGTTCAGTGTTACCAGTTTTGGTATCGGCATTCATTCTTGCGAAGGTTGAGCTAGGCTTACGTAAAGTCATACCTTCTGTTTTAGACAACCTTTTAACGCCATTACTGGCGATTTTCATAGCGGGTTTATTGACGTTTACTGTCGTCGGTCCGTTCACGCGTGATATCGGTTTCCTATTGGGTGATGGTCTGAACTGGCTATACAACACAGCTGGCTTTGTTGGTGGTGCGGTATTTGGTCTTATCTATGCTCCGTTTGTTATTACTGGTATGCATCACAGCTTCATTGCGATTGAAACGCAACTTCTTGCGGATATTGCGACAACAGGCGGCACCTTTATCTTTCCTATTGCGGCTATGTCTAACGTTTCTCAAGGTGCTGCAGCGTTGGCGGTGGGCGTGATGAGTAAAGATAAGAAGATGAAAGGTATTGCGATTCCATCGGGTGTCACGGGTTTGCTGGGTATTACAGAACCAGCCATGTTTGGTGTTAACTTAAAACTACGTTACCCATTTATTGCGGCAGTTTGCGCTGCGGCGTTATCAAGTGCGTTCATCACAATGTTTAATGTGAAAGCTCAGGCATTAGGGGCAGCTGGTCTTCCAGGCATCATTTCCATCACGCCGGATAAGATTGGTTACTACATCGCGGGTATGGTGATCGCGTTCTTGACCGCCTTTGTTCTCACCATTGTTCTTGGTATGCGTGACCGCGCTAAAGTCGGTAAAAAAGCAACGGCTTAATCTGAACTCCTTAAGGGTGGAGTCCCCCAAAATCCACTTCTTTTCCTAAATGTTTGGGGTGCTAGCCAAGCACTAATGGCTTGGCTAGCCTTTTTCAATTTTTACTTGGTAGTGAAGGTGTTCAACACGTTGGACTATCAGGGCTTTAATTTTAAGGTAAGCAAGATGAATCAAGTGTGGGTAACTGGTGATGCTGTTGTCGATCTAATACCGGAATCTGAGACTTCTTTACTCAAATGTCCCGGAGGTGCACCAGCGAATGTCGCCGTAGCAATTGCTCGTCTATCTGGTAAGAGTGCGTTTTTTGGACGTGTGGGTGATGACCCATTTGGTCGCTTCATGCAATCAACGCTCTATCAAGAGGGCGTGAGCACGGAGTTTCTCGTTAAAGACCCTGAGCAAAGAACATCAACAGTGGTGGTGGATTTAGACGAACAAGGTGAACGCAGCTTTACATTTATGGTAAAACCGAGCGCTGATCAGTTTATGTCTGTTGAAGACATCCCAAACTTTAAGCAAGGTGACTGGCTACATGTTTGCTCGATTTCACTGGCAAATGAGCCAAGTCGAAGCAGCACATTTGAGGCGATCAAAAGAGCAAAAGCCGCTGGTGGTTTCATTAGCTTTGACCCTAACTTGCGTGATGAAGTGTGGCAAGATCAATCAGAAATCCAAGCTGTCGTGATGAAGGCTGTAGCGATGGCTGACGTGGTTAAGTTCTCTGAAGAAGAGCTTTTGTTCTTAACTGACTCAACATCGATGGCACAAGGTTTACAACAAATAGCCGCTTTGAATATTGCTTTGGTCTTGGTGACACAAGGTGCGAAAGGCGTTTGGCGAGTCTTTGAAAGCCAGAGTGAGCTGATCACTGGTCAAGTCGTTAGTCCGGTTGATACTACAGGGGCTGGTGATGCTTTTGTCGGAGGGCTACTGGCATGTCTGTCTCAACATGACGATTGGAAAAATCATCTTATTGTTAGCTCTGCGATTCAATGGGCAAATGGCTGTGGTGCATTAGCGACGACGCAAAAAGGCGCAATGACTGCGCTTCCGACCCAGACAGAATTGCTGCGATTTATTGGGCAATGATCTTCAGATCCAATTTCAGTTGAGAAAAATTATGAGCTTAAACAACCGTTGGACTGTAGAGCAAAGATATCGCCGACTTGAGCAAATCCCTCAGTGTGATATCGAAGAAATGACACTTTCACGTCAGCAAGATAAAGGCTTTCCTAGTTTTCATATCGCCCCTAAATTTGGGCTGTTAAATGACCCAAATGGGCTGTGCTATTTCAATGGTGAGCACCACATCTTTTACCAGTGGACGCCTGTGGGACCAGTCCATGGAATGAAGTATTGGTATCACCTTTCTACTAAAGACTTCATCCATTTTACTGATCATGGCGTGGGTCTTCATCCTGACCAAGACTACGATTCACATGGTGTCTATTCGGGCGGCGCTTTGGTGGAAAACAACCAGGTTTTGCTATTTTTTACTGGCAACAAGCGTGACCAAAACTGGAATCGAATCCCAACACAGTGTTTTGCCACCATGGATTCAGACGGCAGCATTGAAAAGCACGGTGTAGTCATTGAGAACGAACATTACACGGAGCACTTTCGTGACCCAAAAGTTTGGAAGAAAGGCGACGACTATTTGATGGTGGTGGGTGCTCAAACCAAAACCGAGCATGGCTCAATGGCGCTCTATCAAAGCAAAGATTTGAAAACGTGGCAGCATAAAGGTCCTATCAAGACCAAGTTTTCTGACCTTGGGTACATGTGGGAGTGTCCTGATTTCTTTGAGATTAATGGTCAGTCGGTGATGTTGTTTTCGCCACAGGGCGTGAGCAGTAGTAATCCTTATGATTTCAAAAACATCTATTCTGTCGCGTATATCGTGGGTGATCAGTTGAACCTAGAGTCGATGACTTTAGAAAACCACCAAGATATTTTACAGCCAGATTATGGGTTTGATTTCTACGCCCCACAAACCTATTTAGATGAGAGTGGGCGTCGCATTCTTATTGCATGGATAGGGTTGCCAGAAATCGACACGCCATCGGTCACACACCAGTGGGCAGGAATGTTGTCTCTTCCTAGAGAACTAACGTTGAAAGATGGTTTTCTTGTTCAAACTCCACTCCCTGAGCTGAAGAGTTTGAGAAAAGAAGAGGTGGTCTTTGCACAATCCCATACACTGGAAAGCACCAATTGTTTGATCCAATTAGACCTTGAGGGCGATGGCTTTGAACTTGAGCTGAGTAACCTCAAAGGTGACAACATCGTCTTTAGTGCGACAGAGCACGAGTTTATGCTGGACCGTCGTTACATGTCTCATTTGTACGCAGAAGAATTTGGTGGCATTCGAAAAGCACCAAGATTGGACGCTAAGCAGACGATTGATATATATATCGACAACTCTGTCATCGAGATTTTTATTAATGGTGGCAAACACACGATGACCAGTCGTTTCTTTATTGATGACCTCAATAAGGTAACGTTGAAAGGGTTGGAGCAAGCAAGGCTTTTCCCTTTGAAAGGCATCACTGGTTTGTTTGAATCAGCTAAGTAACGGTTTCGATTACAAAGATATTAAAACGCCCTTCATTGATTCAGTGAAGGGCGTTTTCTTTTAAACTATCTAGCCTAACTATTTTTCACGCACGTAAGTGGTTTGAACTAAGGTATCCAAAACAACTTCACTCTTGGTGACTTTGAAGTTCAATGGTTGTGCTAAATCCCCAAATAGTGGCGCGCCACCGCCAAGTAGGATAGGGAAACGCGTGATCATTATTTCATCAATAAGGTCTTCTTTGAGGAAGTTCTGAATTGTCACCCCGCCATCGATGTAAAAGTCGTTAAAGCCTTTTGCATTCAGGTCAGTAAGCACATCTTTTAGCTCACCTTTTACTAAAAAGATTTTGTCTTCGTAGCCCTGCGGTACTTTTGTCATGGTATTGCTGAGTACGAACACAGGTTTGCTGTATGGCCAATCGCAATCAAAGCTCAGCACGACATCTAGGGTGTTGCGTCCCATTACCAAGCCATCAATACGCTCCATCAGTGAGAGGAAGACAGTATCAATGTTGTCTGGATTTGGTACTGAATTTAGCCAGTCGAGTTTGCCCTGCTTATCTGCAATGTAACCGTCCAGACTGGTTGCAATAAATACGATATTTGCCATGAGTACCTCATCAAAAGGGTGATGCTTGAGCCAAGCTAAAGTATGGTTTAAAATTAATTCTACAATGTAGAATAATTCTGAATTTATAAGGAAGATCAAATGTCTGTCAACGAAAAGAAACGCGGGAGACCAGCCGCCAAGCTGTCGCAGTTAAGCGCAGAAAGCATCCTAGATTCGTCTAAGTCGTTGATGAAAAAGGATGGCAAGGTACCAAGCATTCGCTCGTTAGCGACGCAACTAAATGTGGATCCTATGGCGATCTATCACTACTTCAAAAACAAGAATGCCTTGCTTGAAGCGTTAACCACATCGCTGGTGGAAGAAATTTATCAACCGAAAGTGAATGAAGATTGGCAAGGCGAACTCAAGAACTTGTGTGTTAGCTATATTGAACTGCTGCGTGAGTACAATGGGTTATTGCAAACCATGCTGAACATGACATCTCATGGCCCTGCCCAAGTGTTTACCGAGCGTTATCAAATCATTGTTCAACCTTTGGCGTTGTCTCCGCAAGTGGAGAGAGACAGTTTGGATCTATTGGCAGATTACCTACACGGGTTCGCGCTTTCGATCAGTTGTTGCCACGATACGAGCTTGATTAAGACGGAGATGATGGATGGACCGTTGAATCTGATCTGTTCTTCGTTATTGGCATCTCGAACCTAGTTCACATTACCGCGACGTTTTTCCTTATAGCGTGAAAGAAAATCCCATAACCAAAGGTTCTAATTAAGTGAAAGGTCAGGGCTTTTATTTGAAGATTCCGGCCTAATATCTTGGGTATGCCCATTTATCGAATGCGGTGGGTTACTTCATCATGCTTGCTGGCGTACTGAGTTTGCCAGTTTGATAATGCATTCAAACACAATAAGGGATAACAATGGCTAACGAATACATTCCACCAAAAGTTTGGACAAACGATAACGAAAACGGTGGCCAGTGGGCGAGCATTAACCGCCCGGACTCAGGCGCTCGTCATGAGCAAGAATTGCCTGTTGGAGAACACCCATTCCAACTTTATTCCATGGGGACTCCAAACGGCCAGAAAGTAACGATCATGTTTGAAGAGCTTCTGGCGGCAGGCGTAAAAGAAGCAGAATATGATGCATACCTGATCAAGATTGGTGACGGCGACCAGTTTGGTTCTGGTTTTGTTGCTGTGAACCCGAACTCGAAAATTCCGGCACTGGTTGACCGTTCAGGTTCTGAGCCAGTGAACGTGTTTGAATCAGGTAACATCCTGTTCTACCTAGCAGAGAAGTTTGGTCACTTTCTACCAAAAGAAGGCGCTAAGCGTGCTGAGGTAATGAACTGGTTATTCTGGCTGCAAGGTTCTGCGCCATACCTAGGCGGTGGTTTTGGTCACTTCTACGCGTACGCACCAGAGAAGTTCGAGTACCCAATCAACCGTTTTACAATGGAAGCAAAACGTCAGTTAGATGTATTAGACAAGCGCCTCGCAAACAATGAATTCCTAGGAGGCGATGAGTACAGTATCGCAGACATCGCTACTTGGCCATGGTACGGCAATTTGGTACTGGGTCGCGCGTATGATGCTGCGGAGTTCTTAGATGCGGAGAGTTACAAAAACGTTGTACGTTGGGCGAAAGCGATTGATGAGCGAGAAGCTGTCCAGCGTGGTCGTATTGTGAATCGCTCATGGGGAGAAGAGTGGGAGCAGTTACCTGAACGTCACAGCGCAGAAGATATTGATAAGGTATTGAAGCTTAAACCATAAGCAAACTTGGTTCAGTCACTTCAAGTAAGTTTGTTTTCATCCGAACTCATACTCCAAAACTGATCAAATCCATAGCGCATCTTACTAGATGCGCTACTTTTATTTGAATTGTAACCCCGTTGAAGGTTATTCAACCTATAGATAGTTCTTTGCTTCTATTTGTCGTTTTCATATTCAACAAGCCCTCTGCATTTTTATTAACTATTAGCTGATGACATTCTAAAAATTTATACTTTAGATAACCTTAAATTTATAACTTAATTTTATATCTAATATAAATAAACTTAATGATAATTAATCTTTGACATAACCTTTTATTTTGTGTGGAATGTAAGGGTTAATCTATTTAAATCAAAATTTATAGATAAATAAAATTTAAATAATTTACTGAATTCTACATCTAGCTTTGAGCAATGTTTATAACAACTGCTTATACCATGAAAGAGGATATGTATAATGTCGTCGTTTGAGTCGTACTGGGTTGGGGTACGTGAAAGAATTGCTATACAAACTGAAGGTAACCGAAATTTAAAGTCTTTAGTGATAAAAAAGCAGAGAGTGAACTTAAATAACAGTGGCTTATCTTTTCGCGCTAAAGCCGGATGCCTTATCCCTCATTGTTACACTCAGTTTACTGATGACGATACAAATTCAAAGGCATCGAAAAAAGCCTCCCTTAGTTTTAAGAAAGGGAAATTATACTTTTCTCCTGTCTAGTAATAGATAATATTTAGGTTATATATAAATTAAATTTTTATTTTTATCTGAAATTCTGACAATAAATTATTATGTTGTTATGACCGAGATGAAGTATTGGTTAGTAAATTATTAGTTCGGATTATTAATTGAATTGTAGATTTTCTTAGTTGCCCCTAGTTAGATAGTGATAAAATTTTTAGCTATCTTTTCCCGTACAAGCTTAGTTTTAGATCTGGCTTGTACGGTTTTTTCTCTGAACACTAATTACATAGCACAACGGCATGATTTCTCGCCTCTTGTCTCATCTTTCTAGACGAAAGCTCTACTTACTTCTCATTATTCTCGACAAACATTGAGTAAAAGTAACTAATCGTAACAAGGTGGCTGTAACTGAGCGCCGTTTCAATATACTCGCTCTTTACCTAGGTAACCCTGCGCTTTGAATTCATTCGGGTACCGTTTGTAAGCCTTAAATGCTACTAAGATAAGATGTCATGATGAGAAAAAGTACTATATTAAACACAGTGTTAATTACAGGGTTCGCTGCTGTATCTTCGTTGGCTTATGCAGCACCAACGGTTGTGCCAAATGCACCGGAACTCAGTTCTCGTGGCTATGTTTTGATGGACTTTCACACTGGGAAAGTGCTGGTTGAACGTGATGCACATAAACGGCTAAATCCTGCGAGCTTAACGAAGTTAATGACGGCTTATGTGGCTGGTCAAGAAATTAACGCAGGTAATATTACTTTGGATGATGAGGTCGTCATTAGCCGAAATGCTTGGGCAAAAAACTTCCCAGATTCCTCAAAGATGTTTATTGAAGTCAATACTTCCGTTTCTTTATCTGACTTATACCGTGGCTTGGTTGTTCAATCAGGTAATGATGCTAGTGTGGCCATTGCTGAACATGTCGCAGGTAGTGAGTCAGGGTTTGTAAGCTTGATGAATAGTTGGGCTGCTAAGCTTGAATTAAATAACACGGCTTTCACCAACCCTCATGGTCTAGACAGTGACGGTTTATATTCGACACCTTATGACATTGCCAAGTTGGGTCAAGCTATTATTCGTGACTTACCTGATATCTACCCACTGTATAGCGAAACCTCGTTTACCTACAACGGCATTACGCAATATAACCGCAATGGCTTGCTTCGTGATCGCAGTATGAATGTCGATGGTATGAAAACTGGTTATACAAGCGGTGCTGGTTACAGTCTAGCGACTTCAGCGACTCAAGGTGACATGCGTTTAATTGCTGTTGTGATGGGAGCAAAAAGTGAGAATATCCGTGAATCCGAAAGCAAACAACTGCTAAGTTATGGCTTCCGCTTTTACGATACGGTAATGCCAACCGAGGCAGGAACGGAAGTTGCGAACGCTCGAGTTTGGATGGGCGAACAAGATGAGCTTAAAGTAGGCGTGGCCAATGACGTTTATCTCACTTTACCAAAAGGGGATGTGAAAAAGCTACAAGCTGAAGTTGAATATAATGGCGATTTGGTAGCGCCAATTTCTGAGCAACAAGTGGTTGGTAAAGTGCTTTACAAAGTCGAAGGTAAAGTTGTGAATGAAGCCGAACTTGTAGCGTTGGAATCGGTGGAAGAAGGCAGCTTATTCAAGCGAGTTTTAGACTGGTTTAAGCAATTGGTCGCGAGCTGGCTCTAAAAAACAGCTAACTTCTGCCATTATCACTCTATCTTGTTATTGTTCTATTAAATCAATTTACTAAGGCGGCCAACGTGGTCGCCTTACTTTTTTGAAATACTCGTTGCGCTAAAACATCGAATCTTCTCGTGTGGGTCTATTTTCGCCTAATTAGAAGCGTTTTTGTGTTTTTGAGTGCGAGAGAAAAGAAACTAGAACAAAAATGGGGTGACACGTGCACAAGATTTTATCTTTGACATTGATTTTATCGCTCATGGGCTGCGCTATGCCTTACCAGCAGCAGGTCGATAGTGGCCAATGTGTTGGAGTAATGACCTCTCAGGATGCGTATGGTTATTTAAACCCAAACCATTACACGATGCAGGTACTCGCGCTAAAGCAAGAAAAAGATGTGAAAGATTACATTCGTTATATCGATCCTAAGCATCCGGTTTGGGTTAACTGGAAAAACAGCCGAGGCACGCGTTGGTATACGGTAACCGTTGGCGATTTTAAAACGAAACAGGATGCCTACAATGCGCTTTCTTCACTGCCGAGCCGCGTAAAGCAGTCATCCCCATTTGTGCTGACTTTTGCGGAAATGCAGCGTAAGCAACAAACGAGTGTTGTGAGAATGCGTTAGCCCTTTAACTCTTCTAGGCCCCCTTCAACATCATCTCATAGAGTAGGGGGCTTCGTTTAAGGGTCTTATTTTTTAGAATGCAATCACATAATTTTCAACTTTAGGTATAAATTAAGTCAATAGTTGAATAAGCACCTACACTCTCTAGGAACACTTATTTATGCATGTGAGTGCAATTGAAATCCAGCATGCATTTTATCTCTGTTTCAATAAACTTAGAGGGAGGGGTGAGTATGTTGAACAGATGGGTATTTTTAATCAGCTCATTAATCACTTGCATACCAACGTATGCAATCGTTGTTGAAAGCTCTTATACCGTACCAACTCAAGATGAGTACGAATCTCAATTTTCCTTCATGGCATCTGTAAGGGCTAGTATCTTCGCTGAAGATCACTCTTGTGGTGGTACTATAATCAGCAGTCGCTGGGTGCTGACAGCTGCTCATTGTCTAGTTGCTTCGGATGCAAGCTATGAAGACAGTAACGAAAATAAAGATGTCTTCACTAATTTTGATGTGGCAAAACCAAAGGAAATATCGGTGACTGTTGGGAAGTCTGACTTGGCGAAAGTTGAACTACCAGATATTTATAAAGTTACTCATGTTGTTATTCATCCCGAGTACTATCCTATTAACTCAGTGACCACTGACGAATCAGGTTTGACGGTAGTTGATTCGACCGCTTTTCAAAATGATTTAGCACTGCTATATGTAGAGAGGGAGTTTCCAGATGAAATGGTCAGTTCCTTATTATTAGGCAACTCTGATAGTGATCAGATGCTGTTAGATTTGGTAAATCCTGAGAGTGATTGGGACTCTGGAGAGCCAGAGCCGAACCTCAAGGTCGCGGGGTGGGGGACTGGAGGAGATAACGACCCTGATATAGGTGGAAGTAATACAGAATTTAGAGAAACGGATGTTTCTTATTACCCAGTTTCTCTTTGCTATAACCGTTTAGAGTCTGCGGAAGATCTACCTATCTACATTGAATCCCCGGTTGATCCCACCAAGTTATGTTCATTGCCTACGAAAAGCATTACGAGAGGGGACAATATCTATGGAAATGGAGCATGTGAGGGGGACACAGGAGGTCCATTGTTAATATATAGCATCGATGATAATAGCTTTTATCAAGTTGGGATTATTAGTGCTAGTCCCATAATAAACACGGTTTGTAGTTCAATAACTCTGCCTACTTGGTATACCAATGTTTCTCACTTTAGAGATTGGATAGAGTCATTTACTACGTCTATAGAACCTCCAGAGGATATAGTTACCAAGCCTGATTTTTTATTAAGCCCTGATGATGAAGATCAAGGAGATGAAGATAGTGACAGTCCAAGTGATGAGGAGGAAGTAACTGACACTAGCCAATGTGATAATCCGAGTCAGATCAATATTGGAGGAGAAGAAACAGAATTTGGTTGTAATGATGAAAGCAATAGTGGAGGAGCCACTGAGCAGGCTTACTTGTTCGCTGTGTTGCTGATAATGTGGATTCGAAGAAAACAGTGAGAAACATTAAAAGATGAACGCCCCACTAGCTTGTGGGGCGATAGTTATTCTTAGCTTAAAGCGCCGCTAAAATCGTTTCTGCTTTGCTTGCTTCAAACTCTTTTGGTTCTTCAACGTTAAGTTTGGTCACAATGCCGTTTTCAATGATCATGGCGTAGCGTTGTGAGCGAATACCACCAAAGCCGCCGGTATCCATTTCAAGACCTAATGCTTTAGTAAAGCTTGCGTCGCCATCACCCAACATCAGGATTTCTGAAGCGTTTTGAGCTTCGCCCCAAGCTTGCATCACAAATGCATCGTTTACAGAAACACAAGCTATTAATTCAACACCTTTTGCCTTCAACTCGTCGGCTAATACCACATAGCCTGGTAGGTGAGCTTCCGAGCACGTTGGGGTGAATGCGCCAGGTACAGCGAAGAGTACGACTTTCTTGTTTGCAAACAGCTCAGTAACGTCGTGGTTAACCATACCATCGGCAGTCAATTCGCTTAGAGTCGCAACTGGTAGAGCTTGGCCTTGTTGAATCATGATTTTATTCCTTTTTGTGTGCTAGTTTAGCTTTCTCAGTCTAGCGCTTATAAATGCGGTTAACCACAGAGCTTTTGTAAGGTTTTAGCACCTAAGTGTTTGACCCAAGATGTAGCACTGATGGCTTTATTACAACGCTTCATGCTGACTTACGTATTGACTAACGAGATGGCGATACTTCGCTTTCAACTCATTATCGATGAAGCTAGCATCAATCGCATTCATTGTGAATTGAGCTAGTTCATTCTTACTCATTGGGTGTGCGTTGTTGACGGCCAAAAAGTTATCTGTCATGTAACCACCAAAGTATACCGGATCGTCCGAATTAATTGTCACAGCGACACCTTTGCGCAGTAGCTCGACAATATTGTGATCGTTCATATCGTCAAATACACACAATTTAAGGTTCGATAATGGACATACCGTCAGTGGCATTTTGCTTTCAATTAACGACTCGACTAATGCTTCATCCTCAACACAGCGAACACCATGATCCACGCGGCTGACGTGAAGCATTTCAATTGCATCGGTAATGTTTTGTGCCGGACCTTCTTCACCTGCGTGAGCAACAGTCAGTAAGCCTGCTTCTACTGCTTGTTTAAATACTCGTTTGAACTTAGCTGGTGGATGGCCTTGTTCTGAAGAATCTAGACCGACACCAATGATCTTATCACGGTGTTTCAGAACGGCTTGCAGAGTCTCCATGGCGCTTTCTTCTGAAAGGTGACGGAGAAAACACGCAATGATTTGTGAAGTAATGCCGAGCTTCTCGTGCCCATCTTGTAGTGCGCGAGCGATCCCGTGGATAACGGTGTCAAAGTCAATACCGCGCTCTGTATGCGTTTGTGGGTCAAAAAAGATTTCGGTATGAATAACGTTATCCGCTTTACAGTGCAGTAAGTATTCCCAAGTGAGATCGTAAAAGTCTTGCTCTGTACGCAAAACATCCGCCCCTTGGTAATAAAGGTCAAGGAATGACTGTAAGTCTTCGAACTGATACGCGCTGCGTAGTTCACTCGGAGAAGAGTAAGGAATGTCGATGCCGTTTCGTTGTGCTAACTTGAAGAGAAGTTCTGGCTCAAGTGAACCTTCGATATGTAAGTGCAGCTCTACTTTTGGAAGACCTTGAATAAATGCGTTCATATTCCACCTTATGTGTATTGTGGATGCAGTTACTCTAAGAATAGGTATAGATAAGAATAAATCGAACGCTATCACAAAGAGTAAGACCCACGATGATCTCAACTCTTCGTAATCAGCACTTTGCGGGAACTGGTAGAGACCCCCAAACCATATCATTGGGGTTATACGAAGCAAACGAGGCGATTATACGCAAAATTCTCAATTTGGCTATACGCAAATAACCTAGTTGTCAGTAGTCGAAGGATTTTTCTAAGAAAAGTAACTGGCAACCGTATAAGTCACTTGGGTATAGAGGAGCAAATTGGTTTTTGAGCGTGAACGAGGCTTATCGTGTTGTTATAAGCGAGGAAAAGAGTGAGGCTTCGTTTGAGCAAAGGTAGGTGGCGGTACCTTGTACAACGATGGAGCAGAGAGAGAATTGAAAGAGTCAAGGATAGCTTATAGATCAAATAACTTGTCAAATTCTCTTTGTTCCATAATGTCTTCTATACGGCGTCGCGTTTTTTGTTTTACCGCCGCCGCGTTTTGCTCCGACTCTTTCTTGTCTTTTTCTGCTTGCTTCTTACTTTTTCTAGCCATTGGATACCTTCCAAATTAGTTGCATCATTCATTAATGCATGAAAACTGAATTAGTTAACAGTAAAACTTCCTAACTTTGAACCTGAATCACAGAGAATAGTTCCAGATTGCGTTTTCTCACAATATTCAAAATCGATCATGTAGCTATGAGAATGAAGCTTAGGTAATACGTGCCTTCGTAAAATATCACCATTTAATTGATGTATTTTAGCGTTCCAAGAGGTGTGAGGTTGTTCTAGATTAAATTCAATTTCTAACATTTATTCTCCTGTTTCTTAGTGATTTTGTCTTTGTTAAGTAATTGATACCAATGCCTTTGACGGCCTGTTCTTTTTGAGGACATGATTTTTCCTATAAATAATAAATTAAGCAGTACTATCCTATTTATTTTAGGTAGCACAAAGCAATGCCTGATATTAGGCTGAGTGATTAAAGTGAGAATATTTTTGAAGGAGAGAGATTTGGTGCAGCATGGGCATGCTACACCAAGAAAAGCAGTCTTATAGAGGAGTTACTTCAGTCGCTTGAGGACCTTTTTTACCTTGCTCTACGTTGAAGCTTACTTTCTGACCTTCAGTCAGTGTTTTGAAACCGTCAGAAACGATAGCGTTGAAGTGTACGAATACATCTTGACCACCGTTGTCTTGAGATAGGAAGCCAAAGCCTTTAGTTTCGTTAAACCATTTTACTGAGCCGTTTACTTTAGACATAAAAATACCTTTGAATTAAACATTAAAATTTGAATTTGTTTTGTGGATCTTTTCTAAGCTATTGAATGTTCAATCAAGAGGAAGTTGTACGCAGGTGTCTGAATTGGGGGATTCAAGATTTTACTGAGAGGAAACTTAAACTAAATGTTGCATTAACAGCTCTCTTCTAAGAGCCAAGGCCTACTATACACCTTGTTTAGGAAATAGCTACACTTATTTTTAAATATATGTCGACAGCTTGGATAAGTGGGCTGTTCGAAAAATTTGAATAAGTAGCTCAAATAGCAAGGCTCATGATTATTTTTCTTCAATCTAAAATAGAACCATATCGATAGCCATGGCTGAACATGCGGTTTGCAAGCGGCCACAAAGGTAAACGAGGAGAAATAGTATGAGCACATTCAGAGAAATTCGTCAGCTTATTCACTCACAACCCACTGCTGATGGTGACGGAGTGAAAATTCGTCGAGTAGCAGGGTTTAATAATGCGAGCTTTTCTCCATTTTTGATGATGGATGAACTTAAGTCTGACGACCGTGCTGATTATGTTGGTGGCTTTCCTCCTCATCCGCATCGCGGCATCGAGACGCTCACTTACATGTTGAAAGGTCATTTCCAGCATCGTGACCACATGGATAATGTTGGTGAGCTTCGTTCTGGTGGCGCTCAATGGATGGCGGCAGGAAGAGGCGTCATTCATAGTGAGATGCCTATTATGCAGGAAGGTGAATTGCATGGTTTCCAAATTTGGATAAACCAGCCTGCGAAAAATAAGATGGCACCGGCTCAATATCATGACTTTCAACCTGAAACGATAACGGAATTCGAAACTCAAAGCTCGGGCGTTGTGCGCTTGATTGCTGGTCATCTGACTATAAACAACGAACGTATTCAGGGGCCTTTAACAGAAACAGGTGTTGCTGCCACGGTAGCCGATTGGAGAGCGATGGTTGGTCACGCTTTGAATTTGACCACGGAGCAAGACCACAACATGATGATTTACGTTTATAAAGGACGTATTCAGGTAAAAGATCGTGAGATCAATCAAGGCGAAATGGCGATTCTATCGAAAGGTGAATGGGTTGAATTACAAGCCGAAAAGGAGAGTGGTGCTCTGATTTTTATTGGCGAACCAATCAATGAACCAGTGGTTCACTATGGCCCTTTTGTAATGAATAGCATGGAAGAAATAGAACAAGCAATCCAAGACTACAATTCAGGATTGTTTGAAAGCTACTAGCATCAACATCCTAACTCCCTTTTCTGTGAGTAGCGCAGTTATCAACAGTTTTGAGCCTGACCATTGGGCTCGACCAGAAGCAAATACGATAATCCACTGCCATCGAATTTGCGTTAGCCACGTCTAATCCACGTGGCTTTTTTCTACTTCTGATTCCATCGCATGATGGCTTCTTTTCCTGCTTCAATACCTAACTCATAAGCTTGACGCAATGGTGCTGGCGAGCGACTCAATCGTTTTAATTTAAATGATTCAGGAGGACAAACTTGGATGATTTCGACTCCCGATGGTGGATTGTCGATCAGTGCTAAAGTTTGATTGTAGCGAACTTCACGCGTCAACATCGGCTCAATTAATCCGGGCGTTTCTTTCAACATCCGTTTGGTTAGTGCGCTGAACTTTCCTTTCGGCTTTTGATAGCTAGAGGGTTGACTGCGTAAAACCATAATCTTTTTGGCTCCTCGCTTTATTGCTTCTGCGACAGGAAGTGCATCAGAAACCCCACCATCAACGTATCGGGTGCCGTTCAGTAAGACACCATTTCGGTAAAGCACGGGAAGCGCGCTGCTGGCTTTCATTGTTTCTGCGAGCTCGTCGACATTAGGAGTATGGTACTCGGCTTGGCCATTGTCTTGACGTGTTACGCCTAAAAAGAAAGGTCTCGAATCCGCTTTTAGTGCGGACTTGTCGATACCAAGCTCTTCGAGAGTGACGTTCCACATCCAATCTAAGTTCATCATATCGCCGCCACGTAGAATCTGAGATGGTGAGATGAATTCTTTCCTTAAACTGTAATCGAGATAGATTTTTAAGTTGCGCCCGGGCATTTTAGCTAAATACGCCGCCAAGTTACTTGCGCCCGCCGATACGCCCCAAAAGCTATCAAATGGAGAGAAATCGTTAGCGAGAAAATGATCGAGTATGCCGCAAGAAAATACACCTCGCATCGCACCACCTTCGACAATCAACGCACGCTCTCCTACTTGTTCCATCACTGTGTTCCATTCTTTACCTATTGGATGAATAGAATGCAGCTTAACGCATAACGGTTTTATACCCAAGTGGCCCTAAGTGCTAGGGCATCTCCTTAAGTAAAAGAAAAGGGCATCGATGGATGCCCTTTTCATATTAAGCCTAGGGAGTTACAGGTTATTGAGCAGCTCATTTAGTGAAAGCGCACTGAATAAATATGTCACTCCCACACAGAAAGCGGCGCCTGTAATTCCGATACTGATCGTTGTTGTAATTAAAAGAAGTGTCATCTTAGACATACAAGATCAAACTCCTTTTTTATATTTAAGTGGGGCGTTGTGCGTCTGGTTATCGTTTTGAATCATGATGCAAGCGCCCTAAGTTTATTGTTCTAATAAAAGTGATGATCACTTGTCAAAAAAGCAGATAAATAGCACCCAAACTGTCGTTAATGCGAGCAGCGGAGTGAATACTTTCTGTATAGAGGCGCCATCGGTTAGGTTGTAGATTTTGATGGATTCGTTATAGAACGCCCGCTTGAACGCCTTAAAAGAAATATCATTTTTCACATGAGATTGTTCATAGTGTAGGTGTGCTGCGTCTGACAGTTGGTATTCTAAGTCTTGGAGTTCGTACTCTTTGTTAAGAAATGCCTCCCAAGCCGAAAGACGGGCTATCGTTTTTGGAGATTGATTACCCTTTAACTTCTCTAGACGTTTGGCATAAGCAGCTTGATATTTATCCACGGTGTATTCCTGTCTGAATAGACGTTGAGTTAGAACATTTGTAAAAAGAAAAACGAGCAAAAAAAGGGGCTTTACGTTCTATGTCTGTGATAAATGCTAAGGAGCTCAATGATCTATTTCTCTGATGTCGCGAATAATATTGATTGAACTTAAATGCGACAAACAAAATAATTTACTCAAGATAACAACGAATATTTGTTGCCTTTTAAAGAAAAACGATAGTGATGCGAAGTGGTGGCTTTGATCGGGAAGAAACCTGCTTTCGTAACGGCTTGCGTTTACTGAGAAAAAGTAAACTCTGGAACTATCGCTGGATTGGTGTGAGTTATTTATCGTCAAAAATCATTAATATCAACTATGCTTATAGTTCGACTTTTCGTAAATGAACTCAATTTGGAGGAGCAGAAATAATACTTATTTTTGAGCGTGGGTGAGCTTGGAGAGTTAAGCTAATCCATTGATTAATAAAAAGTAAAGTAGTACAGAGCTAGGGTGAACTTCAACTTAAAGGTGACGGTATGGATATACAATCAACCATTATTGAATATGCGATAGCGATAATAGGCTTACTTTTGACGGGAGTTGCCCTCTGAGCACGATTGCCCAGAGGATAGAAAGTATATTGGCTGTTTGTTAGCGGTTGATATTGTACCGAGCCATTGCAGCTTCTTCTGACGACACAACCGTTTTACCAATTGGTGCGAGTGAAATAACCGCAAGCTTCAGGTGTTGGAGTGCAAACGGAATACCAATGATGGTTACAAAACACGCTGCGGCGGAAAGTACGTGACCGATTGCCAACCAAAGGCCTGCAAAGACAAACCAAAGGACGTTACCGATAACGCCTAGAGGGCTCGTACCAATGTCCATTTCATTGGTCAATTCATCGCGTGAAATGGCTTCTTTTCCGAATGGGAAAAAGGAAAAATTACCCATAACGATACACGCACGCCCCCAAGGTATTCCGATGATGCTAATAAAGGCTAAGATACCGAAAAACCACCATAGCAACCCCATAAATACGCCACCAAATACAAACCAAATGATGTTACCGAGTGTTCTCATTCTATTTCCTTTACTCTTGAATGTGATGATGCTGGTTCCTGAGGGGATCGTAATGTAAAACTAAAACCACCAACCGATCCGTTAATGAACGTGAGCCGTTCCCTCATTCACTTGCTTGATAGAATAGCCGCATAAGTATTAACAGAGAATGAATGACTCTCTGAAGCTACGTTTGTTTTAGTATAGAGCGTAATACTCGATTAAGCACATAGCCAAGAATTAAGCTACCTAGAGGTAACTTTCTCGATATATTGACAAATTTGCTCTGCTAACTGATGGCTAGCAATGTTGCGTTTCACTACTTCACTAGCGATTTTTCCAGATTCAACGACGCTAAACCAGTCGAGCAACATCGCATGAAAACCTTTGCTCGTCAGCATTGGCGTCCAATCTTTCAAATTGATTTTTTGCTCTTGGTTCGCTTGCCATCGTTTCCCTTCAACGAAAGAGTCGAATTCCACTGCTTTGTTAGCATAACAAGCTTGAACGCGCTCCATAGTCACACCGAAGTGACGATTCATCGAAGCGTGGAGTAAAGTATCTCCGTGTTGCCACTGAATGTCTAAACGCGCCAATTGGGCACCCTCAAGTTGATGCGTTATATAAGCCTCTTTTAAATCGGTCTTGGCTGTCACGTTAATACTGTCTAATGGGTGAATAAAATCATCAAATATAAAGGTACGAATATCGCCTGGTAGTTGGTGACGGTTCTTTTCCCAGCGTAGCGATTTTAGGTCAGAAATGTTGCCTTGCTGTACCTCTGGCATGTGTTGGTTGTAAAGCGGAATATGACGTCGGTTGAAGCCCACATAAAGTGGTTGTTTTTCTTTTTCGGCAATATCGTACAGTTTTTCCACGTCATCAGCATTGTCCGCTAATGGTTTGTCGACAAAGGTTGGGATTCCATGTTGCAAAAAGAATGCTGCGATTTGAGGATGTACGCTTGTTGCCGCATGAATCATGACAGCATCTACGCCAAAGTGCAGAAGCTGCTGGTAGTCTTGACAGGTCTCTGAGATTCGATATTGCTTAGCCAGACTCTCAAGTGCATTTGCGTTGCGGGTACAAAATACAAGTTCGATATTTGGAAGCTGAGTGATAACGGGAAGGTATGCTTTCTGAGCAATATCTCCTAAACCAATAATACCAATTTTCATCCTAGTCCTTATTTCGATGTATGGATGGCAGGTTGTAGTATAACGCTTGGCAAGCTGATGAGTTTAAATGCCTTGTTAGAAAAGAGCCTGACTCACATTTTGAGTCAGGCTTTGTTGGTCCACTTAGGAAGTCGTGCGGCAATCTTTGAATATATCCAACTTGCCGTCGTAGGCTTGGGTTTGTACATCCATAACGCCTAATAAAGAGTGGAACACGTTATCATGTGAGTACTGGCCTGCCTTTTGCGCTTCATTCGACAAACAGTCGGTGTTTATTTGTTTCACTTGCTTAAAGCCGGAAGATAGCCACATGAGCAAAGGAACACGTTTTTGGAAGTCTGGTGCAAGGCCGTAAGGCATGCCATGTAAGAACAATCCGTTTTCGCCTAATGATTCACCATGATCCGATACGTAGATGAGAGCGGTATTATATTGAGACTCTAATGCTTTGAGTTTGTTGATAGTTTCTGCCAACACAAGATCAGTGTAGCGTATCGTATTGTCGTACGTATTCACGATTTGTTCGACGCTACAGTTTTCTATATCTGCACGTGGGCAGTCTGGTTTGAAAAACGCTTTGTCTCTAGGATAACGCTGGAAGTAGGTAGGACCATGGCTTCCTATAAGATGCATGGCGACAACGCGATTGCCGTGCATATCCGCAACTTCTTGATCAAAGTGATCTAACAGCGCCATATCGTAACAGGTTTGACCGTTACACAGAGGACTTGCTTGCTTTCGGTTCACTTCAATTTTCTTGATCTTGTGGGCGACTTCTTTGTCTCCGCCATCATTTTCTTTCCAGATGAGGTCAACTCCAGCGCGCTGCATGATGTCGAGAGCATTATCTTGGTTATCTGCCTTGGTCCGTTCAAACTCGCTTCGCGTGAGCTGAGAAAACATGCAAGGCACAGATACTGCAGTTGCAGTGCCACAAGACGCAACCTCTTGAAATGAAATCACATCCAGCTTACTGGTGTAAGGGTTTGTCTCTCGCTTATAGCCATTGAGTTGGTAGTTCTGTGTTCGAGCGGTTTCTCCGACAACAAACACCAGTAGTGTCGGCTTGTTCTGTGCTTGCTTTACTGCGCTATCTGACTGCTTTGCATCGATTCCAATCTCGCGATACGGCTCTGGCGTGGTGAAGTATTTCTCCTTTACATACCCAGTCGCGCTGTAAACGAATTGAGTGGGAATAATGATTTTTTTCAGATAGCTGTTATTGCGACCGACAGATGCATAGTCTTGGTAGTAAACACTGGCAATAACAGCAATTACTGCAAGAGATGACAACATCGACACCAACTTCGTGAGAGAAAAATACAGCAATTGGTGGCGCTGAGATTGCAACTTGACCTTATAGACAATCATCGCAGGGACGCCCCCCATAAGTAGCGTCCAGATTACAGAATAAGCACTCAGGTAAGAGCTTGCCTCGCTCGAATCGGTTTCAGCAATATTAGCAATCATTCCAGAATCGAAAAGCGTGCCATAGTTGTAACTTGCGTAGCTCACCATACTCGAAATTATGAGCAAAATAATAAAGAATGGCTTTCCAACCCAAGGCCAACTAAATAAGTTAAAAAGGAAATTGAGCGCGGCAAGAAAGAAAATGGGTATCGTAATAATAAAACCAATTTTGACATTATCTAGGCTTGAAAAAATACCATTCAGCTCTTTGTAAATAGGAATGTTTACAACCAGCGCGAAATAGAGTGCCAACAAGAAAGTAAAGGTAACGTACGAGATACCTTTTTGTTGCAAATTATGTGTCTTCATAAGTAAATGTCTTGAATCAAAATTAGAGCAAGAACGAAGCCCAAACAAAAAGGGCAAGAGTGAGCGCAACAAATACTGCAGCCGAGCCGATATCTTTGGCTCTACCACTGAGCTCGTGCCAGTCATCGCTAACACGGTCGACAACCGCTTCTACGGCGGAATTAATAAGTTCGACGATCAGGACCAATAACAGGCTACTGATCATCAGTACTCTTTCAAATGTGGTGACTGGAAGGAAAAAAGCACAGACGGAAAGCACTAAGGCTAGAATCAATTCTTGTCTGAAGGCGGCTTCGTATTTCCATGCGGCTTTCAATCCCTGAAATGAATAGCCGGTCGCATCCATGACACGGCGTAGACCTGTTTTACCTGGCTTCAAAATATGACCTTACTACAGCTTAATAATTTAGATTGTGCATCTATCCAAACGATGAAATGAGACTAATCGTTCTTGCGTGAAACATTTGTGAATGGCATTCATCACACAACGATATAGGGTTTGAATAAGAAAAAAGAGTTGAATTACTCAAGGTCGTAGACGGTATAGCCTTTATTCTGAAGGCATTTTCGCAGTACAAGAGATTGTGTTTTGGTGGAGTCATTGCTTCCACTCAACGCTCCGGCCCCTGCTCCTACAGCACCGCCTGCAGCGGCACCCACAGCAGCCCCACCTATCCCGCTTTCTAGCGCTCCAGCTGCTGCCCCAATTAGTGCACCTGTAACTGCGCCATTAGCGGCTTCAGATTTTGCAGCTTCCGTTTTGTCTACGTTGTCCGCATACCCTTGGCAATAAAGAAAATCTTGTTCATATTTAGCAGGATCAACATTAGTCATGTCGACAACAGGCTTTTGATTATAAGTACAAGCGCTAAGAGTAGAGGCAAGCGTCATAACCAGAATAAAAGGTTTGTACATGAGTATTATCCATTTGTTCTGTGAATTTATGGATTAAATGTACACTGTTTTATTGTTGGGCTCTGTCGCTGGAGTGTATTGAAGTGTCGTCTTCTGTAAAGGAGGAAAGACGTTAACTTAACTGTCTGATTTTGGAAGACGAAGTGTGAAGCAAGCACCACCAAGTGGGCTATGAGAAATCGAAACCTCACCATGTTGAAGTTCCATTATCTGCCTGACGATCGCCAAACCGAGCCCAAATCCACTCGTGTTTTTGTTTCGGGATTCATCCGCGCTATAAAATGCTTCGAAAAGGTGAGGCCAATGTTGCTCTTCTATACCTATACCATCATCATGTACATGGATTAAACAGCTTTGCTGATCACTTTTTATCTCAACCATAATTTGAGTATTTGCGTATCGCATTGCATTGCGTAGCAGATTATCCAAGGCACGTTTTAGCAGTTTTGGATCAGCGAATGCGCGTGCGTTTTCAGAGTTTGTTTCATTGAGTGAGATAGATAATTTGGTCTCTTTTTGCCATCTCTGTTTTAACTCACTAACTAACTTGGCGAGTGCTACGTTTTCTGTTTGCAACGCCGTATCTGGGCGTTCCATTTTGGCGTAATAAAGCAGCTCTTCAACCATGTCTTCCATCTCGTCAATGTCCTCGACGATACTACGTACATGCTTTTTCTGTTGTTCGGTTAATGTAGAGTCCGATAACAAGTCAGCTTGCCACTGTAAACGAAAAATAGGAGTGCGTAATTCATGCGCAACTGCATTGGTCAGCATTTTATTGCTAGTGATCAGGCGAGAAACTTTGTCAGCCATCGTATTAAAGCTTTTGTTCAGTGTCCCAACGGATTTGGCGCTTGAGGTGCTTGCTCGTGCTTTGAAGTTGCCTGAAGCAAACTCGACCGTGACTCTTTCTAACTCACGAATTCGACGACTCAAAAACCAGATCAGCAGTATGCAATACAGAGCAAATCCGGCTAAAAAGAATAACCATACAATGTTGTCATCAAAGTTAATCGCCTGAATAACTGAGCTATCCGGATCATCGATCATTTTGAAAATAGGGGTGTCCGCATCTAGGCGGAACCATATATCCCTTTCTTCGTCGTAAGCCACGTTAACAGAGGTGTCACTTTCAAATGCTTTTCTGATGTCCTCTGGAAGTTCTTCGAGCGTGTGAGGAATCAACAAGCGATGGCTGGACGTGGCAAATTGCTCAAGCTGTTGTTGAGTGTATTCTAGTCCGTGCTCTTCGTAGATAGGATAGATAAGATCGTGGAAAGCTTGACCTTCTTGCTCTTGTAGCAGGTAATCGTAATCTGTGTTGATCTCATAGACCAAGAATTCGTAACCCCACAAACTCACCATAAATAGAATGATAAGACCGACAAAGCTTTCCAGATAAATCCGTCTCATTATTCATTCCATGCATCAGGCATAAATAGGTAGCCTTTGCCGCGAACCGTGATGATTTTTTGTGGAGAGCAAGAGGCATCGCCTAATTTTTTTCTCAATGTCACAATACGGTTGTCAATGGTGCGATCTGTACCGTCGTACTCAATACCACGTAGTGTTTTCGTTAACCACTCACGTGAGAGTGTTTTTTCTGCGTGTGTTGCGAGAACCCATAATAAATCGAACTCACCGTCAGTCAGCGCAATTTCTTCCTGGTTCATGACGCATGATTTACGTAATCGGTTTAAACACAGCACTCCAATTTGTAGACCGTTTTCGGACTCGGTAGAGGCTGCCTCTTTTCTTCTCAATAGCATGCGAATGCGCGCCAGTAGCACGCGAGGTTTGATTGGCTTGGTAACAAAGTCATCGGCGCCAATTTCTAATGCGGCGACGTGATCGAAGTCGTCATCACTCGCTGTCAGCATCAACACTTTGCCTTTGTAGCATTCACGGATTTGACGACATACGCTCAGGCCGTCTTGTCCAGGTAGCATCAAATCTAACAAAACCACGTCTGGCTGTGTGTCAATAATCGCTTCCGGTGCGTCTGTCCCGTTGTCGATACATTTGACCTGGAAACCTTGTTCAACAAAATACTCTCCCAGCATAGCTTGTAATTTGGGATCGTCTTCCACAATGATTAAAGATGGTTTGACTTGTTGTGCGTTCATTTGAGTGATGTATACAATATTTAATATCACTGGAACTTAAACAAATTTACGAATTATTTCAAATAAAGCTTTCTCAGAATAAGGTTATCGGATGAGTTGATTCGATAAATACCCCAAGTAATGATTCAAACTTAATCATTAATCACATTATGAAGTGTCTAAAAAAGGCGCAACTGTTGCGCCTTAATATGGAATATTAGAGTGAACTTACGTTTTATTCGGTGGTGCACACGACACTGTTGTCGCTGCCAAAAGCATTGGGAACATAAGCGTCGGCTTGAGGGTCGTTTTCCCACTTTGCATCATTGAGCAAGTAGCGGAACTGAACATTCTGCTCTTTAGGTAAGCGCGTTTTAAATTTAAATTGACGGCTTTTCTTCACTAATTTCATCGGTTCTGGCTGCCAGTTGTTAAAATCCCCAGCAATATGAATGGAGTCCCACTGGTCTTTATCTAGCTCGAACGTGACTTCAACTTCATCTTTTGTCTTAAAGAATCTCTTTTTAAGCATTGATCTTTCCTTGTTCGTACAAAAACTGTTCTAACTATTACTCGTGTTTCATAACGATTTCAAGTTTTATCGAATTGTCGCTGGTATCAGGTGAAGAACTATCTAAATGATGAATAGCTTAATCGCTATGAGTTCTTGTGAGAGGGGAGCGGTATTGAGAAGCCTCAAGGGTAAGGAACCGTTAACGTACCAAGTTTTTAGGCGAGGCGGAACTCAGAGTCCGTATCTTGAAGTCAAACCGTTATCATGTATTATCTTAAATCACCATTTTTGTTGATGTAGCTATGTTGAAGTTTAACCGTACATTGTTGACCGCGATAGTTTGTTTAGCCGCTATGCTTTTGAGCAGTGTCGCTCCTATGGCGAAGGCTTCAGCCCCGGTGAAAACAATTGAAGTACGCGATATTATTGTTCAACAGGCTGCTCTGCACAAACAACTTGGCGTCAATGACGACTGCGTAGAATTACATCACGATGAGTCAGCCATCAATAAGGCACAACAATCTCACACGAGTTGTAGCTCTTCCTGCATGGTCAAAATTCCCGCCAACTTATCTCAAAACGACTTACTGCTTCTTCCTTATAGCCTTGCATTGATTGATAGGCCTCTAGTCGAAAAAGTAGTGACAGTGATCACCAAGCTTTATCGCCCTCCGATTGTTTAATTTCCCATCTCAAATTACTTGGGGTCCCCCCTTTTTACCAAATGAAATGATTTGGCATTTGAATGCCACGAGGAAATAAACAATGAAAAAACTACTTGCCTTATGTAGTGCACTTTTACTGACTTTTACCGCTCACGCAGCGCAATTTGAAGAAGGGAAGCACTACAAAGTTCTGGATGTTAAGAAAGCATCGAAACCTGTTGTGACGGAATTCTTTTCTTTTTATTGCCCACATTGTTACAAGTTTGAGTCGCTTATTGAGCGTTTAAAACCTGCTCTGCCAAAAGAGGCAAAGTTTGAAAAGGTACATGTGGGGTTCATGGGCGGAGATATGGCGATTCCGATGGCCAAGTCCTACGCGACGATGGTGTCGCTCGGGGTTGAAGATACAATGATTCCTGCCATGTTTGCCCAAATTCATCAAAAGCGACAAGCGCCAAAAGATGAAGCTGAGCTGAAACAGCTCTTCGTTGATAATGGCGTAGAAGGTAAGAAGTTTGATGCCGCTTACAATAGCTTTGCCGTAAACTCAATGCAGAAGGGCTTTGATAAGCAATTCTCTGCCAGCACGTTAAGAGGGGTTCCGGGTGTGGTTGTGAACAATAAATACATTGTTTTGGCCAACGAAATTCGTACTTACGACGAGTACAATCAATTAGTTAATTACTTATTGACGCTGTAACTGTAAATAGCATTGATGCTTAAAAATGGCGACGGTAGAGTCGCCATTTTTTATGCTTATCACACTCGTATTATCTAAGAACGCTTGTACATGCTTGAGTCGGAACACTAGTCATAAATATGGCATGCGGATAAAACAAGCTAGCAGCAGTGATTGCAACATTACATGGCTGAGCAATCGTAGTTTTAATCACATGGTAAGCACGGCTCCTGTATTATTTACTGTTTGAGCGGCGGCTTGTTGTGCTTGGTAAGACACGCAACCTGTCGTTGCATTGATCATCGCAGTGCTAAACAAAAGTTTGCGAAAAAACATATTCATATCCTTTGTGAATGCTTTGAATTACTTATATGTGGATTGATTCATAAATGAAACAAAACAGTGTTCAAAATATGTGTGCATTCACGAAATGAACATTGTTTTATAAAAAGACGTTTTTTTGTGATCTTAGTACTGGACAGACCAGGTTATGAAACTAAAGCCAATCCGTGCATTACGATTACGCCGAAGGTCAGTTTGCTCCTCATTCCTTGATATCCCTTGGGCTCGGCGTCTTGTTCGACTTTCCTCACGAGTTTTTCTGCATACCAAACAGCAAGATACCCAATTGCTAAGAGTAGGGTAGCGACCGCGTAATGTTTGTGACCCTGCAGTAATGCGCCCCAAGCAAGTAAGACAAAAAGGTTGCTGAGAATTAATATATTTCTGCTAAGGCGGTGGTAGTAATGCTCAATGCCGTTACCCCAAAGGATGCCGGATAAAAAACTTAATATAACGGCGCTGTATGCGATGAAAAATTGCTGGCCACTTAAATTGAACAGTGAGATGTCAGTGAAAATCAGCCCTAAACTAAACACAAATGGAACCAGACCTAAGTAACCGAGTTGTAGCATGGTTGAGCGTGTTGTCATGGTCGTCACCTTACAATTGTTGCTCTATCATATTGGTAAGCGTAGTACTTGTCGGTGATGTGGAGCTTGGAAAAGTGGCAATAACTTTGCCTTCAGAGCTAATTAGAAACTTATAGAAGTTCCATTTTGGTTTGATGCCAGCTTGGTTAGTAATCTCGCTGAATACGGGGTTTGCATCTACGCCTAATACTGAGGAGCGAGCCATCATTGGAAAGGTGACCCCGTAATCGAGATAACATACTTTCGCAGTGTTTGTTTCGCTTCCTCTATCCTGTCGGAAGTCATTGCTCGGGAAGCCTATAACGGTGAAGTTTTGGTCTTTGTAAGTTTGATAGAGGGTTTCTAACTGTTCGAACTGAGGAGTGAAGCCACACTGGCTTGCTGTATTGACGACTAGTAGTGTCTTTCCCTTAAAGCTTTCGCATAGATCGACTTCTTCTGTTGAGTTTAACAACCTTTGCTTACCTTGAAGAATATCAGGGCACTCAGATGCAAGAGTAAGCGAATTCATGGAGATAAAGCCAACGAGAGCGACGAGTTTCAGTAATCCTTTCATGGTGTTGTTCCCTTTGTTTTCAATAAGTATAACTACTCAAGCGCAAAGAGGATCGATCAAAAAAGCCGCACAAATGCGCGGCTTTTTTCAGAGCTGGGATTTAATTATGCCAGTTTTAATTCGAACTGGTTGCGGTACATCACCATGTCTTCAATCGTCAGCACTGGCATGTTGTGCAGGCGACCAAACGCAACGATCTCTGGTGCTTTTGCCATCGTGCCATCTGGGTTGGTCACTTCACATAGTACGCCAGCGGGTTGAAGCCCTGCCATTTGCATCAGGTCAATCGTACCTTCTGTGTGACCACGGCGAGTCATTACACCACCTGGACGTGCGCGCAGAGGGAATACGTGGCCCGGGCGAGCAAGATCTTCAGGTTTCGCATGCGGGTTTGCCGCCGTTTTAATGGTCGTCACTCGGTCTGCTGCTGAAACTCCCGTTGTTACACCAACTTTCGCTTCAATAGAAACCGTAAATGCGGTTTGGTTTGCACTGTTGTTGTTTACCACCATTGGAGGCAGTTCCAGTTTGTCTGCTTGAGCATCTGTTAAGCACAAACAAACGATGCCGCTACATTCGCGGATCATCAATGCCATTTGCTCGTTAGTGAGGTGCTCGACTGAATAAATAATATCGCCTTCGTTTTCGCGATCTTCATCATCAAGAAGTAGTACGCCACGGCCTTCTTTTAAAGCGATAAGTGCGTTTTCAACGCGAGTAATTGGGTCGCCGAATTCGGCAAGTAGTGATGACTGATTCATGGTTAACTCCTAAATTTCACCAGAATCAGGGCGGTATGAGAGATCGTCGTAAAATACGATCAAAAAGAAGTGCACCAGCACTCTTAGCAATCTGACTCGCTATGCTGGTGTATTCTTATTCTCTTTCATCCGGACTATAACCGTCGGCTCTGGCATCTCACCAGATCTGCTGACCTCGACGAATCGAGCGCTCGCGGGCTCACTTGAAAAAGTATACCGCCGGTGGGGAATTTCGCCCCGCCCTGAGAACAATTAAAAATGTGCCACTTCATCCAAGTTGTGAGGAAGTGGAGCTAGGATAGTACTGCGAACTGAATAGCTTGGAAAGTCGATTCCATCTGTATGATGGAAAAGTGTGCTATCGACGGAAATAATCTGTGCGAATAAAGTGATCAATCTGCTGTGGCACGAAGGTGTTGTAAATCAGGCTCGTATGCGTTTGCTTCACTTCGATATGATCTTGCATACCGTCCAGTCTTGTCTCTTCTACGGTAACCGTACCGTCCGACATAGTGTTGTCATTACGGATCAACAATGGGCGAGCGCCAATCGGCATCGTTCCTGCGATACTGCCGAGTTTTTGAGGGAAATCCCAAGCGTCATCATGTCTGTTTAATCCGTGGTGTGGCGAATTGCCTAAAATTGCACCCAATCCGAGATCTTGAATCCGACCTACTATGGACGCGCCTTTAAGAGGCGAACCGATAGCGACAACATGAGAGACTAAGCTGGTGCTCGGTTGTCTGTTGGCGAGATAGCGCTTAATCATCAAGCCTCCCAAGCTGTGCCCCACGAGCACGTTTGCGGTCAGTGGGTTAAGCGAATGGTCAATAGAATCAAACAGTGAAGACTCATCGATAGCAACAGTGTTATAGCTGAGTACTTGCGTTTCGTATCCGAGCTTTCGCAGCTTTTGGCTAAGAGGCTGCATGACCAGCCCATGCATATAAAGACCATGTAAGATGATGATTTTCATAATACCTCCTAGATTTATGACGTTGTAGATATCCTACTCTAATTAACAAAGAACTACTTGTGCTTTGTGGTGCATATTTACGTTTTGCTGAAAAGTTTGATCGGTATAGCAAGCGTATTAGCCCAGTAAATCCTGTACTTGTTGTTGCAATTGATGACGATTTAAAGAAGCTGGGCTTAACACTTCACCAATAATAACGTCCACTTTTGACCAAATACGAGTCGGTCGTTTTGTGAGAGCATGTCCGCCTTTGTGGCTGAAAAAAGAACCCCAAAGCCCCTTTAACGCCATAGGGATGACAGGAACAGGATTACGTTCAAGGATTTTTTCCACACCAGGGCGAAACTCACCCAATTCACCGTTAGACGTTAAACGACCCTCAGGGAAGATACAGACAACCTCACCGTCGTTAAGCGCTTGTTCAATCTGTTCAAATGCTCGACGGTAAGTGTCGGCACACTTACGTGGAGAACAGATCGGGATAACACCGGCATGACGGAAAACATATTTAAGAACAGGCAGCTCGCTGATGGACTTGTCCATCACAAAACGAACCGGGCGAGTAGAGGTTCCCATCAAAATCAACGCATCGACATAGCTAACATGGTTAGCCACGATTAACGCAGCACCTTGTTCAGGAATATGTTGGCGCCCCTGTACTGACACACGATACATACAATGGCTGAGTAAATAACTGATAAAGCGTTGTGTAAATTCCGGTACTTGACGATAGACATAGATTGCCACGAAGAAGTTACCTATTGCCATCATGGCAAACAGTTCCACAATAGAAAGCTCTAGTGCGCTGAGTACAACGATCGAAACCAAAGCAGACACCACCATAAACAACGCATTCATGATGTTGTTAGCAGCAATGGCACGTGCACATTCCCCTTTGTTTGAACGCGATTGGATGAACGCATAAAGAGGAACAATAAAGACACCGCCGCTTACACCAACAAGGAACAGGTCAATCATGACGCGCAGATGTTTGGATTCAGCAACGAAGCTTTGCACATCATAAAAGTGAATCGGAAGTGATGGATAACTAGGGACGGCCCATAGCAAGTCGACGCCAAAGACTGTCAGACCAAGGATACCGAATGGCAAAATACCAAGCTCAACGTGGTTGAAAGAGAGCTTTTCACACAACCAAGAGCCTGTAGCGATACCAATGGAAAACAATGCCAACAGTAAAGAAACGACAGTACTGTCTGCAAACAAATGTTCACGCGCAAAGTTAGGGAATTGAGTCAGGTAAGTCGCACCCATGAACCAAAACCAACTGATGGCTAGAATAGACATCCAAATGCCTCTCTGTTTTTTTGCCACTTTTAACGTGTTCTTTAAACCAGAAATTGGTTCAAACTTCGCTTTGTCAGTCGATTGGCTAGGCATCGTTGGAATATTCACACTGCTCATAAAACCAAGCAAAGACAAGGCAATCACGACACAAGAAGCAATCAAGGTACCATTAGGAATGGCTAGCAGCAGGCCTGCGCTTAGCGTACCTATAAGAATCGAAAGGAACGTGCCCATTTCAACCCAAGCATTTCCTTTAACAAGCTCATTTGGTTTGAGCGCTTGTGGTAGCAAGGCGTATTTCACGGGACCAAAATAGGCCGATTGAGTGCCTGTCATAAACAGCAGAACCAGCATCAGCATGGCACTTTGAGTGGCAATAGCGGTTGCAGCGCAAGACATGATAGCCAGCTCGATGAGCTTTAAACGTCGTATTAATTTGGCTTTGTCCATGCTGTCAGCGACGGCACCAGCATGCGCAGAGAATAGAAAGAAAGGTAAGATGAATAAGCCTGCCGCCAAATTAACAAATAGATTAACGGATATTGGTAGGTTATCAATTTGGCTGTAAGTCACCATCAATAACAGAACGTTTTTGTAGATGTTGTCATTGAGTGCGCCAAGGCATTGCGTCACAAAGTAAGGAAAAAAGCGTTTTGAGAAAAACATGCTGGCCCCGATTAAACAAAGTCGAATGAGATAGGAGCACTTTATGCTCAATGGACGATTAAACCAGCTTTCTCTTTCAAGTGACGTTGCATGCCACCAAAAGTAACGAAATTCGTTACTTTCATTTTCATTTGTTTGTTGAGTTACTAATTTCGAGACTTCTGAGTGGGTTTTCTTTCCCATGGTTCAAATAGAGGGAACGTCCAGCGACGCATCGCAATAATGAGAGAGGTGCCGTGTTTCTCTTCCATATCGAGAGAGCTATCACTTTGGCAAGCCTGATAAAACTCATCGATGACCTTTTGCAGTTTCTGTTGCAGCTTCTTGTTGGTTGGTACGCTCATCAATCCTGTTGCCATGGACAACTGTTCATCTTCACCGGAAAAGTAGCTTTGGAAAAAGGCGTCTTGAACTTGCTGTTGGAAGAACCGTTGAATAGGGCCGCCCACCTGCCACTTAAATGTCGGAGATATACGCAAACGAATTTTGTTATTTGGCTGCAAGTCGATGATGTTCAGACGATCCAACTGAGCAAGTTTTTGCACCAGTTCCAACTCATTGAAGGTGTATTGCTGAACGATTTGTTCAAACTGATAGCCATTTACAACACAGATCGCCACGAGTAGCAGGGCTTTATCGTCAACCAACTGCTTTTCTTGCTCTAACGTTAGCGACTCTAGACCTTTATTGTGCGCAGCCGCGAGCTTAAACAGTTCCGCCATTTCTAAACCAATCAATTGGCAAATTCGTTCTAAGCGTTCAAGGCTAATGTGTTGACCTTCAGCCAGTAACCGTTTGACGCTGCCTTCACTTAAATCAAGGTGTTGTGCAACATCGATATAATGCAGCCCAGCTAATTTTAGCTGGCGTTTAAGCTCTTTAATTAACGTACGGCTTTCAGACATTTACGCTGTCACCTCGTCGTGTAATTGCTCTATATACGCTTGCATAAAGACTTTGCGTTTTTGCGCTTCGCGTCTCGCTGACTCCGTGTTCATAGTTTCAGCGATTTTGAATAACTTGGTTTGAAAGTGATCCAGAGTGAATTGTTTATCGTCGAGTTCTCGCTGTTGAGCAAAGATGTCTTTGTCATCGTAAAGTTGCGCATCAAACTCAGTGCTCACTTGTATACAGCGAGTAATGCCAATTGCGCCTAAAGCGTCCAGACGGTCGGCATCTTGAACGACTTTTGCCTCCAATGTGTTGGGTCTGATATTAGCGCTAAAGCTGTGTGCTTCTATCGCATGGGCAATGGCATCATGGTATTGCTGCGGATAATCGATACTTTCTAAAAACGCGACCGCTTTTTTGGCTGCAATGATTGAGCTCTGCTTGCGGTTGGGATGACCTTTCGGATAGGTAAAACAATCATGTAAATAAGCGGCGGGAAGCACAATAGATAAGTCGGCGCCTTCTTCCATAGCCAGTTTTTTTGCGGTGTTTACGACCCGTTGAACATGGCTTATGTCATGCGCCGCATCGACTTGCATCTCTTGCTGCATAAATTCCAAAAATTGCGATTCTATCTGGCTTAATAAGGTCATGAGTTATATCTACAACTAAAGTGAAGGCAGAAGTATGCCGAACGCAGAGAGGAATTTCCAAGTTCAATAGTGTAATTGAGATTTAGCCATCAGAACCTTATGCAACCTAGTGAGTTTCGGGTCATCTTAAATAGCATTTTTGTGCGTTCGGTTGGCTACTAAGGTGGTAAGACACAGAACAGCAGTGACGTTTGCCAATAGCAAAAGGGCCTGAAGATTTCGTCAGACCCTTTTTCGTTTTAGTAGGTACTTTTACGAACCTTAGCGCTTGAACGTCACTTGCTCTGCTTGTTCAAGATGAATATGAGTCGTCGCAGGCTGTGTCTCTGCAATGACTTTACCGTGACGAACCGAGTAGCGAACCGGCACTTGGCGACGTACTGCATCAAAGCCATTTTCAGCTGGAAGAATCAGAAGACTACCTGGTTTGCCTTCTTCAATTCCGTACTTGTCTTGAATGTTCAATGTGCGCGCTGAGTTGGTACTGATGAGATCTAGTGAATTATTGATTTGCTCGTAACCCATGACCTGACATACATGTAGGCCCATGTGTAGCACTTGCAGCATGTTTGCTGTACCAAGTGGATACCATGGGTCGAATACGTCATCGTGTCCAAAGCAGACGTTGATGTTGGCATTCAGCATCTCTTTTACTCGTGTTACGCCACGACGTTTCGGATAATCATCAAAACGGCCTTGTAAGTGAATGTTCACCAGAGGGTTTGCCACGAAGTTGATACCGGACATGCGTAATAAACGGAACAGGCGAGATGCATACGCGCCGTTGTAGGAACCCATCGCTGTTGTGTGACTGGCCGTGACTTTACTTCCCATATCGAACTTGTGCGCTAATGCTGCCAACGTTTCAACGAAGCGAGATTGCTCGTCATCGATTTCATCACAATGCACGTCGATCAGACGGTCGTATTTTTGTGCTAATTCGAATACGTAGTGCAGTGATTCAATGCCATATTCGCGTGTGAATTCAAAGTGTGGAATCGCGCCAATAACGTCCGCCCCCAATTTGACGGCTTCTTCTAGCAGCTCTTTGCCATTTGGGTAAGAGAGAATACCTTCCTGCGGAAACGCAACGATTTGGATGTCTACCCACTCTTTCATCTCTTCACGCACTTCTACCATCGCTTTTAGGGCAATTAGGGTAGGGTCTGAAACGTCTACGTGAGTTCGAACGTGTTGTACGCCGTTTGCGATCTGCCATTTTAAGGTTTGTTTTGCGCGCGTTTTCACGTCTTCAATCGACAGCATTTCTTTGCGCTCAGCCCAACGTTCAATACCCTCAAACAATGTGCCAGAGATGTTCCAGCTTGGCTCGCCTGCGGTTTGCGTTGTATCTAGGTGGATGTGCGGCTCGCAGAAAGGCGCCACCGCCATGCCCCCTTCAGCATCGATGGTGTCACCGTTATGATTAAGCTCCACATCGTTGCTTTCAATGCGCTTGAATTGACCATCTTCAATCAAAATTTGCTGCAGACCTTTTTGTCCTTTTAGCGTTACGTTTTTGATCAGTAGTGTTGTCATGATGGTTCCTTACGCTGGCTGTGTAGCCAGTGCTTTTTTGTTGAGAATAGGATTAAGAATCAGGAAGCTAATTGCGCCGCCAAGTACAGCGTTAATCGGTACTACGCCAGGAAGGAAGTGTCCCGCACCAACGCCAATCACGACAGCGATAATGCCAGCCCAGTTTATGCTTTGGAACTGGGCGGCTTCAAAGTTTGCGTAGCGCTTACGGTTCGTGAAGAAGTCAGCGATGATCACGCCGCCAATCGGTGGAATTGCCAACGATAAGAAGGTCAGCCAGCCAACAAAGTTATTGTAGAGCCAGAGAGCGCAAAGTGTGCCAACAAGACCGTTCGCCATTGAGATGTATTTACTTGGTAAGCCCGTGATGTTGGAAAATCCAAGACCCGATGCGTAGAGCGCGTTGTCGTTAGTCGTCCAAATGTTTAATCCAAGTACGATGATGGCGGGAATTAATAAGCCTTGCGCAATCATCACTTCAGAGATGTCTGATTGACCAGTCACCGACGCACCTGCCGCGCCAAAGATAAACATTAACGAGTTACCGATGAAAAATGCCACCATTGTGATCATCACAGCGCTGCGCGGCTTTTTGCCAAAGCGCACGAAATCTGCCGTTAATGTACCAGCACTGACAAAAGAGCCGACAACCATCGCGAGAGCTATTGAAAAATCGAGTGGCTCGGTTGGTTGAACCTGTTGTAGTTCGCTAATACCGCCAACGCTATTTACTGCCTCGATGACAGAGTAGCCGCCAAGTAGCGCAATGGCAGGAACGGCAATTGCTGACAACACCATCAGTGCTGAGATGCCAAAGTAAACGGTCGCGGTCATGAGCAAACCGGAGACAAGGATCAAAGTATTGGTATCGATGCCCGTTGCTTTATGCACCGGAATCGCAAACATCGCGACACCAACTCCAAACCACCCAACTTGAGTACCGCCAAGAAGAGCAGAAGGAAGCCAAGAGCCTTTAGAACCAAAAGAGAAACGAGCAAGAAGGTGAGTAGAGAGACCAGTAGAAGCGCCGATGTAACCGAGGAAAGAAGTGTAAATACCGAGGATTAGGTTACCGATGAGAACAGCGAGGAAAAAATCATTAAAGGAGAGCCCAGTACCGAGAGAACCCCCTGTCCACATACTTGCGGAGAAAAAAGTGAGTCCTAACATCACCATGGTTAGTGATGCCACGCCTTTTCTGGCCGTGTTGGGAACTGGTCCAAGACTGTAGTTATTGTCTCCAGCCATTATTACCTCCGCACATTGAAATATTAAATTATAGCACCTGGTTTTCAGGCAAACGGCGCGTATTATCGTGATGTAAATTTAATAGTCAATGATAAAATTGCAATTTAAACGTTTGCTTGGTTTTTGGCGTCTGTTTTTTCTTTAAATAACAATGGTTTGGTTTTTAAGTTCTAAAAATTAAAAGTTTATTTTTACGTGTTTTATATGATTTATAGACAGGTTTTCTATGTGAAATGAATGTTTTGAATTGCTATTTATGTTTATGGATTAAATTTATCTATAACTCTAGATTGTTCAGTCGATTTCTATGAAAAGAAAACGATTTCATGATGAGCGTTTTGGTTTGGACGTTATTTTTTCTTTTTTGGGTATGTTTTCTTGGTTTTATTTTATGTAGGTAATTTGTTTTTGTTGAAGCTGGTATTTCTAATGGTTTAGTGGGCGAATATTTGAATTTTATAAACAGTAAACAATCTGTTGTGGGCAGGAAAAGTACAACCGAGCTCGGTCAGAGGATAAGAGAGCAATAGCCACATAAAAAAATAGCCAACCGCAAAGAGTGCGATTGGCTTATATACATGTGAACAAAATCAAGTTCACTAACAACGTCAGTTGGCTAGGTGACCCTCGGCTTAAGAAGGGTCGATTTATATAATGCAGTTACTGTGCCAACTTTAATATGCCCTAAAATACGTAGTTTCTGTGACATGCGTTGCTTAAAGTTTGAGTTTGTTTGCAACTTGCAACTGCGTTATGCAATTTGACTCTATTATGCTAATGATTGATTAATAAACAGTGGGCTTTTTAGAGCATGACTAAACTCGCCGTTCCCAAAAAGGCGAAGAAACCAACCACATCTGTCACCGTCGTTAGAATAACCGAACCTGCTAAGGCTGGATCCAATTTAAACTTATCCAAAATAATGGGTATCAACACGCCAAATAAAGCAGCGGTAATAATGTTGACGATAATGGCCAGCGCGATGGTTCCACCTAAAACTGGCGATTGGAACCACAATCCGGCTAACCCGCCGATGATTAGCGCCCAAGCAATGCCGTTCAGTGAGCCAATACCCAGCTCATTTTTTAAGAATTTGAATCGGTTACCTGGGGTAATCTGATTAAGCGCCATCGCACGAACCATTAGAGTCAGCGTTTGGCTGCCTGCAATGCCACCCATCGATGCAACAATTGGCATTAGTACGGCCAAAGCCACCACTTGAGCAATCACGTCTTCAAATAGCCCGATAGTGACAGACGCTAAAATTGCAGTCAGCAAATTGATGCCCAGCCACACGCCGCGTTTTTGTGAGCTTTTTAATATTGGCGCAAACAAGTCATCGCCTTCATCCATACCAGTACCGGCCATTAAGCGCGCTTCGTAGATTTCACGTTGCGTACTTAATGCAAATTGCCAATCGACTTCACCAATCAGAGTTTGGTCTGCATCAGTCACAGGCAGAGCGGGCAGTGTGCTGTGCTCTAATGCTTCTACCGCTTCGGGAAGCATCATCTTACTGTCTAGCACCGTCACCGCTTCAATAACGAGTGTTTTCAAGCGAGTATCAGGATTACTACGTAAAATTTCGTAGTAATTGACTGTCCCTCGATACTGTTTATTACGGTTGATCAGGTAGACCTGTTGAGGCGTGTCGTAGCTATAGCGCTCCATTAACTGCTTAGCCGTTCCAATCGTAATATTAAAGGGCAGGGTGATGATTTTACGCTCAGCCCAGTGGCCGAGTTCTTCATCTTCATATTCGTTTGCTTGATCGTAAAGCTCTAACTCATCTTTTTCGATTAACGCGAGCGCTTCGTTGATGATCGACTCAGGCAACGAATCCGCCCATTCGATCAGCGATAAGTTATCAAGTTTAGCGAGGGTGAGTTTTAGCTCGACTTCAGATAATGCATTGATGATAGAAAAACGTACGTCGGCACGCATTTCCGTTAACACGTCGATATGCAGTTCTAGTGGCAAAGCTCGCCATAAGCGAACACGATCATCGATTGGAAAGGCTTCCAGAATTAGGGCGACTGCGCCAGGTTCGAGACCCGCTTCAATAGATTCATTGAGCGTTGCGACTTGATCCGCTTCTTCGGCTTGGCCAATTTGCTGGATTAGAGTGGAGAGATCTTGAAACTTGCTCACCTAGTACCCCGATAGTTAATTCGTTTTATGGAAGTATGGCATGTTATTGAGATGCACAACTATGCATCTTAACCTTGCTCAAGGTACTTGAAAGTAACAGAAAAACAATAGGCTATTCGCTGTTGATAGTGAGATATGGCTGTACCAATTGGCGAATGTTCACTTTTGCGCCAATTCTCGCTGCGAGCAAATACATGCCACCAATTTTACGATGTAAAAATAGGGCATCGGCAGGTGGGGTATGCCAGTACTCTTGTTCCATGCTCAAAATAGTGCCAGCTTCGCGAAGTTTTTGCGCTAAGCCACTGGCTTTAAAATCATATGGCTCATCGACTAACATGGGTTCACATGCCATTTTTACTAAATCGAGAATCGCTTGGCGCTGATCAGGTAAGATGGTTTGGCTGAAGAAGCCAATTTGCTCAAGCGCGTCATTCAAGCATTGTTCGTCATTATTCATGACGGACGCAAAGGCTTGGCGATAGCCGGCACTGAATCGTTCGCTGTATTCGCGAGTTGCACCGAAATCTAACAAGCCGATTTGGCGAGTACTTTCAATGTACAAGTAATTGGCGAAGTTAGGATCGGTTTGCACCATCTTGAATTCGAACAGCTCTCTGAACAGCAATTCGAGCAAACTGTGCATGACAAAATCTCGCGTACTTTGATCATAATGTTCGATGTGTTCAATGGGTACGCCGTCAATAAATTCCATGGCGAGAACGGAGTCTGAGCAACTTTCAGTGTGAATCTTTGGTACGACAAAGTGAGGATGCTCCTTCAAAGCATCATGGTAACGAATCGCAAATTGCGCTTCTCGGGTGTAATCGGCTTCATCATGCAGTTGCTTTTTGGCTTCTTCTAGTAACCCTTTGTAGTCGACGGATTCTGGAATCAACCCAACCACTTTAAGCAGCGTACCTACGTTGTCTACGTCGCTATCGATACTTTTTCGTATGCCCGGATATTGCACTTTGACGGCTAGGTTATCGCCCGCATCGCTGTAGGCTTGGTGCACCTGTCCTATTGATGCACTGGCGATTGGTTTGAAGTTAAATGATAGAAACTCAGCTTTCCAACTCGTTCCTAGCGAACTTTCCATAACTCCGTTCAGTTGCTTTGCAGGCATTGGGTCTGCGTTGGAGCGAAGGCGGGAGAGAATATCGGCGAGTTCAGGTTCTAAAACATCACCAGCATCCATTGAAAGCATTTGACCAAGCTTCATTGCAGCGCCACGTAGGTGAGCAAGTTGGTCTGTCAACCGTGCGATGTTTTGTGGCGTCAGCAAGAGGTCTTTCGCTTTTGGTTTATTGCCTTTGGCGATTTGTTTCGTGCCTTCTGCAATCACATTGCCTGCGACACGGGTAGCAAGTGAAGCGAACTTGCTGAACCTTGAGATACGATGGGTAGGTAGGCTTCTTTCCTTTGCCGACATGAATCTTCTCCGCTGTCTACTAACTAATTGTTATACGGGAAAAGGATGTGTTTGGATACAAATGAAAAAACCGCCAGCGAAACTGGCGGTTTGTGAGTTTAGATGGAGTAGAAGAAGTACAGCTGAGACTTCATTCGAATGATGATCCCGCGAATCACATCTAAGAAGGCCATGAAGCCTATCGGTTTTTCACCGCTGACCCATGCGAGGCCAACAGAGCCAACAGGAATGTCGTAGCCTTCTGGCTCATCAATCTTAAGACGAACAAAGTGGTGTTTGTTCTGTAAATTCTTTCCAGTGGTGATACGTACGGAATCATCGAAACCCAGCAGATTACCTTGTGACTCACCTGTTGCTTCAACAATGCCTTCGACGGTCGCTGAGAAGATCTTACCTGGGTAAACGGACGAAGAGAATTCCGCTGGCTGACCCGGTTTGATGTTACGAATCGCCTGGTGGTTGACTCGCATCAGCACATACTTCTCGTTAGTGTACATGTTGATACGCGGCATTATCGATACACGCTGACCTTCACGCAGGATAAAGTTGGTGACAAAGCCATCTGTTGGGGCATGAACTTTTGTGCTATTCAAATCCCATTGCGCTTTTGCAATTTGCTCTTCAGCTTGGCGCAGTTCGGCTTGTTTGGTTTCAACTGCAAGTTCCGCTTTATGAATCGCCAGTTTTGCACGGGAAATATCGACTTGTTTCTTCTTAATTTGAGACTCAAGGGTAAACACGTTGTGACGTGCCATATCAACCGCACTCGATTGTTTGTCGATATCGCTTTCCGTGATGGTGTTTTGCACCACTCGGTTTTGCTCAAGATAACGATCTAGCATTTTTTTCTGCAATTTGTAGTCAACTTTCGCCGCTTCCAACTGGCTCTTGGATGTTTCTAGATCTTGCACTAGCGCTTTGTGGTTAGCTTCTTCAATCTCGATGTCGCCTTTTGCCGTAGCTAATGCGACTCGTGCAGAATCGGCGGATACGCTCGCCTGATTTAATGCGATTTCGTATTGTGTTGGGTCAAGTTCATAAATAAGCTGACCTTCTTTAACTTGTTGATTTGGCTTAATGTAAATGTGGTCAACTTTACCCTTCACATTGGTTGAATCCGGACGCAACTGGATGTGTGGTGACTGCACCACTGAGCCGCCGGATAGATCCATCGGCGTGAAGTTGATGAGGCCTACCCAGACGAACATTAACCAACCCAAGCCGCCTAGGTAAGCGAACGATTTGGTTGCTTTGTTCCAAGGCATGCCGACTAAACGGAGCAGATAGATGAAGAGTGCCCATACCGCTAAACCTTCTAACATTATGCCTCCTCTTGTGGCTGTGTTTCTGTTTGCGGTTTACTTTTCCATGTATCACGCAGATTGATGATGGCTTTTTCCATATCAACGAATGCAAAGATCACGGCTAGCACCCATACCCAGTGCCAGACAAACCCTATCCAGGTCAGCGCAGTGATGAGCCCTATCTGATGATGGTCTTTGCTGTGTGCTTTATTGATAGGTAATTCATGGATTTTCCAAAAGCCGTAACACGCGCCCGCGACACTCGCGATTAAAACGACAGCAGCGACAACATGTAACGCCGTATCTGCGCCTGTACCGACAAATGGGACACTCAGTAAACTCATTAAACACTCCTCTATCAAACGGTTGGCGTATTGTGATCTGGATTTGATTTAGGTCTTTCTTTGTGACAGATTCAATCAATAGAGAGTTAAATTTGATGTGATTGGTAATGAAGACGGTTCGATTTATTCGCGCGATGGGCATTCTAAACATGCATAACCTCGCGTTATCTAAATATAATTTGGGCTCGGATGAACTGGGGATTCCGTCGTCGGTGTTTCACAACCCAATGACACTGATCCCGCTAACAGCAGTCGCAGAATGGTATCGTTGTGTTGAACAAGCCAGTGGTGACCCGGATGTGGTGTTGAGTCTCAGCCGAGGAATTGAACTGCAAAAGCTTGGACCTGTGGGACGCTGGCTATTTTCTGGGAATGATTTAGCCAGCGCGATTCGACGCGTTAATTATGGTGCGAGTAACTTACAATCTGGGGCGTTTTTTGCTGGCGAACAGTCGGGCAAAATCATCAAATGGACTTACCACAATCCGTTTATAGAAACGTCAGTAAAGGTGCACGATAGTATCCGCTGTGCGGTATTTATGATTAAAGTGCTACGCGAATTTCTTGGTAAAGACTATCAGCCTTTGCGCGTCAAGATTTCAGGGTCGAGAAAAAATACTGAACCATACCGAGAATATTTCGGCTGCGAGGTGGAATGGAGTCAGCCAAAAACAGAAATATGGATCCCGGGAGATGACCGATTAGCTTCCCGCCAAGTGAGCCATCGCGAAGACAGCCGTCTAGCGATGAGTTTTTCCGATTTGGATGATTTGCTTAATATGCCCGACCCAGAAGATGAGTTGAAAGTGATTTATGAAGTGGTGAACTACAGCAGCCATTATGGATTGCCAACGTTAGAGCGCGTTTCTTCTCTGCTTGATTTATCTGAACAGCAGTTTCAACGTCGTTTGCACAAATTAGGCCTCAACTTCTCGATGGTATCCGGCTATGTATTGAGTAATGTTGCGGCTGGATTATTGAGTAAGCGCGTGAGTATTGATGACATAGCTATGCGCCTTGGTTACACCAATGTGGCGAGCTTCAATCGTATGTTTAAGAAGCATCGTGGATTAACACCCAAGCAGTACGCAGGAAGATTAGAAAAGTAATGCTTCACTTGTCTTTATGAAAACAAGCAATAAAAGCCCTCAAGGTAGAGGGCTTTATTATTTTTTGTGTGGTGTTGTTTAATGTAATGGCTATTTCTTAGGGCGCCAGCTTAGTGCACTTGCAACAGCGCCGATGGCAATCACATCCTTTTTTTGTTCACTAAGTTCTGGGAGCATCTGTACCGCAATGGTACCGTTCGTCTGTACAGCGGCAATTTCTTGTGTGCCTTCCTTAAAGCTATAACCCAATGGAATGTCTACCGCCATCATGGCGTCGGGACTAGTATGTACGGTTTCTACATTAAAGTGGGTGCTGCCGATACGCACTACGCCAGTCTCTTTTTTCTCGAAGCTGATGTCGATGAGAGCGGATTTTGGCTCCATAGCAAATTCTCCCACTTTGACGCCATCTTGGGTGATATCACAGGTGTAAGGATCATTCCCACCAAAATCGACGCCCATGTAGTTAACCGACATACCGCCCCCAGTGCAGTTCAAAAGCCAAGTTTCCCCGTTGTCGATACGAGTCACTTCTGCGCCCATCGCACCTTCTTTGAAAGATATATGGTTAAACCAACTTGAGTTAGAAGCACTGCGTGAATAGTTGCCTTTGTACTTACCAGCAAAATCAAAATGACCATCTGCACCGAATCCCCAAAAATCTCCGTCGGTTTTGATCAGCATTTCTGGTTGTGCTTTTACGGCGTCAGTACGATCCATGACGGCTAGGCCACCACAACCTACAAGGAGTAGGGGAGCGAATAGAGTAAGTTTCTTCATGTTTTTCATCGTTTATAGCTCGGTTACATCTAAGATTTGGTCGGTGAATTGGATCTTTTGAATGTCGTACAACTCATCAGAGCCTGTACTCGGGCACTTAACAGAAACGCTCTTTGCTTTGATAACAGTACATTCTGCCAGTTTGTGTGGCACGATATAGGTGTTGATACCACCTTCACCATAAATGCTGTTGTCTTTGCTGTTGCCTTCAAAGGTATTGTCTTGGTCATTACCGATGACATTCATCGCGTCGTCGCCAATGATCTTCACTTTTGTCAGCCACTGAGATTTGTAGGTGTATGCTTCTATCAAGCCGTCTTTGTTGGGAGCCATACGAAAGGTAGGCACTGTGCCTGGATTTGTCTTTTCTGTGTAAAGTTTGACGCCCGCAGAGTCGATGTTCGCGGTGTATTGCAAGTATCCGTGGAATAAGCCGCTGATCCAATCAACGGCTTGTGGATCTTGAGTTTGCATTTCTTCACGTGTTAACGCTTGGTAGCCATCTAAACCTTGTCCGTTTGCTTTTGCTACACCCATGTAAGCTTCAAAAGCGGCAGCAAAGTATTCGTGAGAATATGAAGGGCCCGTTTGTTTAACACTTTCAGGATCGAAGTCGTCCGATTTCCAATCGTCCCAGTCATACTGAGTTGGGCGCCACACCGTCGGTTTGCCCGCTTGAATATCGTTATAGATTTTTAACGCATGAGCTTGAATGTCATTTTGCAGTGCCGCAGTCCCCGTGTTAGGTGCAATACCTTGCGCTTGGACCAAGTGTAAAATTTCTTCAAAAGCGGCGTCTCGTTCGGCTTTTTTACCAAGATTGGCACAGTAATCGGCAAAATTACTCATGTAATGGCAATCGCCTTCAACTGTCAGTTCTCGATACATCAAAGATTGGCTGTTCCTTAGCCAGTTTGGTGTTTCTTTACTATTTACTAATGTTGCCACGATAGATGTGACAAGTGTATCCATATCTTCTTCGTTAAGTACCATCATACTTACAACAAACTTTTCTAGAGAACTCGTATCAAAAGAGTGTGCTAAGCCCGAGTTTGTCACTGCATCGTTCAGTTTGTCTTGGCGAATCAGTTCGTTGATAAAGATTTTGGTTAACATCTCATCATTCTGTTCGTCGTTTTCGGTCAGCATTAGTGTGGCATCACGCTCGGCTAATGTCTTAGCGATACGAGACTTGTCAGCACCGTACTTAGAGTCTGGTTGGTTTGTTAGAAGGTGTTGGATGATTTTGGCTGCACGAAAGATTTTTTCATTATTCGCACCGTCATCAACAGCCACAATGTGAAATGCATCATTGTTATTTGCTTCAGAAAGGGAGATTTTCACATAGTGGGTGAAGCCCGCATCAGCAGCCACTTTTAACTTGGCTGGAAGCTCTGTAGAAACGACAGTTGGGATTGTGACAGTGCTCAATGTTGGCGCTGGTGGTGTTGGAGGTGTCGTTGTCGATGGTTTCGAATTAGATTCACTGCCGCCGCAAGCAGTTAGACTTATCGCGCAAAATATGGCTAAAGGTGTTAATTGGGAATATCTCATTTCATGTTACTCGTAGACTTTATTAGAGCAAGAAACTTAGAAGTAACATAAAGTCCTGTCTATATAAGCAAATAAAGTCATATATATCGATGTTGTTTTTTGGTAAGGAATATCATTCGATACATTTAAAAATATAGTAGATTTTTATTCCGAAATTTATTTTTATGTGAAGCTATATTCTGCCAATAAATAAAACATCAGGTTATTGCATGGTTTTAGGGGCGTAGAATGATTAGGATTATCGTATATGTATGGTTTGTAAGCGTATGTAAGCCTGCTTTTTATTAAAATTATCACTTAAGTGGTTTGCGCAGTATAGGACGAGCGATATACTCCCTCCATCATATTGGTGGAGTAAATGATTCATGGTGGGCAATACAATCTTACTGGTAGAAGACGACTCTGAGATTGCTCGATTAACCAAAATGTACCTCGAAGCCGAAGGCTATACAGTAACTGTTATCGATAACGGTCAAAATGCATTAGAAACGATTAAGGAACTCAAGCCGGACCTAGTGCTGTTAGATTTGATGTTACCAGGAAAAAATGGCGCAGAAATATGCCAAGAGGCACGTAAATTTTATCATGGGATTATCATTGTTTTGACTGCAACCGATGATGAAATGAGCGAGGTGAGCTTATTTAAGTTCGGTGCTGATGATTACCTTACCAAACCGATAAAAGGCAACATCCTTCTCGCCCGTATTGAAGCGGCGTTGCGTCGCTATCGTCGTCAAGTTGATACCGTTGAAGAAGAAAAGCTGAGCCGATATGGCATTAGCCTTTGTCTTCGTCGCTCCCAAGCATTTTATTTGCAAAAAGATATTGGTTTGACGAGTTCTGAGTTTGAAATTTTAGAGCTCCTGATGCTGAATGTCGATAAGCCAGTATCTCGTGAATCATGTTGCCGTCTTGCCAGAGGTATTGAATACTGCATTACTGATCGTTCGATTGATATGCGTATATCCTCACTAAGGAAGAAATTCTCTAAGGCTCATATCCATACCGCTACCATTAAGACCATACGTCACCACGGCTATATGCTGACAGGTAAATGACGCATGTTTTCCCTGTTTACTCGTCTATATGTGGGGTTAGTTACTGGCCTTGCGCTGACTGTTGCTTTGTTTCTCTTTATGGGGGAAGAGTACATGCGCAAAACAGAAGTCGGTGTTTTTTTGAGTGATGGTGCTTATTTTGTCGATCAATACATTGAGCAACGAGGCACTCCGGATTCTCTCTACAAGAAGTTAACCGAAAACGGCAAGCAAGATTTCTTTATCTTTGATTTAACATTGGTTGAAAACTGGGACGGATCACCGCCTTGTCGAGATTGTAAGCTGCTGTACCGAATACAAGGGGTACCTGTTTATCTTATTGATGGCAGTACTTATGCTGCGGTATTCCCTTTACCTAACACCTCGAAGAGTTTAGTTTTCAAAGAAAAAACGGATTTCTTTAGCCCAGATGTTGATTGGAATGAAGATTCTGAGATTGTATTTATACTGACTCTACTTTTGGTTGTTGTGTGCAGTTTAGGCATTATGGTTTACATACCTGTACGACGTCTTGACCGCCAAATTCGACAACTAACGGCTGCACAACAACAATTTGGTTATGGTGAGTTGAATACGCGAGTCGATCTAAAGCAATTTTCGCAACCCGTGAAAGAGCTCGCCCAAGGCTTCAACTGCATGTCTGAAGAGATTGAGAGACGAGTACGTCAAACACACATCTTTACTCAAGCTATTCCTCATGAAGTGCGCACTCCGCTGAGTCGTATTCAGCTAGCGACGGATTTAGCTAGGCGCACGAGTGGTGAAATGCAGGCAGAGTTACATGACGATATTGAACGATACGTTGATGTAGTGACGGATTTAACGTCCGACATTGTCATGCTGTCTCGCTTGAGTGTGAAAAACCATTCTTTGAGCGATTCTGTTGAAACCATGGAACTGCCTCTTTGGTGTAAAAGCCGCATGAATTACCTAGGCTTAGAGTCCGCCATGTTGAGAGCAGAAAATGAACTCGCGAGCCAATTGATTCACTTTCAGCCTACTTTGGGTAACCTCGTCCTCGATAATTTATTGCAAAACGCCAAGCGTTACGGTGAATCCTGCGTTGAGGTGACGATTCGAATGGTAGCGGATTGCTGGAGCATCGATATTGAGGACGATGGTCCGGGCGTACCTGAAGCGATGCGAGAAGAAGTATTTATGCCATTTTCGCGTTTAGACAAAAGCCGCAACGCCGACGTGAAAGGCTTTGGTTTAGGGCTTGCCATCGCTACCAGTGCAGCGAGGCAATTAGGTTGGGAACTTTCTGTCGGCGAGAGTCACTTAGGCGGCGCACGTTTTACGGTGCTTATTCCTGCCAACGATTAGAGTAGGCACTGTGGTAGTCTGGTTCAGCGATACCTTCATACAAATCTTCACAAGCTTGCAGTGGACCTACGACAGTTCGGTAGGGTAGGACACCTGCCCAAACAGGAATGTCCATGTCTTCCGCATCGTCGTTGACGCCAAAATTGCTGATTTTCACAGATGCCTCTGTGAGTGGGATACGCAGCAGCATGGTGGCTTTGAGCTCTTTTTCATTGCTCAAACGGACTTGTTTTGTTCTCCCTGGAGCGATCTGTTCGATAAAGTGATTCAACAACCTGTCTTTCTCTTGGTTATCCTCCACCATCTCAAACTGGCCAAAGACCACTGCACTGCGATAATGCGCACTGTGGTGAAATGCACTTCGAGCCAATACCCAACCATCAAGCAAAGTAAAGGTTAAGCACGTTTGCACTCCTTGTTTGAGTGAGCGTAACAGTCGACTGTTGTTGGCACCATGGATATACACGTAATCATCGACACGCCATGCCAGCATAGGGATGACCACAGGGCCTGACTCGTTGGTTATCGCAATATGAGCGATTAGGCTTTCATCTATGATGGCGTGCAGTTTGCTAACATCAGAGACGGCTTTATGTGCGCCTTTCTTAATTTCCGTTCTATTGGTGTTGGATAGCATTTTCTCTCCTTGTTTGCTCACGATTACGAGCGATTGATCCTCATTCTTTGATTGCAATGTAGCGTTTAACTGGTAGCTTAAAGAGAGCCACTTTTAACTAATGGATGGATCCAGTTTGTCTTTGATTGATATCGGTGACCTGCATTTAAAAGACAGTGATGGAACGCGTCAGCAAGCGTTGTTTTTTGCTATTCGCAAGAAAATTGTTCAAGGATTGTGGGTGAAGAATGGGAAGTTGCCTTCTACGCGGAAGCTTTCACAAGCGCTTAATCTAAGTAGGAATACCGTGATTTCTGCTTACGAGCAGTTAGTGGCGGAAGGTTACTTGAACAGCCAAAAAGGTTCGGGTTTTTATGTTGCCGTAGAACTGCCGGAGCAGTACTTGCCTGAACCTAATTCAGTTCAGAGAGACTCACCACCGAAAACCAACTTTGACATCAACCGCGCATTTGCACCGGGTGTGCCGGATTTGGACGCATTTCCGATGGCGCAATGGCAAAAGTTACTTGCTCGCCACATGTCCCGCCCCTGCTTGTTGGGGAATCAAGATATTCAGGGTAGTTGGGCATTGCGCAGTGCTTTAGCTGACTACCTCGCATCAAGTCGCTCAGTGAATTGTTCTCCAGAGCGCATTATTATTACCTCTGGGGCACAGCAAGCGTTGTCAATCGCGACGATGGTAGCTCTAAAACAAGGTGATAAGGTTCTGATGGAGCAACCGGGTTACGCGCAAATGCGGAAGTTGATTCAGTTCCAAAACTATCAATTTGAGCCTTTGTTCGTAAGAGAGAAATTAGGCTTTGATGTGGAAGCTGTGACCTCAAGCGATGCCGATGCGCTGTATATCACACCAAGTAATCAATATCCGATGGGGACCACACTCAATACCGAGCAAAGAGGAAAGATCATCAACTGGGCGGTCGAGCAATCAAGTTGGATCATCGAGGACGATTATGACAGCGAATTTCAGTTTGCTCATCGTCCCTACACCAGCTTACAGGGGCTAGCCGCTCAAATGGGTCGAGATGAGCATGTGTTGTATGTGGGTTCCTTCAGTAAAGTGATGTTTAACGGATTGCGGCTTGGCTACCTGGTGGTTCCTGAACGTTTAGTAGAGCAATGCTTAGTGGTTAAAGATGCGTTAAGTGGTGATTCACCGACGCACACTCAAGAAGCGTTGGCAGATTTTATTACCGAGGGTGGGTTGTTGCGCCATATCCGAAAAATGCGCCGACTATATAAAACCAAGCATGAACAGATGCATTTATCCATTCAACAGCATTTTGGCGACAGTGTTTGCGTCGTTAGCCAAGCGGCTGGGCTTCATATTACGTTGAAATGGCAAAACGGTATAGATGAGCTGCGTTTTACAAAACTGGCAGAGCATGAAGGGATCATATTGCGACCTTTGAGCTATTATGAACATCCAGGTTTCCAAGCACGTCACTGGCATGGTGCCGTGCTTGGTTATGGTAATATCGCGTTAGAGAACATAGACGCTGGTATCCAACGTTTAGCCCAAATTTTTCGACATGGGAAGCGGTGACTATTCAACTGCGCGTGTTTGTCGTTTATGTCGCCACTGTTTCCAAGGCAGTAAAAGTAGAGTGAAAATGCCAAGTGCATAAAACATTGACCAGCCTAAACATATAAAAACACCGGTACAAAGCAGTAGAGAAAGTCCCGCAAGCGCTTTACCAAACCCACGGAGCAATTTATAAGCGGCTAACATCGCCAACATGTAAACCAAAACGAATACACTATTTGCTAGTTTTAGGAAAAACTCCAGATCGAGCTGCGATAGCGTTCCTATCACGCAAGATATTAGCAGTACGCCGCCAACTAATAAGGTGGCTGAGAAAGGGACACCACGACGCGAAATCTTGGCTAGTGGGCTGTAAGGACGATGTTCCCGAGCTTGAGCCCAGACCATTCGCGCTAGGCTCTGTGTGTATAAGTTAACGCTCGCGAAACAAGCGGAGAATCCGATCAAACTGATTATCCATTTGGCCCCATCGCCAAGTAGTTGAGCACTCAACCATGGAATCGATGCATTATCGAATTGAGCATTACCATATGCACCAAACTTTAAAATAACAACAGAGCAAGCCCAGTACGTAGCTCCCGCTACAAAACAACCGACAATAATGGCGATAGGGAAGTCTCTTTGAGGGTTTTTGAATTCTTCCCCCATATGAGCAAAAGCCTCTATGCCAACAAAACACCAGAACATCACGCCAAGCGCTGCGGTAATAGGCCAAATTGACTCTTGTGTGATAGCTGGCATCACGAGATCGGCGCTGTTAACGTCACCTTTCCATAAAAATGTTCCAACGAGCGCAAAGACACTCAAAGCAATAAGAGTTTGTAAATGACCTGATGACTTAGTGCCCATCAAGTTGACGAACACAAGAAGTAATACCGTTAGAATTTGTGCAAACAGATTATTGCTAATAGGCTCTGGCAATATTTGCTGTAGAAAGCCTGCGGCGAGTGCAATCGCGGCCGGAACCCCTACCGGAATGACACTAACAAATAGCCAAGCTACACTACTTTCCAGCTTGGCGTTAAATGCTTTACGCACAAAAAATGCGGTTCCGCCCGCGTTGGGATATCGCTTGCCTAGCTGGGCAAAAGTCAGCGCAATAGGACAAATGGCGATGAATAATAAAATCCAGGCCCATAGTGAAAAATGACCCGCTATGCCTGCTGCAATGGCTGGTATCATAAAAAGCCCCGTTCCCATTAATGTTGTGGATAGTTGGGCGATACCGGATGTGAGTGAAATGTCTTTTTTGAGCTGTTCCATGCTAATTGATTCATCCAATGTTGTAGGTCTTATGACGAAAACGCTTGTGGCTTCTAATTATCTCATTTATTGGAGTTTAATGAGCCCGCTAGTGCGCTGAGTGCATAAGAAGCGTATTTGATTTCAATGCGTTATCGCTCTTTTATTTGAATGGATAACGGTGCTCATCTCATGCTTACCAAATAGCATATCCAAAATCTTAATAACAAAATGATTTACTGAACCGTCAATATGACGGTTGTTTTAAATATTTCCAACAAAATGTTGGTTTCTTATGCAGTTAGAATCGGTATAGAATGAGAAAAATAAGGAAAGCTTGGTAAGTATATGGACAAGTTTGATCACAAGATTGTGGATCTTCTCCGACACAACGCTCGGCTGTCGGTGACTGAAATTGCGGATAAAGTGAACCTTTCTCGTTCTGCGGTGACGGCTCGTATTCGTAAGCTAGAACATGACAAAGTGATTCTCGGGTATCACGCTGAAATTGCCTCTTCAGGCGGGGACTCGATTTGTGCTTATTTTGCTCTAAAGTTCGATAAATCTACATCCACGTATTATTGCGAATCATATGCCGACGAACTATACAAAATCGATGGCGTAAAATGGTGCCATGCAATCAGTGGTGAAACGGATATGATGGTTTTTGTCGAAGTACCTACGATGACTCGTTTGAACGAAATCAGAGATCAAATTCAACGTTACCCAGAGCTAAGGCACCTCATGACTCATACCGTTTTAGCTGAGTTCTTTAATACGACTGGCAACCAGTTTGTGAAATAAGCATCATGGGTGCCATTATTTATTAAACCTTCTTGAGCCGGTATGTTAAACAACATCAATTTGAATCTACTTAGGTCCTTGCATGTACTTTTAGAAGAGTGTCATGTCAGCCGAACTGCAGAACGTTTGCACATTACGCAGTCTGCGGTTAGTCGACAGCTTGCACAATTGCGCGATCTGTGTGGTGACCCACTGCTTATTCGTCAAGGTAATCAGCTGATACCAACTCCGCGAGCAATAGCGTTAAAATCAAAGCTTGATGCGTTACTGGCTGAGTTTGACCATTTACTCGATGACAAACCTTTTGAGCCGCAACTGTGGCAAGGCGAGCTGGTTATTGCCTCAAGCGATTACGTGGCACAATACGTTTTGCCCGATATTGCATCTCACTTGGGTGAACAAGCACCACAATTGGATTTGGCGTATCGACTGTGGCAGCTAGATTTTATCGATAAGCTTCACGAGTTAGGAATCCACCTTGCTTCTTCTATGTATCCCACTCAGCCTGAAGGTGTATCTAGCATCAATATTGGTTCTGATAAGTCAGTTTGTTTGATGAAGGCATCTCACCCTTTAGCTGGTAAGGCTTCGATTTCTGTAGAGGACCTCATTAGTCATTCGCATATTCAAGTGACGGGTGGGGGAGACAAAGACTCAAGTACCGATATGGCACTAAAAGACAGGGGGCTGATGCGTCATGTTACCTTTAAAGTGCCTTTTTTCTCTGCGGCGGTAAATCGTTTGGTCTCAAGTGAGCACTTAATGGTAGTTCCGGAGCACATTGCAAATAATTTGGCCAAGCACTGGCCTTTGGTTCATAAAGCGTTTCCTTTTGAGACACCTACCCATGAATACTGGCTGATGTGGCATCCTAAATACGACAATGATCCAGCTCATCAGTGGGTGCGAGAGCAAATCCACGCGGTGATGAAAATATCGGAATACTCCATTCATTAGGTTATGATTTTAAATCATGACTTTTATGCGAAACTTTGATTTCAAATTATAGCTCTTCAATTGATAGATTGAGTTCAAATGGAGAGAGGTTACTTATGACACTAACAGTTTGGTTATCACTTTTTACCGTGTGTTTACTAGGCGCTATGTCTCCTGGGCCTAGCCTAGCGATTGTGGCAAAACATGCCCTGGCTGGTGGACGCATCAATGGTTTGGCAACGGCTTGGGCACACGCTTTTGGAATTGGCATTTATGCCTTTATTACTTTGATTGGCCTCGCTGTTGTTTTGCAGCAAAGCCCGATGTTGTTCAAGACGATCAGCCTTGCAGGCGCGGCATATCTTGCATATTTAGGGTTCAATGCGCTGCGTTCGAAAGGCGGTGTGGCGGCGAAGTTGGAGTCAGGAGAAGAAACAACGGTAAGTCAGTCTGCACGGGAAGGCTTTTTTATCTCGATTTTAAGCCCCAAAATTGCCTTGTTTTTTATCGCACTATTTAGTCAGTTTGTAGCGCTAGGTAATGATTTGAGCAATCAAATGATCATTGTGGCTACACCATTTGTTGTGGACGGGCTTTGGTATACTTTTATCACCCTAGTGTTATCGAGCTCTAAAGTAGTGGACAGAATTCGTTCTAAAGCGGTGTTAATTGATCGTTTGTCAGGGATTGTTCTCATGCTATTGGCACTTCGAGTGGTCGTAACCGTATAAATTTGCAAATACAACAAAATATTAAAGGCAGCCCGGATGGCTGCCTTTTTCTGCTCTCAGTAAACCCTCATATAATTTACGTAATCTTGACGCTAAATGCTGCTAAAGTTAATACTATCAATAGTGTTACTTTGGTTCACATTATCATTTGTAGTAAGCGCAGCTTTCCAACGCACTGTTATAATTAGAACGAGAGCCACTTAACGTTAATACTAACAATGTCGCATATTAAGTCGAGAATGCTTTATTGGGTAAAACGGACTTTCCTCTTACTTATCCTATGAAAGGGGTAGAGACTTCATGACCGTTTAGAAGGTGAGAGAGCAATATGCAAAGAATAGTAAATCTAGCTCTAGTAGTAATTTTGACCAGTGTTTGCAGCGTTGCTTGGATATTCCTTTCAACAAAGAGCATATGGGTGTTTTTTGAACTGTTTGTATTCACGATGCTTGGTTTTGGGCTTTTGTACGCGCTACTACAAAAGGTTGATCCTCAGCACTTTGACTTCGTTTTAAATCACATAGAAGAAATAAAGAGAGAAGGCAGAGAAGCTTGCCAAAATGGGACCCCGAAAGAATCTAACCCATACTCTGGTGTTGATGGCGATTTGTGGGAGGCTGGCTACACAGTCTCTCACAACACAAAGATAAAACAATAAGCCGCTAGTTGCTTATTTGACGTTGTGCTTTTCAAAAAAAGCACCCTGTCATTGTAAAGACAGGGTGAAAGCAAGAAGTTTCTCAGGAGCGGTCGGGGGAGAGAAACTTATATAAATTCTATTTACTTATCGGCGAACCTCTTCGAACTCACCTTCGATAGCATCGGCTTTACCAGTATTGAATTCATACTCTTCATGCATTTCTTTCTGCATTTTCTTCACGCGCTTCTCAATACGTTTGCCTGTAATTAATGCTGCGATGGTCAACGGAATCGCAATGATCAAGCTAAATACTAATGTAAAAAAGCCCGTAATCAGTGCTAGTGCGGTAACAATAATCCGATTCATAATCATGACCTCTCTGTAATTTATGTGTTCAGATTAATGCTGTGAACATGAACAAAACATGAATGATAGTCTTCACTTTGTCCGGAGAGTGTCAAATGAGCGAAATGAAAAAACGCCTGAGGGTGATCAGGCGTATAAACGGGGAAAAATATTAGTAATGCGCTTCGCGCTTATTATTTAGAACAAATATGAGATATTGTCCGTTACGCTATGTGGTTAACGTTGTGGAGCAAAGTTCACCTATCGAGGGAATGTTTGGTAACGAACACCCATCATTTGTTCCATACAGTGCACAACTTGGCAGCTGTAACCGAATTCGTTGTCGTACCAGATGTAAAGTACGCAACGTTTGTCTTGTGCGATAGTCGCTTGACCATCCACGACGCCTGCATGGCGAGAACCAACTAAGTCAGTTGATACAATTTCTGTTGAATCGGTGTAGTCAATCTGTGCCGAAAGCTCAGAGTTCAACGCCATTTCACGCAAGTAATCGTTCAGTGAATCACGGTCTACGTCTTCACCTAAGTTTAGGTTAGCGACTGCCATCGAAACGTTTGGTGTCGGTACGCGAATTGCGTTACCTGTTAGCTTACCAGCTAGCTCTGGCAGTGCTTTTGCTACTGCTTTAGCTGCGCCAGTTGAAGTTAGAACCATGTTCAGAGAAGCACTACGTCCACGGCGGTCACCAGAGTGGAAGTTGTCGATCAAGTTTTGGTCGTTTGTGTATGAGTGCACGGTTTCGATGTGACCAGAAAGGACACCATATTTATCATTCAGCGCTTTAAGAACCGGCGTGATTGCGTTTGTGGTACAGCTCGCTGCAGAGATGATGGTGTCATCTTCTTGAATAACTGATTCATTTACACCGAATACAACGTTTTTGATATCGCCTTTACCTGGTGCCGTTAGCAGCACTTTCTCTGCACCTTGACACGCTAAGTGTTGGCTTAGGCCTTCAGAATCACGCCAAACACCTGTGTTATCAACAACAAGCGCGTTGTTAATACCGTAAGCAGAGTAGTCCACTTCGCTTGGATTGTTTGCGTAGATGATTTGGATGTAGTTACCGTTAACGATCAGAGCTTTACGTTCCTCATCGATCACGATGCTGCCGTTGAACTGACCATGGACTGAGTCACGACGCAGTAAGCTAGCACGCTTCTCTAAATCGCCTTTTTTACCGCCACGAACCACAATCGCTCGCAGTCGTAGTGGGTAACCTGGGCCACTTTTCTCGATCAGAAGGCGAGTTAGTAGTCGACCAATGCGACCAAAACCGTAAAGAACTACATCACGTGCTTTCAATGAAGAGTCTGCATCGCGTGCGCCATCAAGTGCAGTGATAAGGAAATCATTTAGAGAGGCAGTATCGTCATGCTCATTCCAGTACTTAGTTGCCAATTGGCCAACATCTACACGACACGAAGAAATGCTCATTTCACATAGCGCTTGAATGATAGGCATCGTGTGCTCAAGTGAGAGTGGGCTGCCTGTATAACGTCTTGCAACGCGATGAGTTTTGAGAATGTCTATAGTAGTAGCATTGATAAGCGTTTTACCAAACAGAACCACTTCGATTCCTTTTTGACGATATAGCTTACCAATTAGAGGGGAAATAGATTCAGCAATCGTTTGGCTAGTTTGCCAGTCTTGGAGATATTTCTCTGGACTCATTGTTGTATTAGACCTTTCACGTTTTGGGGGCTAACCATACTCTCTGCTGTTGCCTCTTCGGCAGCGTGCAAGAGTGTGGTGGGTTATGTAATCGGGTTGTAATAGTTATGTGTGCGGATTCTAAGGTCGGAGCCCTTATTCTGCTAGGAAAATTAAATCCAGTGTAAAACACTAGTTAAGGTCGTGTTAGTGGTGAATTAATGTGACTAAAGCGGTGGTTTTCACGTATTGACATTTAAAAAGTCATCCACTTTTTTCGCGATGATAATGTGTGTTTTCAAATTAGTTTTGTTGTCACTGTGAATTCGTTTGCATTTTTGTGTGATTTGTCTCTATAAGGCAACGAAATAGGTGAACATATGGTTTGGAATTTTATGAAAAGTGATGTGCATCTTAGGTATGAGTGAAACTTCACTGTTTGAACTCAGCTTGAAGATCAAAAAGTATGATTCGAGTCACAATTACCATTTCATTGACCGATGGCGAAATAAGCGGAATGACCATGGTTTTGGTAGGTGAATGTTGTTTTAAAGTAACCATGTCGTATATGCCTTTCAATGCCAGAAACTAGTCTAGTATTAAATAATCGGATGAGATCAACCATTGGGCTGATGGATGTTGAGATTATCAATAAAAACACGCTTAGCACTCCTCGCACTATTACCCACAGTGGTGATAGTGGTTTTTGCAGTCCAGCAGTTTTCTGACAATGCGTTGCGCGTAAGCCGTCTCAATCAAACGGTAATCAATATCCAAGGTTTCCAGTTGATATCCCAAGCCTCTCATTTTATATACTCCATAGAGAAAGCACGCCGCCAGCCTACGCTTCAAGCATCAGCCGCACTTAATATAGAAGAACAAGACGGTGTTATTTCTTCCATGCATCAAAAATTCGTCAGTAACCCCAATACCGCTGAATATGCTGATGAGCTGAAAGAGGCCATGCTAGGGGTATTATCCGGTAGGTTGGACGAGATGGATGACCTTGGCGATTGGGCATTTCAACTGCTTCAAAATATGTCGCGCTCTTTGCTACAAAATCATCAGTGGTATGGCAGTGAGGACGGCATTCGAATGCAGAATTTTATTGCTTACCTTGCTCAGCTGTCTTTTTGGACACAGAAAGAAGCCTGGTTGACACATCGCCTAGTTCAAGATCCTAAGAGTCGGTTGAGTCAGAGTCTGTTTTTTCAGGCTATTGATCGACAGCAGCAAAATTTGGATGCGTTTTTAAATTTAGGAGGGTCATACGATCAAGTTGATAAATTGCTAGGCTTGTTTACGTCGCCGAGATATCAGAGAAATTTGGCATCTCGTGGGCGATTAATGTCAGGGGACATGTCACGTAGTGACTATGAAGCGTATTTGAGAGAACTCGATTTCCGTGTGCAACGCTTGCAAGTACTCATTGATGGGTTCACGAAACAAACAGAGCAGTCGCTCCTAACACAAGTTCATGAACAAAAGACCAATATTGCGATGATTACCTCTGGCGTTATTTTGGTTATCGTCATGCTTTGCTGGCTTGGCTTTGGCACTTGGTTTCGGGTTAATAGCAAACTAGATGCGATTATTCATACCTTAACGGCGCTGATCAACGATGAAGAGAAACAGACGAAAGTCAAAGTCGATGGCAGTGATGAACTGACGATTTTCGCTCAGCAAGTGAATCGAGTGGTTGAAGAAAAGCAGAGACAAACAGACGAAATACTCCATGCTAAAGAGTCAGCAGTGTCTGCTAATCGCGCTAAATCAGTATTTCTTGCCAACATGTCGCATGAAATACGTACCCCCCTAAACGGTATTATGGGCATGACGGAGATACTCTCTCAAAGCGAGTTATCTTCCCATCAACAAGAAGTCGTTGATGACATTGACTCTTCATCTCAAACATTACTTACCTTGCTTAACGATATTTTAGATCTTTCTAAAATCGAATCTGGTCGACTGGAGTTGTCGCTAGTCGAGGCCGATATCCGAGAAGTGGTGTACCAATCGATGGTTTTATTTCAATCCAAAGCCACATCTAAACAGCTAGAGCTGGGGATTAACTTAGCTGAAAACATTCCAACTCGAGTGATGGTTGATGATCATCGCATCAAGCAGGTCATCACGAATCTGGTATCGAATGCGGTCAAGTTTACCGAAAGCGGTCATATACGTGTTGATGTCAGTTATGACGAGTTACCTGAGAACGAGCGCGGAACGCTGATGTTTAAAGTCGAAGATACCGGGATAGGCATTGAACAAGATAAGTTAACGACGATTTTTGAACCCTTTACTCAGGAAGATGAAGGGGTGTCGAGGCAGTTCGGTGGAACGGGACTGGGATTGGCAATTTGTCGTCAACTGGTATCCATGATGGGAGGGCAGCTTATAGCGACATCCACCAAAGGAGTGGGCACATGCTTTGAATTCTCTATTGAGGTTGACGTTATTCCGATGTTTGGCTGGCGCTCGGACGTGATAAATAAAGGGCTCTTGATCTGCACAAATTACGATTACGCTGATCAACTTTTGAAAGAGTGTCGATTAGCGAAAATCAATCTCTTTGGTGCGAATAATGTTAATGAAGTAAAAGCAATAAACGATGACTTTGATGTCATATTTCTGTGCCATAGTGACGACTCCAATACGGATGAAGCCTTAGATGAGTTGTCACTCAAGTATGATCTTCGTCGTGTGATTATTTGTCAGCATCATCTATCCACTCCCTACGACAATGCAGAAAGAGTACATGCTGTGCTCACATTGCCTTTTCTTGGCAATCGATTTAAGCATGTCATTGACGATTTAGCGAAGGTAGAAAAAACCATTTCAAGTGACGCTGTCACTAATAGTATTCCAAAGTCTGAATATCGCACGTCGCGCTCTCACAGGAGGATCTTAATCGCGGAGGATAACTTGATGAATCAGAAAATCGCCAGTTTCTTTCTGGATAAAGCAGGGTATGACTATTTGATAACAAGCAATGGACAAGAAGCGTTGGAAGCCATCACAAAGGGAGAAGAATTCGATGCAATTTTAATGGATTGTATGATGCCGGTGATGGATGGACTGACCGCGACGAAAGAAATTCGTCGTTGGGAAAAGAAAGCCGGGCGTGAGAAAACGACCATTATTGCGCTCACCGCGAGTGTTTTGGAAGAAGACATTCACAACTGTTTTGCTGCAGGTATGGATGCTTATTTACCTAAGCCTTATAAATCGAATCAGCTATTTGAGCTCTTCAATGAATTAAAACTCGCCTAAATCGATAACATTTCAAGACGATAAAGCCCCAATCAAAGGGGCTTTATTTTAACCATGCATTGTTATGCGTTTGCTTGAGCGCCAGCGAGTTTACGTATGGTTTGTCGGTAGGTTAGGTAAGCGGAAATGCCCGCCAGAATGTTGCCCATACAAGCGCCTAAAAGTAGACCTCGGATTCCCCCCATTTGAGCGCCAACCCATAAGCAAGGAAGGAAAAAGACAAACAAGCGTAGCGCTGAAATGGTGAGCGCGGTGTAAGACTTACCTAATGCATTGCAAAGAGAAACCATCAACATACATACACCTAGTGAACCTAAGCTGATAGGAACAATCAGCAAATGCATTTCTAATACTTGCTCTACTTGAGCATCACTGGTCATCAGTAGTGCAAGTGGGTTTGCGACGGCAAACGTAATGGCTGCGATCAAAAGTTGAAAGCCCAGAATGAATTTTACGGCAATACTGACTAGCGATTGGATATCTTGGTAGTTCTTTGCGCCAAGTAAGCGCCCGACCATTGGGGGCATAGACATTGTCAGCGCTAACACCGAAACGATAGCAAAGAATTCGTAGCGTGAACCGAGCGCCCAAGCGGCGACTGCTGCGGTCCCGAAGCTTGCCAATAACTTTGTTGCTAACATGGACGACAACGGAGGCAGCAGTTGGCTGATCATCGCAGGTCCCATGATGTTACCGATAGACGCAACACTTTTAGTTACGTTGAGGTCTTGCCACTGCGTTGTTGCCCAGTGATTCTTCTTTACGCGAGGCGCGACGACTAAAATACCAAACCCAAAAGCAACGATGGTTGCTATTGCGGCTCCGTTAATACCCAAGTCAAACGTGAAAATAAATAGTGGATCGAGCACAAGGTTCACGCCGCTGGTCACCATCATCATTGTGCCAGGCAACATGGTGTTGCCGTTAGCCCGGCAAATACTGTAGTAAAAATATAAAACCGCTCCAGTCCATGAACTTAGCAGCCACCAAGGCCAGTAGCTGTCGATAATCGGCATCACAGATTCTGGAGCACTTAATAGAGATAAAATGGGGTAGCGCAAAAGCCAAATTAGCCCTCCAAAAACGGCTACACCGATTGAGCCAATCATCAAAACTAAGCCACCGAGCTGTTTGGCATAACGACTTTCATTCGCACCAAGCGCTTTAGAAATGACAGCGGTCGTGGCGATACCTAAACCGACTTGAATGCCGATAATGACCATTTGCAACGGAAGAGTAAAACCTTGAGCGGCCAAAGGTAAAACGCCGAGCTGACCGATAAACGCACTATCTACAAGCTGAAAGCTCATTAAAGATAGAACGCCAAATAGCATTGGCCAAGTCATCGTAAATAATTGTTTTGCAAGTGTTGGTTGTGTACTTGTCGTAGTTGAGGACATAGAAAGCTGAATGCGTTAGGAATAAGAGTTGGATTGATTGTACACGGCGCTTAGTTTAGAGACAAAAATAAACCCCGAGTAAGGTAGCTTTACTCGGGGTTGGAAAATCTAGCTTAAGCGTTTATTTTTTGCCGCTAGTTTGCTTGTCTTCTTCAGTCAGTTCGCGAATACGACGGCTGATGTCACGACGTGCTTTAGAGATTTCTGCACTTTTGATGATGTGGTCATCAACACGATCTTCGTAGTCTGCTTTCATATTTTTGATGATTGCGACGATTTCATCGTGAGTCATTTCTGGTTTGATGTAATCTAGAAGGTTTTCTAGAAGGTCAACACGTTTGCGGTTATCACGAACTTTCTTTTCGTTATCAAGCAGCTCACGTTTTAGTTTGTTTTTACGACGAGCTTGGTTAACGATTTCAAATACGCTACTCATAGTTCTCTTTCCTAATTTTATGGATATCTTCCTCGATTAAAGCACAACATCCAGTGGCATAACAGTCTTTAGATCAATCACAATGCAGAGTTGAACATTTCTCAACCAATTGCGATGTGTCCACATAATCACGCTTCTCTAATCGAGTTTTGGGCAACATCGTAGAATCCATCGATTCATTGTCATAACGTGGCCTTCACTATATTATCAACACCATTGAATGCAAAATGATGAACTTGATATGGACTCTGGGAACACTGCGGAGCAAGTAAGTAGTCAAGATAATGAGCAAGCCACTCGCTCTGTGGCTGAAAAGTTAAAAACAGCGTATATCAACGCTCGCGAGCAACTCGAAATCATCGAAGTTGAGCTGAATCGTTCAAAAATAATGATGGTTGATCAAGATGGCAATTTGACGAAAGTGCCAATTCTCTCGGAGCATTGATACCTGACCCGATTCGCAAAGGGTGCCAGGTCTTGCGCTATGCTTTAGCCTGACACCGACACCTGAATCGCTAACGCTTCTTGCATCTCTTTGCCAATGTATGATGCATGATATCGAAGCGATTTAGGTACCAAGTCAAATGCAAAAATAATAAGGAAATGCATTATGAAAGTTGAGCTAACGGCAATTGAAGCACGAGTCATTGGTTGCTTGATCGAAAAAGAAGTCACCACCCCAGATCTTTACCCCCTCAGCCTAAACGCATTAACCAACGCGTGTAATCAAAAAAGCAACCGTGATCCCGTAATGTCGCTCTCTGAGTCAGACGTTCTCGATGCCGTTGATGCTCTAATTGAACGTAGGCTCGTCAGTGACGAAAGTGCGTTTAACAGCCGTGTTAGCAAGTATCAGCACCGTTTCTGTAATACGGAGTTTGGTGATTTAAAACTGACAGAACAAGAGAAGGGAATCGTATGTTGTATGCTTTTGCGTGGTGCTCAAACGCCTGGGGAAATTCGCACTCGTACCAATCGTCTCGCGACATTTCATGATGTAAAAGAAGTTGAAACGGTTTTGGAGCACTTAACAAGCGAAGAAAAAGGACCATTAGTGGTCAAGTTACCGCGTGAAGCCGGGAAGCGAGAATCACGCTATATGCATTTGTTCTGTGGCGACGTTGACGTCTCTGAGCTAGCAGTGCCAGTGTCAGCGGCTGGCTCTAATTCTGATCGAGTCAGCCAGCTAGAGCTCGAAGTTGCTCAGCTTAAAGAAGAGCTCGATGAACTTAAAGCTAAGGTCGAGTCACTACTTTCATGATTGAAAATACAGCGCAGCGTTGGAGTGTCTATTTGATACGAAATAACCGCAATGCGCTGTATTGCGGTGTCACAAACAATGTTGAGCGAAGATTCAATCAGCACCAAACGGGCAAAGGAGCGAAAGCTTTAAAGGGAAAAGGTCCCTTGGTATTGGAGTGGTCTTCGGATTTTGATTCAAAGACACTTGCCATGCGGGCTGAGTATTATATTAAGCAACTAACAAAAGCTAAGAAAGAGCTGCTTGTTACGTCAAAAGCAAGTATTGTCGTTGATGAAAATCAGCAGATGATGTTAGAAATGGCTTTATCGAAATAAGCGTTCGCGACATGCCGAATAACAAAGAAACCGTCCACTGAGGCGGTTTCTTTTTAGTTTTGGAGTACCATGTAAGAACAAACTGACGCATAATGGGTTGGTGTTCTGTTTAAACACTCAGAGTATGAAAAGGAGAAATGATATTTTGTGACCTTACAATTAGGTACACAATAAACGTTTATTCGTTCCAACTCAGACTAAGAACCAATTTATTATTGAAACAGGCACTCAGAGGAAGGTAGATTACAAGAGTAAAGGATGACTCGGCTAGGTAACGAATAGAGCTGAATTAGGCTCATAAAAAGCTAAAAGAGCAGTAGATGAAAAAAGCGTTAGTATTCTCCCTGATGTCAATGGCCACTGTCGCGCCGATAGCGCAAGCCACTCAAGTCCTCAATGGGTATTGGGCATATCAAGAATTTTTAGACCAGTTTCCAGAACAGAAGCAGTTAACGAATGCGTTGGCTGACGCCGTACGAGAGACTCCTGTTCCGGTTGAAAGAGACAAAAAACGTCCGTTAAAAATTTCTGTGGTTTATCCAGGCCAACAGATTTCGGATTATTGGATTCGAAATATAGACGCATTTGAACAGCGTTTAGATAAACTCGATATCGACTATCAACTTAATCAAGTATTTACCCGTCCCAACGCAGATATTAAGCAACAAAGTTTGTCTTTAATGGAAGCGCTGAAGAGCAACTCCGATTATCTTATTTTCACTCTCGATACCACTAGGCATCGTAAGTTTGTTGAACACGTCTTAGACTCAAAGAAAACCAAGTTGATCTTACAAAATATCACTACACCGGTAAGAGATTGGGAGGATCACCAACCGTTCCTTTATGTTGGTTTTGATCATGCTGAAGGCAGCCGTGAGCTTGCAGTGGAGTTTGGTAAGCGTTTTCCAAAACAGAGCCATTATAGTGTGCTCTACTTTTCAGAAGGGTATATCAGCGATATCAGAGGCAATACCTTTATCAATCAAGTCAACCGTGATAACAACTTTGAACTACAATCTGCTTACTATACTAAAGCGACAAAGCAGTCTGGGTACGAAGCAGCAAAAGCGAGTTTGGAAAAATACCCTGACGTCGATTTTATTTATGCGTGTTCTACAGATGTGGCGCTAGGGGCTGTTGATGCGCTGAAAGAATTAGGGCGTGAAGATGTCATGATCAACGGCTGGGGTGGCGGCTCTGCAGAATTAGAAGCGCTTTCGAAAGGGGAGTTAGACGTTACTGTTATGCGTATGAACGATGATACTGGCATTGCAATGGCAGAAGCGATTAAGTGGGATCTTGAAGGGAAACCCGTTCCAACCGTTTATTCTGGTGATTTTGAAGTCGTCACGAAATCTGATTCTCCAGAAAGAATTGAAGCATTAAGAAAACGCGCATTTAGATACTCAGACAATTGATGACAACTACATCAAAAACAAGAAAGCGTCGCTCATTGTCGACGCTTATTACGAAAATAATCATTCTCGTACTTGCTCCGATCATTTTAGGCATCTTCGTTCAGAGTTATTACTTCTCGAAGCAAATTATTTGGCAAGAAGTGGATAGAACTAAGCAACAGACGTCAGCGCTGATTCTTAATATTTTTGATAGCCATTTTGCTGCGATTCAGATTCATCACAACAGTAACTCGAAGAGTGATGTTGTTTTAGATTTTTATACAGAACGGGATGAAGAAGCTCTCAATTACTTTTTCATGAGTATTGACCAGAGTGATCCTTCTCATACGCCAGAGTTTCGCTTTCTCACCGATCATCAAGGCATTATTTGGGACGATGGGAATGCGCATTTCTATGGCATCAATAACTTGATTCTCAATGATCTCGCGAGCCAAGTGACTTTTAGCAACAATTGGTATTACCTTCCTTCACATACCCCAATGGGAACTCGCCATCTGTTACTGCGTCGTGTACCGGTTTTACAACCTAAAACCGGTGAAGTGATGGGGTATTCTTACAATGTTGTTGTTCTAGATAACAACTTCGGGTTGATGGAAAGACTAAAAAACGAAGGAAACGTTGATAATGTTGTTTTGGTGGCCAACGATACGCCACTAGCTAGCTCACTAGTCGGAGATGAAGCGTACAAGATATTTGATGTTCTGAAGCGGCGAGAGTCTCAGCAAAAGCTTGACCAGTTGTTGATCATTAAAACCCCTATCGAAGTCAATGCTGCCACGACGGATTTGTGTTTGCTAACCGTGCAAGACAATCAGAGTGTTGTGACACTGCAAATCCAGCACCTTTTGGCGATGTTGGCTTCAGTTATCGGGATGGTGATGATTGCGTTGATGACCAAAGAGTGGATTGAGAATCGAGTCGTCGAAGAGCTTGGCTCGTTGATGGCATATACTCGTTCGGCTCGTGAAGAAAAAGGGTTCGAACGGTTTGGCGGGTCTGATATCGAGGAGTTCGATCATATTGGTTCGACACTAGAAAACACCTTTGAAGAGCTGGAAGCGCAAAAGCGTTCATTCCGCGATCTGTTTAACTTTGCGTTATCGCCGATTATGGTGTGGTCAGAGTCTGGCGTACTCATCCAAATTAATCCGGCAGCCCGCAAAGAATTGGTCATGGAAAACGACATTGAAACCATGCACCCAGTGTTTAAAGGCTTCAAAGAAAAGTTGATGCCGCACCTGCGAATGGCAGCTCAAGGAGCCACGTTAACTGGCGTCAATGTACCAATTGGAGACAAGGTATATCGCTGGAACTTATCGCCGATTCGAGTTGACGGTGATATCAGCGGTATCATTGTTCAAGGTCAGGATATTACGACGCTTATTGAAGCGGAAAAACAAAGTAACTTGGCACGTAAAGAGGCAGAAAAATCCGCTCAAGCACGTGCCGATTTTCTGGCTAAAATGAGCCATGAAATCCGAACGCCAATCAATGGCATTCTAGGAGTTGCTCAATTATTAAAAGACTCGGTCGAAACGGAAGAACAGAATAACCAAATTGACGTACTTCGACATAGTGGTGAGCACTTACTTGCTGTTTTGAATGATATTTTGGATTTTTCGAAGATTGAGCAGGGTAAGTTTAATATTCAAAAGCACCCGTTTTCTTTCACTGACACGATTCGAACGTTAGAAAACATTTATCGTCCAATTTGCGAAAATAAAGGCGTTAACCTCGTCATTGAAAACAAGATTGATCCCAATGTTGAAATCTTTACTGACCAAGTTCGTCTGAACCAAATTTTATTCAACTTAGTCAGTAACTCAGTTAAGTTTACCCCCTCGGGCAGCGTACGCTTGCATGCGGAACTGGAGCAGTTCTACGGCGCCGAAAATAGTGTGTTGGTAGTGGAAATTACGGATACGGGCATCGGCATAGAGCCCGATAAGCTCGACCAAATGTTCGAACCTTTCGTTCAAGAGGAAGCAACGACCACTCGAGAATACGGTGGCAGTGGCTTGGGACTGACCATTGTGAAAAGCCTCGTCGATATGCTGGAAGGTGACGTTCAAGTACGCAGTCAAAAAGGTTTAGGCACGACCTTTGTTATTACAATGCCAGTTAAAGATCGTGAGCGAGTGCTCACCCCTCTTGATTCAAGCTTGAGAGTTAAACCTGGTGAGTTATTCGCAGAGAGTCTAAAAGTACTGTTGGTAGAAGATAACCATACTAATGCCTTCATTCTCAAAGCATTTTGTAACAAGTACAAAATGCAGGTTGATTGGGCAAAAGATGGATTGGAAGCGATGGAGTTCTTAAAAGATCATACTTACGATTTGATTTTGATGGACAACCAACTGCCGCATCTTGGAGGAATTGAAACAACCAAAGAGATCCGACAGAAGCTGAAGTTAGGCACGCCAATTTATGCTTGTACTGCCGATACGGCGAAAGAAACCAGTGATGCGTTTATGGAGGCGGGCGCGAATTACGTATTGCTCAAACCGATTAAAGAAAATGCGCTCCATGAAGCCTTTGTTGACTTCAAGCAGCGATTCTTAATTGAACGAACGTGATGAACTCATTCGCTATGAGCCTTAATTGATAATTCAATCGCTCACTAAACCGAAAAGCACAACGCCATAACTTAGGGTTGTGCTTTTTTGTATCTCAATGCTTCACTTGTTGATAAGCCTGGAGTGCTGATATCACCTTTAGTGTCGTATATCACTACTATTACAACCCAAGTACTACGTTGCGTTACGCAAACTTTTTCCCCAATGGCATATTCTATGTGATTTAAATCACAAAAACTTATTTACTTAGCGTGCTAACTATTTTATATTACTTAGCAAGCTAAGTAATTGAGTAGATCTTATGATTCAAGACATCAACAGTTTGCGCGACCTTTCTCTGGCTGAAAAGTTATCTCGTGTTGCCCGTTTGTGGAAAATGGTTGCAGATCGCGAGTTGGAGCCTTTAAACCTGACGTACCCGCGTTGGACTGCGTTATGGAAACTTTATCGAATGGGCGACAACGTTAGTCAGAAGCATTTGGCTGAAGCGCTTGAGATTGAGTTGGCATCGCTGATGCGCACATTAAAGCTATTAGAAGAGCAATCTCTGATCACTCGCCATTGCAGTGAGCATGACAAGCGAGCACGTATTGTTAGCCTTACAGAAGAAGGTAAAACCCTACTCAAGCAAATGGAGACTCGAATTCTTCAAGTACGGAGCAAGCTACTGACGGAAATCAATGACCAAGAGCTTCAAAAGCTTTCATTGATCCTAGATCAGATTGCTCACAATGCACTTGATTCACTTAGCGAATAAGTCAGAAACCCGAATTAAAAGAGAAGTAAACGCCTATGACTCCAGATCAAAAATTCGCACGTTGGATCAAGTATTCTTGCGTCGCGTTTGTCCTTGTCTTTGCCTATTTTCTAGTCGCAGATCTCGCCATGCCATTGACGCCTCAGGCAATGGCAACGCGAGTGGTAACTAAAGTAGCTCCCCGTGTGAGCGGACAGATTACGCATCTTTATGTTGCCAACAACCAAGAAATAAGCCAAGGCGATCTACTATTCCAGATTGATCCACAGCCTTATCAGCTCGCCGTAGAAAAGGCTCAACTTAACCTTGAGCGTGTGATTCAAAATAATGAACAGCTTGATGCCTCTATTGCAGCGGCAAAAGCGGACGTTGAAGCGAGCAAAATTGTCGCCGAGCAAAAAGTTCGCGAAGCCAAACGTCTTGATACATTGTTTCATCGCAATGGCACCTCGCAACAACAGCGTGACGACGCACAAAGTAGTGCAACGGCAGCCAGAGCAAACTTACTGGCCGCGCGCGCTCGTTTAAAAGAGTTGGAAGTAAACCGAGGCGATTTAGGTGCAACGAATGTAAATATCCGCGTGGCACAAAACCAGCTAAAACAAGCGGAACTTAATCTGTCTTACACTCAAGTAATTGCTGAGCATGATGGCGTTGTCGCTAACTTGCAGCTGGAAACGGGTGCCTATGCGGCAGCTGGTACGCCTCTTGTGGCTTTAGTCTCGGATGACGTGGATATTATTGCCGACTTTCGTGAAAAGAGTCTGCGACACTTCAATCAGAACAGTCGGGCGTTAGTGGCCTTTGATAGCTTGCCAGGTGACGTATTTGAAGCTCGTATTACGAGTGTGGATGCGGGGGTAAGCTCGGGCCAGTTTGATGCGGATGGCCGTTTAGCGACACCGACAGACTCAAACCGTTGGGTGAGAGACGCGCAGCGTTTACGTTTACATTTAGCTATCGATGAACCTCAACAGCGCGCATTTCCGGCCGGGGCACGTGCGACTGTGCAACTGTTGCCAGAAAACTCGTTATCTGGCTGGTTAGCGAGATGTCAGATCCGATTTTTGAGTCTTCTTCATTACATTTATTAACGGGGAGGCGATATGAAGTTATGGGATCATCCCATGTCGGAAAACGACTTCCGTCAGTGTTTGCGCATTGCAACTGGCGCGACCATTGGCTTCACCTTATGTAAGGTCTTTGGCTGGAATTATGGCGTATTTTTTACCGTAACACCGATGTTGTTACTTGGAATGGTACCAGTCATGAGCCTGCATGCCGCACGACAGCTGATTTTTTCAGCGGTCGTATGCGGATTAGAGGTCGGTATTCTTGGTGGGCTATTTGGTGGACATCCTGGCATGATGACGATCATCGCCTTCGGGTTGTTTTTGTATAAGTTCGCCTGTATGTCAAAAGGGAGCTTATTCCTGTTTGGGGCAAATAGCGTGCTGAGCTTGAGCATCATGCTGCATTTTGCGAGTTATCCAACAACCGACTTAAATGATCTGATATTCAGCAACCTACAAGCGAATGTTATTTCAGTGATCGTGGCCTACGTCGTGACATTTTTGATCCCTGATGCAGAGCCTCGTCAGCCACCGGCAAAACCATCTCAGCCTAAACAGAGTCACCGCATGCGTCATGAAGCCCTTATGGGGGCGAGCATCGCTACAATGTCTTTCCTTGTATTCCAGCTATTTGACCTCAGTGATTCTATGTCCGCTCAGGCGACAACCTTGCTTTTATTGTTTCCTATGCATTGGAACGGTGCTTTAGGGTATGCGCGCAAAAGAGCAATGGGGACCTTGATGGGGGTAACCTTTGGTATTGCTGGGCAGCTCGTACTATACGATTGGTCGGATACCTTGCTGTTTATCGTCCCATTGCTGTGGATTGGCGCGATGATGTTCAGCTATATGCATGTAAAAGAGTCTAGTGGGTCAGGAGCTGGGTTTGGCGGATTAACTACATTAGGTATTTTATTTGGCCAATACCTGACCCCGGATGGCGATTTAATGTTCAGCGCGCTGTATCGCGTGAGTAGTATTTTGTTTGCTATTGTTGTCACTCTGCTCTTGACCTATGCGGTGCACAGAGTGCTCAACAGCTTTGAGGCGACGCGCTTTAGCCAGCAGTAAGTTCAGACGTTACTGGTTAGAAAGGACTGCTCCAGTAACTCTGTTTTTAGCTCGTGACTCATCGCTATTGGGCTTTCAAACTTAATTCCTATTACCCAGCCTTTCAGCAACTTCTTAATGTTGGCAATGACACACCGATTTTCTTCTCCGATATAGTGACTTAGAGAAGAGTCGATAGTGACACTTTCACCAACGTTGAATTCAGGCTCTATAAAGGTTGAGATACCAATACCTGCCAGTGAGAAGTCGATAAGGCTACCGTCGTAAACATTCCCCGCATGAACAATCTTACAATCCATTTGCAGCTTATATCGTTCGTGTTCCCGGACTGGTTTGGTTGCAAATGTTCCTGGAATTCGAATAAATAAAAGGGGCGAAGGACGAACCGCAGTTGTTAGAACACTGGATTTAAATGCAATGACATGGCCTAACTCCGTATCTGATACACCACGCACGATGACATCGGCGTTTGGGAGTTTTCTCATCACTTGCTCTTCAAGCAAACGCATCGGTATATCAAGAATCAAATACGTGTTCTCTTTCATCCCAAGATAGGTGGTGGAATACGTATACTGGTCCTTAGGCCCAAACTCGAAATTAGTCGAAAGTTTCATTCCCGGTTTGAGGAATCTATGCAGTTCATCTTTAGTATGAGTGGCAGGCATTACATTGGCGTTTTAATTATTGGTTAAATCGAGGCTATCAAAACGCCATTTTGTTATTCAAGATAGTAGGACAAAAGTTTTTGTAAAATTATCGCTATCTGTGAAGTGGTGGGCGATAAGTTTGGCTCATTCCATCTTTCATAAAGATTTGGCTTGCCACAATACTGCCGCAGGTTACCAGCATCAGCGCTAACCAAGTAAGTGAATCTGGTTGTTCACCAAAGATTGGAACGGCAAGAAGTGTCGCGACGACTGGAGTTAATGACCCAAAAGCAGCACTGGCTTCGGCGCCAATAATTCGGATTGCATAGATAAAGGTAAAAGAGGCGATTAAGCCTGCGCCGACACCTTGCAACATCGCGTGGCCAAATAACTCTTCCCACGGCCACTGACTGATCGGCGTTATCGCTAGGTAACTATCTACCCATCCGAAGCCAACCGCAATGATGAGCAGTGCCAAAGACGCGATTGCAACGAACCCAGCACAGACATGCGCATTAAGGTTAGCAACACGAGCACTGATGGTGAAAACGGCCCACATAATGCTACCGGTTAGAAACAAGATGTGGCCTTGTAATTGAGACCAGTTGTACTCTGCACCGCTATTAGAAAGAAGGAATACGAAAATCCCTAACAACACCGTAGAAAGCCCGATTAAGCGGTGAGCACTCAGCGACTGTTGATAGCACAACACCGCGATAGCAGAAACAAACAATGGCAAAGTGCCAGGTACTAATGCACTGCCGTGCGCCACGGGAGCGAAGTGCATAGCTGTGCCGACGACCAGCAGGTAGGGCAGGCCACTCCCTACCACAACACCAGTTAGGTAGCGTTTAGGCACGACGCGAAGCGCCTGCTTATGCTTAATCACAAATGGTAATAAAATTAAACTTGGGATTAGAAAGCGAACTAACGCGATATCGGCTGGCTGCAAGTTAGAAATTGCGCCCCCTTTTAAAGAAATAAAGAAACCAGACCAAAGCAGTAAGGTCGTTAATATAGCTGCGTATCCCAAGATCATTGTCGGCATGTCCATTTGTAAATGATGTGTTAATTGTTGAATAAAACTCGTGCCAAAGGGAGGCAAAATTTGACGTAATTAAGCTTGATGTTGGTGATAAAGCGCGTATAAATGTCAATTGTTAGTGATTATTGGCATGGAAGGAAAAATGGACAAAATTGACAGGCAACTGATCAACTTGATCCAGAAGGATGCAACCCTGACTACGGCAGAGCTTGCTGACAAAGTAGGATTATCGGCATCACCTTGTGCAAGACGCATTAAGCGTTTAGAGCAGGAGGGCGTCATTAGCGGTTATCGAGCCATTGTGTCCAGAGACGCGGTGGGTATTGCGATGACCGTATTTGTTGAAGTCAGTTTGAACAACCACCAAGCTTCTTCGATTGATGAATTTGAACATGCTGTTGTTGAAATGGACGAGGTGATCTCGTGCCATGTTGTATCAGGGGCTTATGATTATTTGTTAGAAGTGGTCAGCAAAGATCTCGCTGGCTATGAAACATTCACTAGAAAGCTACAACGATTAGAAAACGTAAAAGATATCCATACGCACTTGGCGATTAGACAAGTGAAAGGAAATGGAAGCTTGCCGATTTATGCATAAGAAAGATGAAATTTCTCGATAGACTTAAGATTGCTCACTATCACCGAAAGCGATACCGACAGTTCGGTACAGACAGAGCGCGAACGCTGGGATGGAGAGATAAGTACAGCCAAATCAGTCGATTTGAAGCCTTGTGCCGTGGGTTAACGTTAGACGGTTCAAGTCTTTTAGATATTGGGTGCGGCTACGGAGACTTATTAGCGTTTATTGAGTTCAACAATCTGCGCCCCCAAAGTTATATTGGCATTGATCAGCAAAAACAGTTTATCTCTGAGGCCAGAAAGCGGGACTTTCGTACTCAAAGTGAGTTCGTATGCGGTGACTTTTCAACGTTGGTATTGCCCCGTAGTGATTATGTCTTTGCTTCTGGATCATTGAATTATCAATCCGCGAATCCAAATCATACCATTGAGATGATCGAGAAAATGTACCGGGCCGCAGAGAGAGGGTGCGTGTTTAACTTATTGGATGAAGAAAAGCTGCCGAGCATGAGAATGCTCGCATCGCATAATAAACTTGGGGTGTTACGCTATTGCCGATGGCTATGTCCAGACGCACAATTGATCGAGGGTTATTCCGATCATGACTTTACGATTGCGATGATCAAAAAAGCGGAATCAGTTTCCTGACTCCGCCTTATAAATTCTTAAGCCTTATTGGTGCTTGTATTGTGAGATTTCACAGTTACCTGTGTATCTATCAACCTTGAATGAGAACGCAGCTGAATGGTATTCCCTCCCATCACTCCAAATTGTTTCTCCGAAGATTTTACAAAGGTCCAAATCGCTGATTGAACCAAACTCTTTTACGTGCCTAACTACTGACAAAAACTTGGCTTTGGTAGCATTAGGACAGTCCCTGTTACTTAATCGATTGATAACCATGGTTGTAGCATCATCTCCAGCCAAATGTGACTTTTTATTAAATTTTATTAATGGGTAAATTAACCAAAAATTGGCCATAAGTAAAGCATTATTGTGACGTATGTCTCTATAAGTTGCCTCTCTTGGTCATGGTTTAGTCAGGTTTGTAAAGGGGAACAGTCCCATTTTTTACATATAACGTTGGGATCACTAAAAGAAGGAATTAAAGCAAGAATAACGTCCAATATTGGAGTGAAAACCCGACATCGTCTTTTCAAAACTGGCTCGATTTTTACCTCGAAACATCTTGAGCGTATTGAAGCGATCTCGCTTCTTTATCATAGAGTTGCGCTAGTGCTTGGTACTGTGAAGAAAGGCGTTTGTAATCCTCGGTAAGTTGCAAAGCGTTGGTGTTATACCACTCCGCAGTGATTTGATTGGCAGTTTCGTTTGACTCACGGCACTTTTGGGCAAGTTTCTTCCATCCATTTGCTGACCATTGAGATTGTGTGCTCAATTTAATCAACTCATTAGCTTTAGTCGTGAGTTCTTCTTTATATTGAATGGAGGCTTTTAATTGAGTTTTGAACGCATTTTGGTTCGAGCGGGCGCGCCAAAGTAACACGAGTTCATGTAGGGAAAAGGTTTGGGACAATAACTGGCGCTGCTTATGTTCGGCTAAAAGTGCATTGAATACCTCAACATGCTTATTGTAATTGGACTCTAAACGATTGAATTGGGTAAGATTGTCATTCCACGACGATGGGTTACATTGAATATTGGCGTGCCCCATAATGGGGAACAGAAGAAACAACAGTATCCAATTGAGTTTGTTGATCATTATTGCTCGCGTTAGTTGACCGACCCTTTTGAGTATATACCCAAATTTCCGCGACATGCGTGTTGCCGGTGAGATAAGAACAAAGAATGAAAAGGAAAAGTACATGAAGAAAATTCTCATCGCATTGATTGTCATACTGTTGCTCTGTGGGGCGGGTGCTGGATACTATTTCTTCTTTATGCCAAAAGATGAACCTGAGGCGCCAAAAGCTGCGCAAGTGGAGCAAGCGCCAGTGGAAGAAGGAACATCCAAACCGATTCTGGATTTAGAAACCTCCCCTCCTGAAGTGACCGAATACTATGTCATTGAGCGTCGAATCAATGTTTACAATAAGCCAAATGCTAATGCTTTGGTTGTCGATACGCTCTATAAGGGAGAAAAAGTATCGGTGTTAGAAAAAGTGGATGGTTGGTATCGAATCTCTGGTTACCTTGTTTATGAAGAGGGCGGTGAAGAAAAAGCTGAGTGGTTGAATTCCGAAGGATTATCTGATGCAGAGCCAGTTATTAAAGAACAAGAGCGTTTAGAAATACTGGATGGATATTTGCAGAAGTCGGATGATTTAAAAGTCCACTTGGACATCTTCCGCAAGAAAACCCAGCAATTGTTAGACGATGAAACCTGTGATCCGAGTGATTTTGAAGAGCTCGGTGGCTGGGTTCGTTCGGTTACTTATGACAAGCGCAATGTGTACTTCATTTATTGTGGTGGTTTGGAGCAAGAGAACAAAATCTATTTAGATGTCGATAAAGGCGATATCTTTTACCGCTAACAGAGCGCCTTTAGTGTAAAGCCTCTAGAGATTTATAACTTTTTAGTTGTGAACCATAATTAATAGGAATACTATCATCGAGTCGAGTGAAAAAACTCGACTCGTTTTGTTTTTAGTGAGTTCTTATGTCTCAGATTTGCTTGAAAAAATTGCTTTTTATGCTGCTTGCGATGGTATTGCTACCAGCGCATGTTTTTGCTGCGCAAATCGATCAGAAAGCTCATTTACCTTACTTTTCTAAGCTGCAACCATTTGTTGCGAGTATTGCTTTTGCAAATACCTCAATCGATTTTTCTGAAGTCTCAGAAGAAACGACGCAGTCTCCGATTTCTGAAAGTCACGCAAGACTCGATACGCTAGCCCTATTTAACACTCAACGTTGGGTTTCTCACTTACGTGAAGGCCTTGATGATGAGCATATTGACGTTGTTGGTGACCTAAACACGCCTTTCTATGCTGACGCAGGTTATGCCTACAGCCTGATGGATATCAATTGGCGTCAAAACCAGTACACTTTTTATCATTTCACAAGCGATCATCGCATTTCTGGTTGGAAAGAGACCAACGCAATGTACGTCGCACTCAATAGTCAATTTTCTGCCTAAACACCATCTATTTGCACCATTGTGCACTCTTAACACGACGATTGTATTCAACAGGGCGTAACCGTCCTGAGCTTTTCATACCCTGAATTTATTCTGGGGGCATCTGTCGTGTGTTAAGCCTTGTTATTAAAAGCTTCACTTCGTAGTGAAGGGATGATGTTTACATGAAAAAAACAGCAAAGCAGCAAAAGAACAGAAAGCTGATGAATCACTATTCAGCTTGGAAATATGTCGTATTAATCACGACGGTCATTATCTTAACGTTAAGCGCGATTCCGACTTGGTTCGGTGAGCAACCATCGATCCAGCTAACGTTTTCAAACCAAAACAGCAGTGAAATGTCGGTTGTTCAGTTGAATCAACTACTGAAAACCAATCACATCTCAGCAGACAAAATCATCGAAAAAGATGGCAAAACGACCATTGTATTCGATGATGAAAATGCGCAAAGCAAAGCTCGTACGTTACTAAACAATGAGCTAAATAAAGAAGACAGCATTACCTTCTCATATGTGTCTGTTGCTCCAGAGTGGCTGAATGAGATGGGGTTTAGCCCAATCAAACTCGGTCTTGACCTTCGCGGTGGGGTACAGTTCCTCTTGAATGTTGACGTAAATAAAGCATTTGAGGAGCAACGTAATGCTTTGATCGATGAGATCAAAGCAAGCCTGCGAGATCAGCGCGTGCGCGGTGTACAAACTCGCGCAGAAAGTGGTAACCGCATTGCGGTAAACAGTGAGAGTGATACCGCCCTGGCTGAAGTAAATAAATTCTTGCGTCAAAACTATCCAGGTTGGGTGGTGAAAAGCTCGTCTCGCGGTTTTGTTCTTGAGCCAAGTGAGCAGAATATTCAAGAGTTCCAATCAACGACATTGCAACAAAACTTGAAGATTATGCGTGGTCGTATTGAAGAGCTAGGCATTACGGAAGCATTAGTTCAGCGTCAGGGTAAAGACAGCATTCGTATTGAGCTCCCAGGTGTACAAGACCCAGCACAAGCGAAAAACGTTATTGGTGCCACTGCGAGTTTGGCATTCTACGAAGTGAAAGATGCAGGCCAAGCGCGAAGCGGCCAAGATCTTGTGCTGAAAGATAACGATGGCCGAACTGTTATTCTAGAGAAACGACCAGTCCTAACGGGTGAGCACATTGTTAATGCTCGTGCAGGCGTCGACAATATGGGTATGTCAGAAGTTAACATCTCGCTTGACCACGCGGGCGGTAAAAAGATGAGTGATTTCTCTGCAACGCATATTGGCAAGCCAATGGCGACGGTTTATCGCGAATACAAGACAAACGATCGTGGCGTAACAGAGCGCAGCGAGCGCGTTATCAGCGTTGCGACTATTCAATCTCAACTTGGTAGCCAATTCCGTATTACCGGCGCTGGCAGCATGGACGAAGCGCAGCAGTTAGCGCTATTACTTCGTGCGGGTTCGCTAACAGCCCCGGTTACTATCGTAGAAGAACGCACTATTGGTGCTTCTTTGGGGGCTGAAAACATTGAAAATGGTTTTGCGGCACTTGCTTTGGGTATGGGGTTAACACTGACCTTTATGGCCCTTTGGTACCGCCGCTTAGGTTGGGTGGCGAACGTGGCGCTTTGTGCCAACATGCTTTGTTTGCTTGGCTTAATTGCCTTGTTACCAGGTGCGGTGCTAACGCTTCCAGGTATTGCAGGGTTGGTGTTAACCGTTGGTATGGCAGTGGACACCAACGTTATTATCTTCGAACGTATTAAGGACAAAATGCGTGAAGGCCGCAGTTTCGCTCAAGCGATTGATCTGGGCTTTGATAGCGCGTTCTCGACCATCCTTGATGCCAACATTACTACCATGATCACCGCCGTGATTTTATACGCCATCGGTAACGGTCCAATCCAAGGCTTTGCTTTAACACTCGGATTAGGTTTGTTAACCAGTATGTTTACAGGCGTATTTGCCTCTCGAGCAATGATCAATTTAATTTGGGGCCGAGATGCCCGTCGTGATGTGAGGGTTTAATCATGGTCGAAATGCTAAAACAAAACATTCGTAAAATTCGCCACTTCACTACGCTAGTTTCTATCGTTTTGACGGTGATCGCACTTGGTGCTCTGGGCTTTAAAGGGTTGAATCTTGGCTTGGATTTCACTGGTGGTATGGTGACAGAAGTGAAAGTCGATAAGTCGTTAACCAACCACGATCTGCTGGATGCACTGCAACCAAAACTTGGTGAATCAACCTCTGTCACCCGCACAGGTGAAGATGGTCGTTGGCTTATTCGCTACTCCGCCCCAGAAGAAGGACAAACTCTGCCGAGTGTGGAAGAGGTATTAAAGCCAGTTTCACATCAAGTTGATGTCGTCAGCAACAGTATTGTTGGTGCTCAAGTTGGTCAGGATTTGTTTGACCAAGGCGGTTTAGCACTATTGATTTGTGTGCTGAGCATCCTTGGTTACTTGTGTTTCCGTTTTGAATGGCGCTTAGCGAGTGGCTCTGTATTTGCTCTGGCTCATGACGTAATTGTCGTCCTCGGCTTCTTTGCCGTTACCCAAATGGAATTCAACTTAACGGTTTTTGCTGCCGTATTGGCAATTTTAGGCTACTCATTGAATGATTCGATCATCATTTCAGATCGAATTCGTGAGCTACTGATCGCGAAACAAAGTTGGAAAATGGAAGACATCAATGACCAGGCTGTCATCGCGACGTTCTCTAGAACGATGGTGACATCAGGCACAACACTGATTACTGTTGGTGCACTATGGATTATGGGGGGAGCACCGCTAGCGGGTTTCTCAACCGCGATGTTTATTGGTGTGCTATCAGGTACATGGTCTTCCATTTCCATTGGTACCGTATTACCTGAACTGTTCAAACTAGAACCGAAGCACTACTTACCTGTCGAGATTGATACCGCGCCGTAATGCGAGGTGCTGAAGGTAAAAATTGCTTGCGCCACTCAGTTTGAGTGGCGTTTTACTTTGTGCTATTTCACACGCATCAGGCGGTGTTTGACGTGACCTAAATCGAACTCAATGATTTGAGAGCGCTTCATCGATTCAACCAGGCGCAGCATGGATGTGTGATAACCTTTCTTTTTCATCCATTGCAATGGCTCGGAAAAGCTGTCTTCGTTTACAACGTAAGATTCGCCTTTATGTTCTCCAGCATAAACGTTTACGACCCAAACCCGGGCCTGAAAATCTAATACTTCACTTATGTTTCGCGTAATTTTTCTTAGGATATTTTTCATCATTTCCAGCGTTGCTTTAGCTCAGTAATAGCCAAACACCAACCCCCATCATTAAAGTGCCCGCGATACGGTTCATCAGACGCACATTCTTTGATTGACCCAACACGCGTTTCAGTCCTTTACCACCAGTGGCATACAGAGACATACAAATGAACTCAAAAAGAAGAATGATGGAGACAAGCACGATCAGCTGTGGAGCAAGAGCCGCATTTTGATCGATAAAAGGCGGCAGTAGAGAAATCATAAATGCCCAGCCTTTTGGGTTTGCGATAGCGGTAACGAAGCCTTGCATGATGAGCGCGACGTTGCCACTTCTGGGTTTTTCTAAATTATCGACATTTATTGCTAACTTACCTCGAGATCGCCACATTTCTACACCAAGATAGAGTAAGTAGCCGCCACCAATAAACTTGAGTGCGATAAACATCCAAGGATAGTTGAGCATGATCGCTGCGATCCCTAGTACTGCCGAGACTGAAACCAGCGCGACACCGACGAGTTCACCAATCATCATCCATAATGTGCGGCGATAACCGATACTCATTCCTAGCGTTAAGGCGAGCGTCATGCACATTCCTGGTGTAATTGAGACAAAAAAGAAGGTAGGGATGAACATACTGAGCAATGCAAGATTCATGTTTGTTGATAACTAAGTGATTTGATAGAAGCCACAAAGATAGTGCAAATTGATAAAGGATACTATCCCCAAATATCCCCAAATAACCTCAAGGTGCTTAGGTTCAGCGAGAATGACTTGGCTCACAGGCACGGCAACGATTTGAAGATCTAGTGGTTCTAAATCAAAAATCGTTAACAAAGGCTGTGGGATAAGGAAACTCGCCCTGCGGAGCATGTCACTGACACGATTTCTGCATCTTGACATCATTTGGGTATAACATCAATTTACTGGGTTAAAGAATCTAGATGATTGCTTTAGGAGATGGCACCATCGAATATTGCACCGTACCGGTACTTCAATAGATAAAAAGTGATTCGATACGTTAAATGCTAGTTAATTGATGTTATTTGGATATTTAAAATAAAACTGAAATTATTTTTTAATTGCTGCGTCATAATAGTGCGAACTGCACCAAAATGAGACGTTTTCTTCTATTGTTTACATTCTAAATATACCACTTTTCATAAGCGAAACTATAAATATAAAATTAAGTTTATACTGTCTTAAATATCATTTAAGTTAGTAATTAAATGATATTACTGACAATTGCTTATATTTATATTTGAATTATTATTCTAATCGTATTTATAGAGAACAACTCTGAGCATGAGAGTGGTATCTGAAATCATGAGATGATGTAACGTCCACTGTTCGGTATGTAACCTATTGATAAATAATGCTTAAATTTATGTTTTGATAAGCTTGTGTTTAACTTTATTTTATTTAAAACAATGACTTATAAAGAGTTAACCATTTTATAACATTTCATGTTTAATGAGATCTAAATCAATCTTATGCAAATGGATTAGTTTTTTATTTGAAATGTAATATTTCTGGTTTAACTTAAAATAAAAGGCATCACAGGATTGATAGCCAAAAGAATAAATAAACACGTCAGTTGGTGATTTATTTCATCAGTGTATTTAGTTTGCTTTTTTAAATGCCGTTAAGAATGGAGTCTTCGATGAAGAAAGTCGCTTTGATCACCGGATCAAAAGGCGGAATTGGTTCTGCTATTTCCTCTCAATTAGTGAATGATGGTTACCGTGTAATCGCTACTTATTTCACAGGAAACTATGAATGTGCGTTGGAGTGGTTCAACAGTAAAGGGTTTACCAAAGATCAGGTTCGCCTTTTTGAGTTGGACGTAACAAACACTGCAGAGTGTGCAGAAAAGTTAGCGCAATTGCTTGAGGAAGAAGGGACCATTGATGTCGTTATCAACAACGCAGGTATCACACGTGATGGCGTGTTTAAAAAGATGACTGCGCAAGCTTGGAATGACGTCATTAATACCAACCTCAATAGTCTATTCAACGTTACGCAACCTCTGTTCGCTGCGATGTGCGAAAAAGGCGGTGGTCGTGTCATTAACATCTCCTCAGTCAATGGCTTAAAAGGGCAGTTTGGTCAAGCAAACTACTCGGCGGCGAAAGCTGGGATGATAGGTTTCTCTAAAGCCTTGGCGTATGAAGGTGCTCGTTCGGGTGTGACAGTAAATGTTATTGCGCCAGGTTACACTGGTACACCAATGGTTGAGCAAATGAAGCCAGAAGTATTGGAATCCATCACGAATCAAATCCCAATGAAACGCCTTGCTACACCAGAAGAAATTGCAGCATCAGTCAGCTTCTTGGTCAGCGATGCAGGAGCCTATATCACCGGTGAGACTTTGTCGGTGAATGGCGGCCTATATATGCACTAAGGAGAGAAGATGATGGAAAAAGTATTTATCGTAGCGGCGAAGCGCACTCCAATTGGTGCCTTTGGTGGCAGTCTTAAAAATACCTCTGCTGGCAACTTGGCAGCAGTAGCGATTAAAGGCGCGTTAGAAGCGGCAAAGTTGACTGGTGATAAGATTGACGAAGTCATTGTTGGCAACGTTGTCGGCGCAGGTCAAGGCATGGGAGTCGGTCGTCAGGCGGCATTGTTCGCTGGGATTCCGGACGCGGTTCCTGCGTATGGCGTAAACATGGTTTGCGGCAGTGGCATGAAAACCGTCATGGATGCGGTTTCACATATCCGTAGTGGCGATGCAGAGATTGTTGTTGCAGCAGGTGTTGAGGTCATGTCTCAGATACCGTTTGCCGCACCAAGCAGTATTCGTGATGGCAACAAAATGGGCAACCTAGAGCTGAAAGACCTGCTCGTAGCGGACGGTTTAACCGACGTTTATAACCAATATCACATGGGTGTGACGGCAGAAAACGTTGCAAAAGAAATCGGCCTAACCCGTCAACAGCAAGACGAGTATGCGCTGTCTAGCCAACAGAAAGCGGTGGCGGCAATCGAAGCGGGCAAATTCAAAGACGAAATTGTGCCCGTAGAAGTAAAGCAACGCCGTGAAACGGTGCTATTTGATACCGACGAATACCCAAAGGCTAATGCGACCATGGAAGCGTTAAGCAAGCTGCGCCCTGCTTTTGACCGTGAAGGCACTGTGACTGCGGGGAATGCATCAGGTATTAACGATGGCGCGAGTGCAATTATCGTCGCGTCTGAGAGCGCAGTTAAAGCACATGGACTCACGCCTATTGCTGAGATCGTAAGCTATGCGCAATCGGGGCTTGATCCGAAAATTATGGGTCTAGGTCCAGTGGAGTCAGTCAATAAAGCATTAGCAAAAGCGGAATTAACGGTAAACGACATTGACGTTTACGAGTTAAACGAAGCATTTGCTGCGCAAGCACTTGGCGTGATTCATCAGTTGGCGGAAACCAACCAAGTTCCCGTTAACGCGATTCAAGATAAAGCGAACTTTAATGGTGGTGCTATCGCGCTAGGTCACCCACTTGGTGCATCGGGCAACCGAATCTTAGTGACGCTTGTTCACGAGCTTCATAAGCAAAATGGTCAATATGGTGTCGCATCACTTTGTGTGGGCGGCGGCATGGGGACGGCTGTGGTTATAAAAGCAGTTAAGTAATTATTTAAACGGACATTTTTAATTCTTTCTCTAGGAGATAAACCATGTACACAGATTTCTTCAAAACCTTTAGCGATCAAACTGAAAAAAATCTAGAACCTTACTTGAAGTTCAACAAGCTAGTGACAAAAAACGTAGAAGTGTTGACTGAGCTTCAACTGAACGCAATTCGTACTTACAGCGAAGTGGGTCTGAACCAAATGAAAGCGGCATCAGAAATCAAAGACGTAACGTCATTGACTGCTTTCAACAGCCAGCAACTAAGCGTTCTTACTAAGCTTTCTCAACAAATGATGGACGACAGCAACAAGCTTCAAGCTATTGCAAAAGAGTTCAAAGAAGACGTTGAGAAAATGACTTCGGAAAATCTAAAGACTGTTACTCCAGCGTAATTTGTCCGATTCTCGCCGCCTTAGGGTCTCTAGACCCTAATTTGGGCGGCGTTGTTTTTTCCGAATATAGGAGTAAGACTATGTTTCAGCACTTCTTTTCGGACTATCTTGTACAGCTTCAACAAACCAATCAACAGTGGTGGCATGATTTCGAAGTGAACAAGGCAGTCGTGAACTCTCCTTTAAATAAGGCCATGCAAGAAGTGAACTTGGAAGACACTGCCAAACTCTTCGAACAAGCTGTAAATCAACCTGCTGCGATCTTAAAACTGCAAGCAGAATGGTGGGAACAGCAGCTACAAATTTGGCAGAATGTCGCGTTGGCAGGTAACCAAAAACAGATCATTGAAGCAGAAAAAGGGGACAAGCGTTTTTCTAATGAAGCGTGGCAAAATGAGGTGATGTATAGCTTCATTAAGCAATCCTACCTGTTATTCAGCAAGACTTATTTAGATACAATTGAGTCACTCGAAGGTTTGGATGAAAAATCTAAAGAGCGAATACTTTTCTTTTCTCGTCAAGCCATCAATGCACTTTCCCCTTCGAATTTCATCGCGACGAATCCAGAACTCTTGAAACTGACACTTGAGCAAAACGGTCAAAACCTTCTGGCTGGCTTAGAGCAGTTAAAAGAAGACGTTGAGTCCAGTGCGGACATTTTGAAAATTCGTATGACGAACAACAATGCGTTCCGCGTGGGTGATGACGTGGCGACCACTCCGGGCGATGTGGTTTTTCAAAACGAATTGTTTGAGTTGATTCAATATCGACCTCTAACAGAGAAAGTGAATGCGACGCCACTGCTCATCGTTCCGCCTTTCATTAATAAATACTACATCCTTGACTTAACAGCGAAGAACTCAATGGTTCGATGGCTGCTAGAGCAGGGACATAGCGTATTTATGATGTCTTGGCGCAACCCAGGCAAGGCACAAGCGCATGTAGAGTTTGGTGACTATGTGACAGAAGGCGTCGTCAAAGCCGTCGCCGCAATTGAAGATATAACGGGCCAAGAGCAAATCAACGCGGCTGGTTACTGTATCGGTGGTACGGTTCTGGCGAGCACGGTTGCGTACTATGCGGCAAAACGTATGAAGAAGCGTATTAAATCAGCGACTTTCTTCACCACATTGCTCGACTTTTCTCAGCCAGGCGAAGTTGGCGCGTACATCAATGACACCATTGTGAGTGCAATTGAGGCGCAAAACAACGCAAAAGGGTATATGGACGGTCGTTCATTAAGCGTCACATTCAGCTTACTGCGCGAAAACAGCTTGTACTGGAACTACTATGTCGACAACTACTTAAAGGGTAACAGCCCAGTCGATTTTGACTTGTTGTACTGGAACAGTGACAGCACCAACGTGAGTGCCGCCTCCCATAACTTCTTGCTTCGTGAGCTCTATTTAGAGAATAAGCTAGTGCAAGACAAAGGCGTCAAAATTGGTGGGGTATGGATTGACCTAAATAAGATCAAAATTCCTAGCTATTTTGTATCAACGAAAGAAGACCACATTGCGTTATGGCAGGGAACTTATCGTGGTGCCCTGAACACTGGTGGCAACAAAACGTTTGTTCTCGGTGAGTCGGGTCATATTGCGGGTATCGTAAACCCTCCAGCGAAAAATAAGTATGGTTATTGGTTGAACGATACTTTGGATGATTCGGCTGACGAGTGGTTGAATAATGCCGAGCACAAAGAGGGGTCGTGGTGGACACATTGGAATGAATGGCTACTTCAATTCAATCCAAAAGAGCAAGTTGAACCATTCCCTATTGGCTCGGAAGATCACCCAGCAATCGATGAAGCGCCAGGGCAATACGTCAAGCAGGTTCTGCCAGTAAAAGAGTCTTAAACAACTCCCTATAGCAGTAAATTTTAGCGACCTTTATGGTCGCTTTTTTTGGTCGTTACTGACTACCTTATTATACCGATTGAGTATATGTATCGGTTGAGGACATTTTGGGCCGAAAGTGACGGTGAATAAAAAAGCGCCGAGTAGATACTCAGCGCTTAGTGTCAACAAATAGGCAAGTTGACGGGTAGAGGTGCGTTACGTTACACCTCTTTATCCTTACCAAATGACAGCAGCCAGAGAGAGATTGCTGCTACTGCCACAAAGCCGGAAAGAATAATCACAGGCATGGCGCTATAGCCAAGGATATGCCAAATTACAGATTCTAAAGTACTCATGGTAAGTCTCCTTAGTGCCAGCCTTCAACGCCGCTCATGTCCGGTAGTTTGTGCGCGATGCCTTTGTGACAATCTACGCAGGTTTTCTCTCCAGAAGCTAGCGCAGTAGAGTGCTGCTCCGCTGCTCGTGAGCCTTGTTGAGAGTAATCCATGTAATCAAACTCGTGACAGTTACGACACTCAAGAGAGTCATTCTTTTTCATTCGCGCCCACTCTCGCTCAGCAAGGTGTCCTCGACGCTCTTGGAACTTCTCTGGTGTATCGATAGTACGTAGAACATAGTGAGCGAATAGCTCTTTGGATGCTTGTACTTTACGAACGATCTTATCTGTCCATTCATGAGGAACGTGACAGTCTGAGCAGATGGCACGAACACCAGAACGGTTAGAGTAGTGAATTGTTTCTTGAATTTCAGCAACGATTGGTGCGTGACAGCCAGAACAGAACTCTTCTGTGTTGGTTGCCTCCATACCTGTGTTGAATGCGCCCCAAAATAAAAGACCGCCAGCAAAACCTAAGAACAAAACCACACCAGCGGCAGCTTTACTTGGGTTCTTCAGTCTTTTCCAAAACGCTTTAAGTATTTTCATAAATAACCTCTTCGTACTCGCGTTTCAATTACTGAAGCGAATCAACTGCCTCGAACTTGTTTTCAACTAGTGGCTTAGCATTAGTTTGTGGCACGTGGCATTGCAAACAGAAGTAACGACGAGGAGACATATCCGCCAATACAGCATCTTCTCGGTTTACATAGTGCGTTACGCTAATTTTAGTCGCGCCTGACTCTTTTGCATTTTTCCAGCTGTGGCACGCAAGACACTTGTTAGCATTTAACGACACTTCGTAGTGACGGATGCTGTGTGGGATCAACGGTGGTTGATAAACAAAGCTATCTTCAACAATCTGATCTTTAGGGAAGTCTTTGAACTCATCTGCTGGGCGTGTGTCTTCCAATTGAGACATTCCACGTAGAGACTCTAGACCGCCAATACCACCTGGATTATCTAACTCAGCTTGCGCAATGCCTGTCACTAAAGCACCTACAGATAAAAGTGCGACAAGTAATTTTTTCATCATTTCATCTCCGCCTTTATGGCTTAAATTCTTTATTAGGCCGCCATAGTGACGGCCGTAGCATTCGGTATCTGAAGGTTAAGCAATCTTAGTGATTTTGACTGGACACTTCTTAAAGTCTGTCTGTTTAGACAGTGGGTCAGTCGCATCTAGGATGAGCTTATTAATCAAAATACGTGCATCAAAGAACGGTACGAATACCAAACCTTTTGGCGGACGGTTACGACCGCGAGTTTCAACACGAACGCGTACTTCGCCGCGTTTGTTTGCCATGAGTACTTCTTCACCACGACGAACGTTACGCGCTTTTGCGTCTTCAGGGTGCATGTAACACACTGCGTCTGGTACTGCTTTGTATAGCTCAGGTACACGACGAGTCATGGTGCCTGTGTGCCAATGTTCAAGAACACGACCAGTACATAGCCACATATCAAACTCATCGTTTGGCACTTCTGGTGGCGCTTCATATGGTGCAGAGATAATCTTCGCTTTGCCGTCAGCATTGCCGTAGAAGTCCCAACCAGAACCTTCTTTTGCGTATGGATCAGAACCTTCTTTAAAGCGCCATTGTGTTTCCTTACCATCAACAACTGGCCAACGTAGACCACGCACTTCATGGTAACGGTCGTATGGTGCTAAATCATGCCCGTGACCGCGGCCAAACGTTGCGTATTCCTCAAACAGACCTTTTTGAACATAGAAACCGAAGTGGTGGGCATCGTCATTCAATTCGCGAGCTTCTTCGATAGGGAACTTGTCGACATTACCATTGCGGTATAGTACGTCGTACATGGTTTTACCACGGTACTGAGGCGCTTTCGCTAGTAGCTCTTCAGGCCACACTTCTTCCATTTTGAAGCGTTTCGAGAACTCCATTAGCTGCCATAGGTCAGATTTTGCCTGACCGACCGTGCCCACTTGTTGGTACCAAGCTTGGGTACGACGCTCTGCGTTACCGTAAGCACCTTCTTTTTCAATCCACATTGCGGTAGGAAGAATAAGGTCTGCTGCTTGTGCTGTTGCTGTCGGGTATGGGTCAGACACAACGATGAAGTTTTCAGGGTTGCGGTAACCTGGAAGACGTTCAGTGTTGATGTTTGGACCCGCTTGCATGTTGTTGTTACATTGAACCCAGTAACAGTTCAGAACGCCGTCATTCAGCATACGGTCTTGTAATACGGCGTGGAAGCCAGGTTTTGGTGGAATCGTACCTTCTGGCAGTTTCCAGATCTCTTCTGCAATCTTACGGTGTTTCGGGTTAGCAACCACCATGTCCGCAGGTAGGCGGTGAGCAAACGTACCAACCTCACGAGCGGTACCACATGCTGATGGTTGACCCGTTAGTGAGAATGGGCTGTTGCCCGGAGTCGAGATTTTACCTGTTAGTAGGTGGATGTTGTAAACCAAGTTATTCATCCACACGCCACGAGTATGTTGGTTCATACCCATTGTCCAAAGTGACATTACTTTCGTATTTGGATTGGCGTATTGCTTCGCAAGCTCGATAAGCTTCTCTTTTTCAACACCAGAGATTTCAGAGGCTTTCTCAGCTGTGTAAGGTGCAACAGACTTTTTGTACTCTTCGAAAGAGATAGACGTTAGCTTGCCTGAGTTAGGATTCTTCGCTGCTTTTTGTAGCGGATCATCGTCACGTAGGCCGTAACCGATGTCGGTATCTGCTTGAGTGAAGTTAGTGTGCTTGTTTACGAAGTCCCAGTTTACCGCATCGTTTTCGATGATGTAGTTCGCGATGAAGTTAGCAATCGCTAGGTCAGACTGTGGATTAAAAATGTAGCCGTGATCTGCCAACTCAAATGAACGGTGGTAGTAAGTAGAAAGCACGTTCACTTTAACGTGAGGGTGACTTAGGCGACGGTCAGTAATACGAGTCCATAGAACAGGGTGCATCTCTGCCATGTTCGAGCCCCATAGAACGAATGCGTCTGCGTTCTCAAAGTCATCGTAACAACCCATCGGCTCATCGATACCGAATGCGCGCATAAAGCCAACTACAGCAGAAGCCATACAGTGACGCGCGTTTGGATCAATGTTGTTTGAACGGAAGCCCGCTTTCATTAGCTTTGACGCAGCGTAGCCTTCCATTACTGTCCATTGGCCTGAGCCAAACATACCTACGCTTGTTGGACCTTTTTTCTCGAGGGAAGCTTTCCATTTCTCAGCCATGATGTCGAAAGCGTCATCCCAAGAGATAGGTGTAAATTCACCGTCTTTGTGGAATTTGCCATCTTTCATTCTCAGCATCGGCTGAGTCAGACGGTCTTGACCGTACATGATCTTAGAAAGAAAGTAGCCTTTGATACAGTTTAGGCCTTTGTTTACTGGTGCTTCTGGGTCACCCTGTGTTGCTACCACTTTGCCATTTTGAGTACCAACAAGAACAGAACAGCCTGTACCACAGAAACGACAAGGTGCTTTGTCCCATGTGATTTTGGTTTGATCAGAGCTTGCAATCAGGTTGGCTGCAGATGCTGGTAGTGTCACACCTGCGACAGCAGCAGCTGATGCAGCCGCGTTTGCTTTCACAAACGCACGTCTTGTCATTTTCATACTTCACCCTCGATTTGGGAATGTTGTGTTCCAGTGTCTTCTTCATCCGTTTCTTCAAGCCCAGTTTCGATTTGGTGATAAACCAATACCGTGCTCAAGACATTCGGTAAATTGTTAATGGCATCGATAGTGTCTGTGATAAAACCTTGGTTCTCGGTTTCAAGCACGACGATAATCTTGCCTTCTGGACTGTCACCATAGATTTCCGCATTTTCATGTGCTTCGATCTGTTGTTTGATTTCGTCCAGATGTTCCGGCAGTACATGTACTACCAAACTTGAAATATGCACTTCATTTAGTGACATATAGCTCTCTCATTTATTGCCTTTGGCCGACGACATACGGCTTAGGCTGTTATATTGCTCACATTGATGGATGAAGTCGGGCACACTGAAACACAGGCGCCGCAGCCGTTACACTCATCAAGGTCTAAATTGGGTTGTGCTACTTTCCCCAGCTCTAATTTGAACTGAATTGCCATTGGGTCGCACATATCCCCACAGCTTCGGCATTCGACATTTTGTTTTGCTAAGCAGCTATCGTTGATGCTTGCTTTCGCTTGCCAAGGTTGCTCTGTTTTTGGCAAGAAAAGGGGCTCAGGACAGGCGTCTGCACACTGATAACAAAATGTGCATTCATCAATAGAAAAATCGACCGAAGGGAATCCGCCATCACTTTTAGTTATAATCTTTGTTTCGCAGGCCTCAATGCATTTACCGCAGCGAGTGCAATCGTCCGTAAACTGTTCTGGCTTGGTTAACCAAGGCAAACGTACGGCGTTGTCGGGGTGCGCTTTTCTTGCAAAGAGTCTTCTTCTGGAAAGGTCTACCACTTAGTCACCTCGAAACTTGGAACCCAAACTAAGCATAGTCCACAATTTTCATTAATAAACTGTCATTTAAACTAACGAAATTGTAGTTTTTGACATATTTGTATAAATACCTCTTAGGAGGTAAATGGGATGCAATATTGTTTTGGATCAATAAATTCCGTCGCAGGTGATCACATATTGATAAAGTTGAAAGGTAATGGGTTCATTGCACGTACAAATAGGGTTGTTAATGGGCGAGGAACTCAGATTGTTTAAAAATGTGAAAAAGTCAGTGACGCGCACGATTGCGTCCGCGATGCTTCTTATTTTGCTGCTTTCAGTTGCTACGACTGGTTTTGCAATTTTTACGTTAGCGTCAAGCTTGAATGATGCAGAAGCCGTCAATGTTGCTGGCTCAATGCGAATGCAAAGTTATCGTTTGGCACATGATATTCAGATTAAATCTGTTGATTACTCTTCACATATTGACGCATTTGAACATTCGATATACTCACCTTCCATGAAAGCACTCCAGCATTGGTCAGTGCCAGAAGACATTACTCATGATTACTACCGTCTTATTATGAGATGGCATGAGCTCAAGTCGGTGTTGAGAGGAGACAACCCGGCGGAGTACCAACTCCTAGTGGCTGGTTTTGTAAAGCAGATCGATGAGTTTGTATTTAAGCTGCAAAGCTTTTCGGAGCAAAAGCTGATTAACTTAGCTTGGATTGGCGGGTTAGGGTTAGGCGGTATCCTTTGTGTCAGTATGTTTGTTGTCCATTTTGTGCGCCTCGAAGTTGTACGGCCTTTGCGTGCTTTAGTTTTTGCTAGCGAGCAAATTAAGAATCGCTCATTTAATATATCGCTTGATGTATCCAGCGATAATGAAATGGGGATCCTGACTCGAACCTTTAATCGGATGGCGACGGACCTTGGTAAGTTATACCGAGGGCTAGAACAAGCGGTTGATGAAAAAACGCGTAAATTACAGCATGCGAATCAGTCTTTAGAAGTATTGTATGACTCGTCGAAAGAGTTAACGGCTTCGCGTATTAATCAGGATAACTTCCAAGCCATATTGCAACATATTGCAAGTCTTGAAGGCATTAAAGCGGTCAAACTTGAAATAGAGCAATTGGGAGAACCGAGTTGGATATTGATGGAAGGGGAAGAGGGTTGCCACGACTGTGATGAAGATTGCCATAGTAAGGCTCTAACGTTAGACGGTGAGCACTTAGGCTATTTGTATTGGAAGGCCGGGTTACCTTGTCCGAATGAGGCACTGATTGACAACTTTGTGCAGATTTTATCGCGTGCCGTGTATTACAATCGAGCCCAACGCCAAGCAGAACAAATCCTACTGATGGAAGAGCGAGCCACCATTGCTCGGGAACTGCATGATTCATTAGCTCAAGCACTCTCTTATTTAAAAATTCAGGTCGCTTTATTAAAGAGAAGCGTAAAGAATTTGCCTGATGAAAAAGCGATAGCTCAGGCGAATCAAGTCATTGCCGAGTTGGATACGGGCTTATCTGCTGCTTATACCCAACTACGCGAATTACTGACGACGTTTCGTCTTACGATTAAAGAGGGCAGTTTTGGCCAAGCATTGCAAGATATGGTCGAAACGCTCAACGAACAAACCGTCGCTGACATTACGTTAAAAAATAGACTTTCTTCAACTGAACTGGATGCACACCAGCAGGTTCATTTACTACAGTTGATAAGAGAAGCGGCAATTAATGCCATCAAGCATGCGCAAGCAGATAATATTCACATTCAATGTCTTGATAATGATGGAAAAGTCACAGTAACCGTTACCGATGATGGAATAGGCTTTGAACATCAAGACGAAAAATTAAATCATTACGGTATGAGTATCATGCAAGAGCGAGCCGCTAGGCTGCATGCCGATCTTCACATTGAAGCATCGATAAACAAAGGCTGTACCGTAAAACTAGAATTCCAACATAGTAAGGAAGTAAACAGTGACAGTGTGTAAAGTAATGCTGGTGGATGATCATCCACTCATGCGACGAGGTATTCACCAACTTTTAAGCTTTGAGCCTGAGTTTGAAGTCGTTGCAGAAGCAAGTAATGGCGCAGATGCGGTAGCGAAAGCGCATGAGCTGGAACTGGATCTTGTACTTCTTGATCTCAATATGAAAGGCATGTCAGGCCTCGATACCTTACAAGCGCTACGTGCTGATGGTTGTGAAGCTCGAATTGTTATCTTAACCGTATCGGATAGTCCTGCTGACATAGAAGCAATAGTTCGAAGTGGCGCAGATGGCTATTTATTGAAAGATACTGAGCCTGATGAGCTGGTTGAGTTGCTAAAACAAGCGCATCAAGGTGACAAAGCTTACAGCCAAGAAGTTTCTAAGTATTTGAGTGAGCGTTCAGGACAAGAGGACGTTTTTGATACACTGACGGATCGCGAAACGCAGATCTTAAGAGAGGTGGCAAGAGGTTTCCGCAACAAGCAGATTGCCGATCGTCTTTTTATTTCTGAATCAACGGTTAAAGTTCATATGAAGAGTTTACTTAAAAAGCTTCAAGTTCCTTCTCGTACTGCGGCAACCGTTCTTTATCTTGAGCGCTTTGGCGACATCAAATAATACAGTTGAAGATTAATACAAAATAATCAATGGAATCAATTGTTTATCGTAGTTTTAATAATAAAAAAACCGCCTTAAAAGGCGGTTTTTTTATTTATCTGGGCGAATAGAGTACAAGTCACTGTTGTGCTTACCGCACTCTAAATAGTACTGATAAGCCACTTTTTTGCTTTCAGCAATGACTCTCATGCAGTGCATTTTCCCCTGTTCAAAATATCGAATCTCATATTCTACACTGGTATCAAGTTGCTCAGCGGCTGCCATACTTCGCCTCCATAAACCATCCAAAAAACATCCATGCAAATTATATGCCGTTATAAGTAGCGTCGTTCGGTGTATTTTTTAGCCGATAATTGCGCTCTAACTCACTTTTTTGCGGATAGCTGTGATCAAAAAGTTAATTTCAAACTCTATATATTATTAAGGTGGCAATCAATATTTGTCACACTGGTGTAAGTTTGCCGCAATATTAAGTGATACAAGTTGAGTATAGAACTTAATCAATAGAAAAGGGAATACGAATAAGTGACTAAATTACAGGGTGTATCTAATAAGGTGCTTGGTTATGGCCTTCTATTTTGTTTCGTATTTCTTCTTGCCGGATGTACGAAGAAGTTTCTATACAGCAATATCGATTGGTTCGTTATCGATTACATAGAGGATTATGTTTCTCTGCAAGGTGAACAAGAAGTCTTGGTCGAAGAACGCTTATTATTGTTAGCAGAATGGCATAAGAAAGAAGAGTTACCGTTATATATCGATCATTTAAAAGAGCTTGAGAGATTAAAAGCGAGCGATATAACCCTAAATTATTTGCAGGAAAATCGAGATAGAATGCGAGCGCATTACGATAGAGTGGTAAGTAAAGCGGCACCAGACCTTTTTGCTTTGAGTTTACAGTTAACGAAAGATCAAGAACGGGAATTTCTGAGTAATGTACAAGAGCATTATCAAGAGCGAAACGCAAAATATGCGGATAAAACGGAAGATGAAATACGTGAAATTATTCTAGATAACACAGAAGAATGGATGGAAGAGTGGTTGGGAAGCCTATCAGAAAGTCAGCGCCAATTAGCTCAAACGTTTTCTCAACAAGTCACTCTTAACAGTCCTTTATGGAGAGGTTATCGAGCTACGATATATCAAGAGCTCGAATATCTGTTCGACAACAAGTCCAATGCTGTCACTTATCAGGATATATTTATGCGCCTGTTGTTCGAGCCAGAGAGCTATTACAGTGAGCAGCTTTCTAAAAATATTGATTCTAACTTTGTGCTGGTCGATCAACTGACATTAGATATTTCTCAATCTATGACCGATAAACAATGGCTTCATTTTCGCGGTAAGGTAAAAGAGTGGCGAGTACTAGCTGAGGAATTATTAGATTAGATTCATGCTTCAATTGACGAGGGGATGTGCAGTAGCCTTTCTTATGAAAAAATGATTCAAAGCAAATTCTTATTGAGCTAAGAGCGTAACATAGTTTGAGGTTTGATGAGGTAAGGTCAGCTTACTGATGGTTGATAAAGCCTCATCGTATAAAAACAATGAGAATAAATATGAAACATTTAGTTGAAAGATTTCTTCGCTACGTCACGTTCGATACCCAATCAAATCCACATGTTACGCTTTGCCCAAGCTCGCCTGGTCAGCTTGTGTTTGCTGAGTTGCTTAAGAAAGAGATGATCGAACTTGGCTTAAGTGATGTGACATTAGATAAAAATGGCTACTTGATGGCTAGACTGCCAGCTAACGTTGATTATGAGGTGCCGCCTATCGGCTTTATTGCCCATATGGATACCGCGCCTGACGCCTCAGGAAAAAACGTAAAACCGCAATTTATTGAAGATTACCAAGGCGGCGATATCGCGCTAGGGTTGGGGGATGAAGTGTTATCTCCGGTGCAATACCCAGATTTACATCATCTACATGGCCACAATCTTATCACCACCGATGGCACTACATTACTTGGCGCGGATAACAAAGCTGGTATTGCTGAGATTCTCTCTGCAGTCGCGCTGTTACTAGAAAATCCAGACATTCCACACGGCGACATTTGTATCGGCTTTACACCAGATGAAGAGATTGGCCGGGGCGCAGATTTATTTGATGTTGAAAAGTTTGGCGCGAAATGGGCATACACTATTGATGGTGGCCCGCAAGGTGAACTGGAATACGAAAATTTTAATGCGGCAAACGCCGATGTGATTTTTCATGGTGTCAGCGTTCACCCTGGTACTGCAAAAGGTAAAATGGTTAATGCGATGAACTTGGCTGCGAAATTTCAGGTTCAAATGCCTCAAGATCAAACTCCCGAAACAACAGAAGGCTACGAAGGGTTCTTCCATTTAAAATCGGCAGAAATGGGTGTGGCGCGAAGCGAACTTGGTTACATTATCCGAGACTTTGATCGTCAGGGTCTTGAAGAGCGAAAAGCCTTTATGCAGAAACTCGTTGATGACATGAACGCGGGCTTACGCCATGGTTCTGTAGAACTGAAAATAACAGACAGCTATTACAATATGAGAGAAATGGTTGAGCCTTACCCGCATATCATTGAGTTAGCGAAGCAAGCGATGGAAGCGTGTGATGTTGAACCGATTATAAAACCTATTCGTGGTGGTACAGATGGCGCACGTTTATCTTTTATGGGGTTGCCGTGCCCGAATATCTTCACTGGTGGTTTTAACTTCCATGGGATTCATGAGTTTATTTCGGTTGAAATGATGGAGAAGTCAGTGCTTGTCATCGTCAAAATTGCTGAACTCACCGCGAAAAAACACGGTTAACAGACTAGGTCGAGCGGTTCTTGTCGATTGAATGGGGGAAAATAGCCCAGAGTCATCTGGGCTATTTTTAAATTCAAAAACGAAACATTAACGTACGTCTTTGTCTTCAATTTCAATGTCTTCTAGTGGTAGCCAGTCGACTTTCACACCCGCTTGATCGAACATGTCTTGGCTGACTTGGATTTTATCTCCCCAGCGAGATAGAAAGTCTTCAGATTGCTCAGGGCAGTGCACGTGTGAGATCCCTGTTTGAATGATCTTTGCCGCGCAGTTAGGACATGGAAAATGCGTCACCCAAATATCACATCCGTCTAAATCACGTTTTGAGAACAAAATTGCGTTCTCTTCCGCGTGTAGTGTTTTAAGGTATTTCAACTCGCGTTCATCGGTATCGACACTGTCAGAAACACCGTGCGGGTAGCCATTAAATCCAACAGATACAATGCGATTCTGTTTAGTGATAACTGCACCGACTTGTGTTGATGGGTCCTTACTCCAAGACGCCACTAGTTCTGCCATCTGGTAAAAGCGTTTTGCCCATTTAGAAATCATAGTCATCCTCTCTGTCGAAGGCGTTGAATTAATTGAATGATAACCCATTTATATTAAAAAAATAGTCAAAATAGGGGTCTTGAGTATGAAGGCGTCATTTTTTGTCTTTTTAACCATAAAACGTTCTTATCTTGAGCGCCGAATCTCACTTCCGTCTTTATACGATATCTTAATTCGCGTTTCCTAGCGCCTCTAAATGCACGATGCCTGAGAGTGTATATCAAATAGTTATGATTGAGCTGTTTGTATATTGTTCATTAAATATCACTGTTAACTAAATTACTTTATTTTCTTTTTGTTTCTCATGTTTACATTTAGAAACATTTTGGGGGCTTTTGAGTGAAGTTTTCAGTAGCAGCAAGGAGTAAGGTTGATGGGAATTCAACAATATCCTGTTCTATAAAGACGGTAAATACATGCAAAAGAAACCACTTGTCGTACTAATGGCGGCTACAGCAATCCTCGCTGGATGCGGGGAAGCTAATAATGCCCAAAGGGAAGGCCAAGCGCCTCTCGTAGTGACTCAGGATGTCACGGTTATCGACTACCAACCGAGCAAGTCTTATATCGGTCGCATTGAAGCAGTAGAAGATACCAATATTACCGCGCAGATTTCTGGCTATTTAAAAGCTCGTCACTTTGAAGAGGGGCAAATGGTAGAAAAAGGACAGCTTCTTTATTCTATCGAGCCATCTTCTTTTGAAGCACAAGTCGCGAGCGCTAAAGCGGCACTTGCACAAGCAAAAGCCGCGCTAAAAAAAGCGGAACTAGACCACACCCGAGGTAAAAACTTGTTGCCTCGCGGTAGTATCTCTCAATCTGAGTTTGACGCCTTAACTGCGGCACTTCTTGGTGCGAAAGCAGAGCTAGAAGCAGCAAATGCTCAGCTTAAGCTTGCTGAAGTTAACCTTTCTTATACTCAAATCCGAGCTCCGTTCAGCGGTCGCATTAGCGATACCAAAGTGAGTACTGGTGATCTTGTTTCCCCTTCATCTGGCGTGCTGACGACATTGGTGAGCTTAGACCCAGTGCATACTTCATTTAGTGTGAGTGAGCGCGAGCGTTTAGCCATGGGGATGGATCAAGTCAAAGGCGACGGCTCAGCAGAATCAAACAGAGTTGAAGTTCAGCTTGAGCTGGAAAATGGTCAGTTTTTTGAGCATCTCGGTAAGCTCGATTTCTTAGGTAATCGTATTGATACCAAAACTGGTACGATTGCAATGCGTGCGCTAGTGCCAAACCCAGAGCAGAAGTTACTTCCGGGTCAGCACATCAAAGTGAACTTGAGAGATAAGAACACGAAAGACGTTATTGCTATCCCACGACGTGCCGTACAGACTGACTTAGAAGGTGACTTTGTGATGGTGATGGCTGAGGGAAGTGTGGCAGAGCGTCGTAACGTCGAGCTTGGACCTCAGGTTGAACAAGGCATTATCATTCGAGAAGGCCTCGATCAGGAAGATACGGTTATTACACAGGGCCTACAGCGTGTGCGTAATGGTGTAGAAGTGCGCATTCAAACACCTGCTGAAGATAAGCAGTAGGGGGCACTATGTTAAGTCGTTTCTTTATTCAGAGACCTAAATTCGCGCTGGTTATTTCGATCATATTAACGCTAGCAGGCGCGATCTCACTGGCGATTTTGCCAGTGGCGGAGTACCCACAGATAAGTCCGCCATCAGTAAGCGTTTCGGCATACTACACCGGTGCGAGTGCGGAAGTTGTCGAGCAGGCCATTGCGGACCCCATAGAGACGTCGGTCAATGGCGTTGAGGACATGATCTACATGTCTTCAAAGAGCGCGAACGATGGCTCATACAGCCTAAACGTCACGTTCGATGTCGGGACCGATCCAGACATGGCGCAAGTAAACGTGCAAAACCGCGTGTCACAGATCGAGTCAAAACTGCCTCAAGAAGTGCGCATGGTTGGTGTGACGGTGAAAAAACGCTCACCTGACTTGCTGATGGTCCTTAACTTCTATTCGCCTGATGGCAAATACGACGATCAGTTCTTGATTAACTACATTAACTTGAATGTAAAAGATCAGCTGGCTCGTGCGAAAGGCATTAGTGAAGTTAACGTGATTGGTGGTGGTGAATACGCAATGCGTGTTTGGTTAGATCCGGAAAAAATGGCCAACCTTAAGCTAACCACGTCAGACGTATACGCCGCTTTGGCTGAACAAAACGTTCAAGTTGCGGCAGGGCGTGTTGGTGCAGCACCATACAACAATCCTCAAGAAGTTCAGTTTAACCTTGTGACCAAAGGTCGCTTGGAAAGCGTGAGCGAGTTTGAGAACGTTGTCCTTCGAGCTAATCCAAATGGTTCCACGGTTTATCTGAAAGATGTCGCTCGTGTCGAACTAGGTAAAAAGTTCTACGATGGTAACGGTAAATTCCGTGGTCAGGACGCGTCAATTGTTGCATTGTCTCTTCAATCGGATGCGAACGCGTTAGAAAGTGGTCAGGCCGTCATGGAGCTGCTTGAGGACTTGAGTAAAAACTTCCCTGAGGGCATGGCGTATGAGACCAGCTACGATACAACCGTGTTCGTATCTGAATCGATCAAAGGGGTAGTGAAAACGCTGATTGAAGCGATTCTATTGGTGATTGCTGTAACTTACTTGTTCTTGGGTAGTGCGCGCGCAACATTGATTCCTGTTGTCGCGATCCCCGTTTCTTTGATTGGTACGTTTGCCATCATGCAGGCGACGGGCTTCACCATCAATACGGTCACTTTGTTTGGCTTGATCCTCGCGATTGGTATCGTGGTGGACGATGCGATTCTGGTTATCGAAAACGTCGATACCACCATGGCGAAAGACCCAACCATTTCACCGCGTAAAGCGACATTGCTAGCGATGAAAGAAGTAACGGGCCCAATCATCACGTCGACCTTGGTTTTACTTGCGGTATTCATACCCGTCGCGATGCTGCCGGGTATCACCGGTATCATGTATCGCCAGTTCGCTTTGACCATCTGTATTTCGGTTGTGATCTCATCCATCAACGCATTGACGCTGTCTCCAGCACTTTGTTCTTTGGTATTGAAGCAGGGTGGGGGCAACACCGCTAACTGGTTCCAGGCTTTCAACCGAGGCTTAGAGCGTATCACAACGCGTTATGGTCAGGTCGCTGGTTTCTTGGTGAAGAAATCTTTGCTGCTCGTGACGTTCTTTATAGTCGCTATCGCGGCGGTCACTTTCTTTGCGAAAACCACCTCAACAGCGTTTGTTCCTCAAGAAGATAAAGGCATTTTGCTGGTTAACGTTCAGCTACCAGATTCAGCTTCTTTATCTCGTACTGAAGAAGTCACCAATGATTTAATGAACATGATTGGTGAAGAGCCTGGTGTGGATGGCGTGACGGTTGCGAACGGTTACTCGTTTATGACAGGCGCAGCAGCATCAAACGGTGCATCTGTGTTTATCAAACTGCATGACTGGGATACTCGTAACTCGTTGCAAGGGGAGCACTCTGCCAATGCCATCGCGGCGCGTATTAACGGTCGTGCTGCAACAGAGTTGCCTCAAGCGGTTGTGTTTGCGATGGGACCTCCGGCGGTTCCTGGTATGGGCGCTGCGTCTGGTTTTGAGTTTGTGCTTGAAGATACGCTAGGGCGAAGCCGTACCGATTTGTCGATGGTCATGGGAGAAATGATCCAAGCGGCTAACCAAGCCCCTGAAATTGCCTACACGTTTAGCACGTTCCGCGCGAATGTTCCGCACTACTACGTTGATATCGACCGTGAGAAAGCACAGCAGTTGGGTATTTCGCTATCGTCTATTTTCCAAACCTTGCAAGGCAACTTAGGTTCGCTTTATGTGAATGACTTCACCATGTTTGGTAAGAACTTCCGCGTAACCATGCAAGCTGATAGCCAGCACCGTAGCAGCATGGAAGATCTAGAGCGTTTCCATGTTCGTTCTTCGAACGGTGATATGGTTCCGCTAAGTACGCTAGTGAGCTACGAGCAAGTGTTCGAGCCTGATGTGGCATGGCGTTACAACATGTACCGCAGTGCTATCATTCAAGGCCAACCAGCTCCGGGCTACTCTAGTGGTGATGCGATTGCCGCAATGGAACGCGTTGCTGCAGAGGTCCTTCCGCAGGGCTACACGTACGAATGGACAGGTATGGCTTATCAGGAAGTACTTGCGGGTAACCAAGCCATTTATGCGTTTGCACTGGCTTTGATCTTCATTTACTTATTCATGGTGGCACAATATGAGAGCTGGAGTATTCCATTAGCCATCATTTTGGTGGTGCCAGTAGCAACGTTAGGCTCCTTCTTGGCGTTGAATCTGACTGGGACACCACTTAACTTGTATGCGCAAATTGGCCTTGTCTTGCTCATAGCCTTGGCGGCGAAAAACGCAATTTTGATTGTGGAGTTCGCCAAGCAAGAACGTGAAGAAAAAGATGCTGATATCGATAGTGCAGCGGTTAAAGGAGGCACGTTACGTTTCCGCGCTGTGAATATGACATCTTGGTCGTTTATCCTGGGTATCTTCCCGCTGATCTTCGCCGCAGGTGCAGGGCACGTGAGCCAAAACTCGCTCGGCGTGTCGCTGATTGGTGGTCTATTGTGTGTGCTTCTAGCAGGTACATTCTTGATCCCAGGCTTCTACGCTCTGGTGCAAAGACAGCGTGAGAAAGTTCATGGCGGCAACACCAAGCTGGTTCCTCTTGATGATGAGTAATCACACCCGCTGCGCACATTAGAGCACGAAGTTAAAGTCGAAAAAAAGCCCGAAGCAATGATTGCCTCGGGCTTTTTATTTGTAGGGAAGGTTATTTTAGCGCGGTTTTAAATTGTGCAACGGCTTCGTCCATATCATGAGCTTGAGCAGAAACAGAGTTCACTTCGTGCAAGCATTCCTGAGCGGATTGCATGTTGTTTTCAGATATCGCGTTAAGCTCGGTGATTGAGCCACTAACTTGATTCATCACGATACCTTGCTCTTCAATCGCAGAAGCAATGCGCTCCGAATTGCCTTGAATTGCATGCATGTCAGTGATGATCTGCTGCAGGCTAGAATCCAGTTTTTCAGAGGCATTAAGCGTTTGTTGTCCTTGATCGTTACATTGATCAATATCCGCCACGACCGTCGACATTTGAGCTTGAATATCAACAACAACTCGCGTGATTTCCTCGGTAGATTGATGAGTTCGGCTAGCTAGGGCACGTACTTCATCGGCAACAACGGCGAAGCCACGACCTTGTTCGCCCGCTCGCGCGGCTTCAATTGCTGCATTGAGAGCCAGTAAGTTAGTTTGTTCCGCAATTTCTTGGATGATGTTCACCGCACCACCAATTTTATCTACATGTTGGTTCAACGAGCCAATCGACTGCTGACTGTTCGATAAAATACTGGTCAATTGACCAATGTTGGTTACAGTAGTTTCAACAACACTGCGGCCTTGTTCGGCATTATTCGCGGCTTGATGCACACCCTCTACCGCAACCGACGTGCTTTCCGATATTTCGCCTATCGTTGCCACCATTTGCTGAACCGCAGTAGCCATCGATGCAGTGTGGTCCGTTTGAGTATGGAACTGCTCCATAACCCCTTCTAGCTCACGATGCATATTATCGGTACTGGCCGTTAACTGCGCCGATTTTTCTTGGGTGCCACTAATTAACTGCTCAAGCTTATCCAACAGATCATTGAGGTGGTGGCTGATATCAAATAGCTCATCTTTGCCTTTCAAGTCAGAGCGCAGTCCCATGTTGTTTGTTTCGCTAATGCTTCGAATGGTGCCAAGCAAGCTGTTTACTCGTGTATTGATTGAGCGAGAGATCTGCCAAATCAATGCGAAAATAACACCTAAGATCAGGGCTGTAATGACTTGCTTGATGGTCGACATTTGTTCATCACGCTTTGCAGCAGCAGAGCTAAGGGCTGTCGAAAAGGTTTCAAATTGCTCTTCTACGGCATGAGATAATGCGCGAGTTTCACCAAGTAGGCCTTGGTCGTAAGCGACTCCTACAACTTGTTTTTGTGCCGCTACTAGCTTACCTGTTTTGATGAGCTCCGGAGCATATAGCCCAACAAGCAAATCACTATTGAATTGACCTGATTTGACCGCAGAGTCAAAACGAACCAACGCCAGCAATTGCTGGTGGTCGGAGCGTTGCTTGGCTTCTAACAGTGCTTGCTCGTAACCAGCAAGAAGGCCACTCTTTGCATCAAGTCCGTAGCGTTGGTAAGCACTGACCAGGTTCTGAAAGCCCTTTTGGTATGCAAGGAGGTCTTGTTTGAATCGTTGACTGGAAGGTAATTCATTGCTCGTGAGTATGCTCGCAAGCTCTTTTTCTGTATTTAGAAACTTATCAACATTCGCATCAAATTTGTTTAAGTATTTGTCATTACTACGCAGTAAGAAATCTTTCTCGTTTCTGCGTAAGTTGAGTAAACGTATTTCTAGATCGCCAACGAGTTTGATGGCGTGGTTAAGTTCATTGCTCTTATTGGCGAAATGGGATGACGTACCCAAAAGGGCCACGATGCCTAAAATGGCGATAACTCCGAGGAAGTAGAGTTTTTGCCTAATAGTCATATTGTTGTTTCCTGAATAAGTAACTAAAAAGAGAAATCCAATGAGATTTCCCAAGGGCTAGCAAACGTTGTTCAACTAACATGTCGAGAAAACGACATGCATTAACACAGCACTTTCTTACGTTGCTGCTTTTTCGCTCCATGCTTGTTCTTGGTATCAAGTCTTCGGCGTTGAGAAGCGCGGGTTGGTTTCGTTTTAATACGCTTCTTCTCCTGTAAGGCGGCAGCTTTAATTAAAGCTTGAAGCCGATTCAGGGCGTCTTCCTTATTTTGTTCTTGCGTGCGAAATTGTTGCGCTTTGATGATGATCACGCCATCTTTAGTTATACGACTGTCAGAAAGAGCAAGTAATCGTTCTTTGTAGAAGTCAGGTAAGCTGGAATGTCGGATATCAAAGCGTAAATGTATAGCGGACGCTACCTTGTTAACGTTCTGGCCACCATTTCCTTGAGCTCTAATTGGGGATAATTGAATTTCCCACTCTTGAATTGTGACGGAGTTCGAAATTTTGAGCATGATAAGTAAATGCCGGTAAGGACGATTGAAAGAGCTGATAAATTAACATCACAGATGTACAAATAGAAGAAAAGACATGAGCACGATTGATTTTAGGCCCTATGAGGGATTCATATTTGATATGGATGGTACTTTAATAGATACCATGCCAGCCCATTTGGCTGCTTGGCAAGCAACCGCAGATCGCTTTGATTTTCCGTTTTGTCAGGAGTGGTTTCACAGTTTAGGGGGCATGCCGAGCTTTAAAATTGTTGAGGAGCTAAACCGTGTGCATGAGCTTTCATTAGATCCTAAAACCGTCGCTACATTTAAAATGGAAACGTTCGCTGCTATGGAGCTGCACGGGGACGTTATTCCGTGCACTAATATCGTGTTAGAAGAATATTTAGGCCACAAGAAAATAGCGGTCGGGACTGGCAGTCAACGAGAAAGTGCCATGCGCTTATTGAGCCACTCCGGTTTATTGGACAAGTTGGATGTTGTGGTAACTGCAAGTGATGTAGAGAACCATAAGCCTTTTCCGGATACCTTTTTGGTGGCGGCCGAGCATCTCGGGTTGGAAGCGTCACAATGTCTTGTATTCGAGGATACCGAGCTAGGTAAACGAGCTGCGCATGCAGCGGGTATGGATTGCGTTATGGTGCAAGATAACGAGTTAATCTTTTTTCCAAAACCATAGTAAAAAGAGCGATAAAGCGAGATCAAAATGGGGTGCAAACGCACCCCATTAACTTTTACAACATCATAGATAAAGTATCATAAATGTTTATTCAGGTTGAACTAGCTCTTGATATTCAAACGAAGGAACCACAACCTCTACGCGACGGTTTTTCTCACGACCTTCACGAGTGCTGTTGTCAGCAACTGGGTTTTCTTCACCCATGCCTTTCACAGTTAAACGATCTGAGTCAATGCCTGCAGCAGTTAGGTAATCCGCAACAGATTGAGCACGACGCTCAGACAGTTTTTGGTTGTAAGTCGCAGGACCAGAGCTATCCGTGTAGCCAGTGATCTCTACTTGAGCTTGAGGGTATTCGTTCAAGAATGATACGAAGTTGTCTAGACGCTCCGAAACAGACTCTGTTAGCTTAGCACTGTCGAATTCAAACGTACCTGTACCGTACTCTTCTTTGTGCACTTTGCTCATCATCACTGGTTCTGGATCTGGCTCAACCACTTCTTCTGTTACAACTGCCGCAACCACTGGCGCAGCCGCAAATTTGTAGTTAAAGCCGATACCGAAGAAGTTAGCGTCCATGTCGTCCCATACGTCATCAGACAGGTCTTGATAGCGTTGATATTCTGCGCGTACGCTCCAGTTTCTGTCGATAGTGTATTCAGCACCTAGCGAGCCAGTTGGAACGAAATCTTTTTCGTCATCAGACATCATGTAAGCACCACCGATCTTAGCGAATAAGTTCCAAGATTCGTTTAAGTGCCAGTTGAATTTAGGTGCGAGAGTTAAAGCCGTTAAATTGCCGTCGATCGTATTAACTGTATTAGCCCCTGACTTAAAGTTAGCTTTGTAATCGCCTAAGAAGTCGACACCATACTCTAGCCCGATGATATCGGTGAAGTCATAACCGATATGTAGTCCAGCACCAAAAGCTTCATCATCACAAGGGCTATTTAGATAGCAAGCATCGTCAAGTGTAGTCATGCCTACTTTGCCCCCGATATACATTTCAGCTTGAGCAGAGTTTAAAAGCGCGCTACTACCAGCTACCACTGCTGCTACTGCAATTGCTACTTTGTTCATAATGTTTCCTTGTATTGATTGCATATTAACTTCTACTTCGTTTTATCAAAAAATTAGAAAAAACCAGCGTTTATAAGAAATTAGTTTAATATTCTAATCATTTCATATCAAGCAACAATATCTTTGAACTTGATCAACATTTACTAACCAATAACACCTCACAAACTTCTGATATTTCTTACATTGTAGTAAAGATTTTTGGGGTCATAAGAAAATTGATGATTATTTTGAACTTTTTTTCGTAAACTTTATTTTACATTGTGCGCGGTGGTTAACAGGTGGTTTTTATTTGCATTTATTTGCAAAAACTGATTGCAAGTCTACGCCTAAGCCGATAAGTTACTTAAACGCTAGACAGAAAATGACCAGAGCCCTTGATGCTGCTCGCTTTGTGAACAATGTTGCAATGAGTTCAGTTGGCAAAAAATTGGGTCGGAAATAAAAACCAGGAAGTAGAAGTAATGTTTCAAACTGATGATGTAAGAATAAATAGAGTAAAAGAGTTATTGCCACCTGTAGCAGTATTAGAGAAGTTCCCAGCGACTGAAACCGCTTCTTCGACCACTTTTGATTGCCGTAATGCCATTCACAATATTCTTGAAGGAAAAGATGACCGATTACTTGTAATTGTTGGCCCGTGTTCCATTCACGATCCTGCTGCTGCGGTTGAATATGGTAAAAAGCTAAAAGTATTACGTGATGAACTTGGGGAACAGCTAGAAGTTGTGATGCGAGTTTATTTTGAGAAACCGCGTACAACGGTAGGATGGAAAGGTCTGATCAACGACCCTTACCTAAATGATACCTACAAGCTGAATGATGGTCTGCGTATTGGACGTAAGCTTCTTCTTGATCTTACCGATATGGGCTTGCCGACCGCGAGTGAGTTCCTAGATATGATCACGCCTCAGTACGTGGCGGATCTGATCAGTTGGGGGGCTATCGGTGCTCGTACGACAGAATCTCAGGTTCACCGTGAGCTTGCTTCTGGCCTTTCTTGCCCTGTTGGGTTTAAAAATGGTACAGACGGGAACATTAAGATCGCGAGCGACGCGATTCGTTCTGCAAGTGCTTCTCACCACTTCCTATCAGTAACAAAATACGGTCATTCTGCGATCGTAGAAACCGCTGGCAATCCTGATTGCCATATCATTCTCCGTGGCGGTAAAGAGCCAAACTACAGTGCAGCGCATGTTGCTCAAATTAAAGACGAGTTAGACGGCGCAGGGCTACCGAAAAAAGTGATGATTGATTTTAGCCACGCTAACAGCTCGAAGCAGTTCAAACGTCAAATGTTGGTATCTGATGACGTATCAGAGCAAATCGCTGGTGGCGAAGAAGCAATTTTTGGTGTGATGATTGAGTCTCATTTAGTTGAAGGTCGCCAAGACTTAGTGGATGGCAAAGCGGCCACTTATGGTCAGTCGATTACCGATGCATGTATCGGTTGGGAAGATACGGAAACCGTACTTCGTCAGCTTTCTGATGCAGTAAAAGCGCGCCGTAACAAATAAGCTCAACAGAAAGAACTTTTTTAAAGAGCCAGAGGCATTGTGCCTCTGGCTCTTTTTATTGAGAATTACTCGCATCTCTTTCTATTGTTTCTGCTTTCCTATATGTTATCTGTATGCGCTGTAACCAAAAGGAATTTGGAATTGAATCGTAATGTATGGCTATTATCCCTTTGCCAAGCCCTATTAATGACAGGGAATATTTTACTCATATCTGTTATTGCCCTTATTGGCAAAACACTTGCGCCGTCATCAAGTTTTATTACGTTGCCCGTTGCGCTGCAATTTTTAGGACTGATGGCTGCGACGATCCCAGCATCACTGATTATGGGCAAGTTAGGACGTCGCCTTGGGTTTAGTCTCGGTAATGTTATTGGCATTTTGGGTGCCAGCCTAGCGACGTATGCGTTAAGTCAACAGAACTTCTATCTATTCTGTGTTTCTACCTTTTTGCTCGGTGTTGGTATTGGCTTCGGTACGCTATACAGATTTGCTGCTATTGAAGTGTGTGAAGAGTCGGCAAGACACAGGGCGATTTCGATATCTATGGCGGGAGGGGTACTAGCGGCGATACTTGGCCCTAATTTGGCGGTGTATTCACAGCAATGGTCAGATGATGGTTTGTACATTAGTGCTTTTGCCGTGCTTATTGGACTTTATATAACTGCGTTGATCGTGCTGCAAACGATTCGTTTTCCACCAGCACACACGCAAGTTCTACATACTAAAGCGGATAAAGTGGGGCATATTATCCGTCGACCTAATTTCATGCTAGCGGTTATCGCCGCAATGGTTGCGTATGCGGTGATGAACATTTTAATGACAGCAACGCCTCTGGCGATGATTGGTTGTGGCTTTGATTTTGACAAAGCGGCAGGAGTGATCGAATGGCATGTGCTGGGCATGTTTGCACCGGCGTTTGTCACGGGACGCTTGATAGAGCGGTTTGGCGCGAAGAATATGATTTTAGCCGGTGGATTGCTATTTGTTGCTTGTATTGGAATTAACATACACGGAGTGTCCATTTGGCACTTTAGTCTTGCTTTAGTTCTGTTAGGCGTTGGTTGGAACTTTATGTTTATCGCGGCAACTGGGTTATTTAGTCAAAGCTATGAAGCGAAAAACAGGAGCAAGGCTCAGGCATTTAATGAATTCTTCGTGTTCAGTTGTGTCACTATCACTGCATTACTATCTGGCTGGCTTGAATCCACCGTAGGTTGGCAAAACCTTAATTTGTACGTTCTTCCTTTTGTGTTACTCGTCATCGTGATGTTTGCTTTGAAAACGAACAAAGAAACGGAATCCCAAACTGCATGATTAAATCTTCTATACATGGCCCGGCATAACGTGTCGGGCTTTGTTTATTAGCTCAACTCCACAACTTCTTCTTTATGTTTTTATTGATAATGTGAATTCCCACACTAAAAATGTCGACTTGATAAGACTTTTTATCTAACTTTTTGTAATAAAAATAAAAATCCTGTATATATCTTGCCGAAAATCAATAAAAACTACAGAAGTTTCGTCTATGTCAGCCAATATTTCTCATAAAGCTCAAGAAACTCTCGTGAGGGAGTCTGAGGAACTCGTCTCAACAACGAACCTACAAGGTGTTATTACGTATTGTAACGAAGCCTTTTGCCGTGTTGCTGAGTACACTCACGAAGAACTCGTCGGTCAGAACCACAATATCGTTCGCCACAATGACATGCCTAAAGCCGCTTTCGGCGATATGTGGGCTCGTCTTAAGCAAGGCAAAGCCTGGCGCGGCATGGTTAAGAATGCCACTAAGTCGGGCGGTTACTATTGGGTTGATGCCTATGTCACCCCTATTTATGAAAATAACCACGTTGTTGGTTATCAATCTGTGCGCGTGAAGCCAAAGCGAGAGTGGGTTGATATAGCCACGAAAGCCTACAAGAGTATGCGCGCCGCCGAGAAATCAGGTCGTACTTGGTCGTTGAAACTCAATGAAACTATTCGCTATGCGATTCTACTTGGCGCATTGACCGCACCTGCAGCCGCATATGCATTGTCTATTGAAGGTCCATTAGCTTGGCTTGCAAGTGCACTACCTGCGAGTGTTCTAGCGTTGTTATTCCGCCAAGAATTAATTGATACGCCTCAACAACTGAAAAAGTTACAAAAGCAATACGACAGCGTGAGTCGCTTGATCTATTCCGGTAATACGGCATTTTCGATTGCCGATTTCCATATCAAAATGCTATCCGCAAGAATTCGAACCGTGTTAGGAAGAATGACAGACTCCGCATTGCCTTTGCAGCATTGTGCTGAAGAGTTGAGCCAAACCACAGCAGAAGTTTCGGCTGCATTAAATCAGCAAAACATCGATATTCATCGCGTACGTGATGCGACTCAAGAGGTGGAGTCTTCGGCGAATTCAGTCTCTTCTAGCACCAATGATGCCCATATGCTAATTGATGATACATTGAAGTCATGCTTGATGGCGAAGGAGACCATCGATCAAACGCACACCAATCTAGCGCAATTAAGCCTTCAAGCTGAAAAAGCGACGGAAACTACGTATCAACTGAGTGATCAGGCGCAGAAAGTGAATCATTTGATGGAAGAGATTGGCGGGATCGCAGAACAAACCAATTTACTGGCACTTAACGCGGCAATTGAAGCGGCGAGGGCGGGTGAGCAAGGTCGTGGTTTTGCTGTTGTTGCCGATGAGGTGCGCGCGCTCTCTGGTCGCACATCCAATGCAACTGAACAAATCCAAGCGTCTATCTCTGCTATGTTGGCGACGATACAAAGCTGGCAAAAAGACATTTTGGCAAACAAAGAGCAAACGGATACATGTTCTCAGGTTGCCGAACAAAGCGCGCTTCGTTTGTCTGAGGTTGAACAGATGATGCAAAGCATGAGTGGGTTGATGGTCGATGTGGCGGAAGCGGCGAATAACCAGCTGAAGCTATCCAGCGATGTAAATCAGCATATTCACTCTATTGCTTCTACGGCAGAGCAAAACTTGGCAGCAACGCACTCCGTAGAGCAAAACAGCCGTCAGTTGAAAGAGCAAGTACAAGATTTCTATCAGCTCGCGCTTCGATTTGAAGACAAATAGCCGTAACGAAAGTCGTTGTGTTCACTTTCTGGCTGTGTTTACACAAATAGGGGCCAGATAAAAGAAAGCCCCGCCATTGCTGGCGGGGCTTTTCAGTTTTCACATTCGCAATAGAGAAAACTGATTATCTTTTTACTGCAATTACGCTAGTAGTTCTTTTGCTGTATTTACTACGTTTTCAGTAGTGAAACCGAACATTTTGAACAGTTCACCAGCAGGTGCAGATTCACCGAATGAAGTCATACCGATGATGCGACCGTCGAAGCCTACGTACTTGTACCAGAAGTCAGCAATACCTGCTTCGATAGCGATACGAGCTGTTACGTCTGATGGTAGAACGGCTTCACGGTAAGCGGCGTCTTGTTTGTCGAATGCATCTGTTGATGGCATTGAAACAACGCGTACTTTCTTACCTTCAGCAGTTAGCTGTGCTGCTGCTTCTACTGCTAGCTCAACTTCTGAACCTGTTGCGATAAGGATTAGCTCTGGCTTGCCTTCGCAATCTTTCAGGATGTAACCACCTTTCGCGATGTCCGCAACTTGCTCAGCATCACGCTCTTGTTGCGCTAGGTTTTGACGAGAGAAGATAAGCGCAGTTGGTGCATCTTTACGTTCAATCGCTAGTTTCCAAGCCACTGCTGATTCAACTTGGTCACATGGACGCCATGTGCTCATGTTTGGCGTTAGACGTAGCGATGCCATTTGCTCAACTGGTTGGTGAGTTGGGCCATCTTCGCCAAGACCGATAGAATCGTGCGTGTACACTTGGATGTTCTGAATCTTCATCAGAGCCGCCATACGCATAGCGTTACGAGCGTACTCCATGAACATTAGGAATGTCGCGCCGTAAGGAACGAAACCACCGTGTAGCGCAATACCGTTCATGATCGCCGTCATACCGAATTCACGTACACCGTAGTGGATGTAGTTACCAGAGAAGTCACTTGCTTCTAGAGACTTAGAACCAGACCACATGGTTAGGTTAGAAGGCGCTAGATCAGCAGAGCCGCCCATGAACTCAGGTAGTAGAGCACCAAATGCCTCTAGAGCGTTTTGAGATGCTTTACGTGATGCAATGTTTGCTGGGTTTGCTTGAAGATCTGCAATGATTTGGCTTGCTTTCTCTTCCCACTGTGCAGGAAGCTCACCGTTTACGCGGCGTTTAAATTCAGCTGCCAGCTCAGGGTACGCTGCTTCATAAGCTGCAAATTTCTCGTTCCACGCTGCTTCCTTAGCTGCGCCTGTTTCTTTCGCTGACCATTCTGCGTAGACTTCTTGCGGAATTTCAAAAGGACCGTGCTCCCAACCTAGTTCTTTGCGTGTTGCTGCGATTTCTTCTGCACCTAGTGGTGCACCGTGACAATCGTGTGAACCAGACTTGTTTGGTGAACCAAAACCGATGATTGTCTTAGTACAGATAAGTGTAGGGCGAGGATCCGCTTTCGCCGCTTCGATTGCTGCGTTGATCGCTTCAGAATCGTGACCGTCTACTGCTGGGATTACATGCCAGCCGTACGCTTCAAAACGCTTAGGCGTGTCGTCAGAGAACCAACCTTCAACGTGACCGTCGATAGAGATGCCGTTGTCATCCCAGAATGCGATCAGTTTGCCTAGACCTAGTGTACCAGCTAGAGAGCATGCCTCGTGCGAGATACCTTCCATCAGACAGCCATCGCCCATGAACACGTAAGTGAAGTGGTCAACGATGTCGTGGCCTTCTTTGTTGAATTGCGCTGCTAGCGCTTTCTCAGCCATTGCCATACCAACAGCGTTGGTGATGCCTTGACCTAGAGGGCCCGTTGTTGTCTCGATACCAGGCGCGTAGCCGTACTCTGGGTGACCTGGAGTCTTAGAGTGAAGCTGACGGAAGTTTTTCAGATCATCGATAGATAGCTCGTAACCGCTCAAGTGCAGTAGAGAGTAAATTAGCATTGAGCCGTGGCCGTTAGACAGTACGAAACGGTCGCGGTCTGCCCACTCAGGGTTTGATGGGTTGTGGTTTAGGTGAGAGCGCCAAAGAACTTCAGCGATATCAGCCATGCCCATAGGTGCACCTGGGTGACCAGAGTTAGCTTGTTGAACACCATCCATGCTTAGCGCACGAATTGCATTTGCTAGATATTTACGATCCATAGTGATTACTTCTCGATAAGGGTTTGAATAGAGGGAACTCGTCGAAACAAGTTCAAATAGAAAATCTTGAATAAGCGCTGATGGTAAAAGCGAGTAGACGGGCTACTCGCTTTTGGTAAGCAATTAAAGCTTAGCTTCGATCATCGCTTCTAGTTTACCTTGGTCAACGGCGAAGTTGCGGATGCCTTCAGCCAGTTTCTCAACCGCCATTGGGTCTTGGTTGTGTTCCCATAGGAACTCAGAATGAGTCATTGGTGCAGGACGCTCAGCTGCGCCTTTAGAATCAACTAGCTTCTCAACCACTTCACCTTCTGCAGCTTCTAGCTCAGCAAGTAGAGCAGGAGCGATAGTTAGACGGTCACAGCCAGCCAGTTCTAGGATCTCACCGATGTTACGGAAGCTTGCGCCCATTACGACAGTTTTGTAGCCGTACTCTTTGTAGTAGTTGTAGATCTTAGTTACAGACAGTACGCCTGGATCTTCTGAAGCTTCGAAGTCACGGCCTTCTTTCGCTTTGTACCAGTCCATAATACGGCCAACGAATGGAGAGATTAGGAATACGCCAGCTTCTGCACAAGCACGCGCTTGAGCGAATGAGAATAGAAGCGTTAGGTTACAGTTGATGCCTTCTTTCTCTAGGATTTCTGCTGCGCGGATACCTTCCCAAGTAGACGCTAGTTTGATAAGGATGCGGTCGTTAGTGATGCCTGCATCGTTGTACATTTTTACTAGTTGACGTGCTTTCGCTACGCTTCCTTCCATATCGTAAGATAGGCGTGCGTCAACTTCTGTAGAGATACGACCTGGAATAGTTTTTAGGATTTCTTTACCGATGTTTACTGCAAGCATGTCACAAGTGTCTTGAACTTGTTGAGCTTTGTCGTTGCTCTGTGCTTTAGCATATTCGATTGAAGCATCGATTAGAGGTGCGTACTCTGCGATTTGAGCGGCTTTCAGGATAAGAGAAGGGTTAGTTGTTGCGTCTTCTGGTTGATACTTTTTGATTGCATCAATTTCGCCAGTGTCTGCTACTACAGTCGTTAGTTTACGAAGTTGCTCTAACTTGTTGCTCATAATCGATCATCCTATTTAAATGGGCTTAAGCGTGATTTTTGTTATCACAGCTTGTGCATTTGCAAGCGAGTTAGCTAATCGTCTCATCGTATTTAATGAGACATCTGCTCAGCCAACTACGGAAAATTTCGTTACCGAACAAATGCAATGAACATTTGATCGATAGCTGAGTAAATGATGTGTCCATATTTATCCTATCTATACTGAAAGTCAATCGCTGAAATCGACTTATAGTGAACTTCATCAACGTTTTTTTACTGTGTGTGTAGTGGTTAACCCAAATAAACGTTTGCCCTTATTGTTCAAAGCTTGAGCGTTGTACGTGAGGGTAAAAAATTGTAGTGAGAAAATGTTATTGCGATGAGCAAATGTAGCGTTTAAATTGATAAAGAACATATGCTAAGTCAATGAGCATATGCTCACTTATTGCATACAATATCGATCCTCTTAAAGGGCGAGAGAAACCATGAGCAGTTCTAATCAAGATATTTCCATTGAAAACACGGATTTGTTGACAGAGATTTCCGTCGCGTATTATCAAGACGGTGCGACTCAGGAAGAGATATCGAGAAAATTTGCCATATCACGCGCAAAGGTCGGGCGAATGCTCAAGCAGGCGCGTGATGAAGGCATCGTTGAAATCACCGTTAAATACCACCCGGTGTTTAGCGCCAAGATTGAACAACGTTTGATCGAGCGATTCGGCGTTAAGCGCGCGCTTGTCGCTCTTGATCAGCCAAATGAAGAGGCACAGCGACTACAGGTGTCGGGATTGGTGTCCAATTATCTCACCAGTACGCTTAAAAACGGCATGGTGGTGACCGTTGGACAAGGGCGTAACGTATCTTCTGTTGCTCATCACATTGGGGTGATCACCCCGCGCGACTGTAAATTTGTGTGTGGTATCGGCGGTATTCACCCACGTGGTGGTATGTATAACGCCGACCACATTTGCCGTCAGTTAGCAAAGAAGTATGGGGGGACCTCGGAAACTCTCTATGCGCCGGCTTACGCAGAGAACAGAGAACAGAAGTTGGCTTTCATGCAAAATGCAACCGTCAAACAAACGCTCGATTTGGCACGTAAAGCCGATGTCGCTTTGGTCGGTATTGGTGACATGAGCGAAAACAGTTACATGGTGGACTTAGGTTGGTTTACGCCTGATGAAGTGGTTCAGTCGAGACTTCAACAAGGCGTGGTCGGGGACTTTGCAGGTTATGATTTCTTTGATATTCACGGTAATGTTGCCAACACCGTAATGAGTGACCGAGTGATTGGCCTTGGTATTGAAGAGTTTCGCCCAATATCGGAAGTCATCGCGATTGCAGCGGAGAACAGTAAGCCGCTCGCCTTACTTGGAGCATTAAGAACCGGAGCTATAGACGTGATCGCCACAAGCGTCAGCAACGCATTAACGGTACTCAACTTAGATGAGCAAATGCACGGCAACGCGGCATCTGAGAGTTAGCACAAATAATATGCAATTTATGTAATCAGGCTGCGAGGAGTTATAAATGACTCGCAGCCTGATTTCGTTTCCAAGTTAAAAATATTCTCTAGGAGTAGCTTTAAATTTGTACATCTACTCTGGAGAACACAATGAAAAAGACACTTCTTGCTGCACTGATTATAGGGCTGACTGGTGCTGCGCACGCCGAGCAAAAAGTCGTGGCGGGTTACTTTGCGGATTGGCAGTACGCGAATGCAGAAAACCCATACACGGTGAACGATATTCCCGCCGATAAACTGACGCACGTGATTTACGCGTTTCTTAGTATGTGCGGCCCTCATGCCGGTGCTTCTGAAACGGTACAAAAACTGGTTGCCGAACAATGTGAAGGAAAAGATCCGTATACGGCGATCATTGTCGATACCGAAGCAGCATTAGAAAAGGACTTTGGCGATGTCTCCGTTAACGTGCCATACAAAGGCCACTTCGCTCAACTTGCTGAAATGAAGAAACAACATCCTGATCTTAAAATTCTCCCTTCTTTTGGTGGTTGGACAATGTCCGAACCGTTCCATGCTATGGCAAAAAATAAACAAGCGATGGATCAATTCTCAAAAACTGCCGTTGAATTGATTGCTCAATATGATTTCTTTGATGGTATTGATCTGGATTGGGAATACCCTGGTGGTGGCGGTTTAACAACGTCGCCTTGGAACCCTGACACCAAGCTTTCTGATGAGCAAAAAGTATCTGAGCGTGAGGCCTTTACCTATTTAGTAAAAACCATGCGTGCAGAGTTAGATGAACTCACAAATCAAACCAAACGTGAATACGAGCTCTCTACAGCGGTAGGCGTTGGTCCAAAAGCAGCAGGTATCGATTGGAAAGCCGCGGAGCCGTACCTAACTAACATGTTTGCAATGACGTATGACTTCCTTGGTGGTTGGGGACAGCAAACCGGGCATACTACCAACTTGCATGCGACTGAGCGAAGCTGGTGGGGCATGGGCGCAGACGTGTTCATCAACCAGATGATTGAACTCGGTATTCCAAGTGAGAAACTGGTGATTGGCGCTGCGTTTTACGGGCGTGGCTGGCAAGGCACCAAAGACTTCTCGGGTGGCTTACCAACGCAAGATCTTGTATCCGAGCAAGGAGCGCAGTTTGGTACGGGTGAGAACGGCTATTTCATGTTTTGGGATTTGGTGAAGAACTATGGAGCGGAGCAGGGCTACGAGTACAAGTATGATGAGCAATCTCAAGCGCCTTACTTGTGGCATCCTGTAAAGAAAGTCTTTATCTCTTACGAAGATCAACGCTCGATCAAAGCCAAAGCAAATTGGGCTAAACAGGCGAACTTAGGTGGCATTTTTACCTGGGAATTATCAGGCGACCCGAAAGGCGAGTTGGTGGAGGTGATGTACCAAGAAATGAATAAATAAAACCTTCTAAGCAAAGTGATCGTAGTTATTCAACTACGGTTTCTTTGCTTTGGTTCTGCTTCGTAAAAGCGATCAAGTCTTCAAGCGATAAAGGTTTAGAGTAGAAGTAGCCCTGAATCAAATCACAACCGCAAGCTTTTAACTCATTCAGTTGTTGCAGCGTCTCTACTCCTTCAGCTAGTACTTTCATTTCAAAGTTTTTGCCGATAGAAATGATATTCTTAACCATATTCAGCGCTTTTTTGTCATGCTCAATGTGATCGACAAAGCTCTTGTCAATCTTCACCTCGTCAATAGGTAGCGTACGCAACATGCTTAATGAAGAGTAGCCAGTCCCGAAATCATCGAGCGAGATTTTAAAGCCAAGAGCATGCAAGCGCTCGCAAATTGGTGCGAACTTTTCAAGATCTTCAATAAACAGGTTTTCGGTGATCTCTAGGGTAATCTTTGAACATTCGATGCCGCGTTTCTCAATAGCATTCATAAGATTAGTAATGAATTTGGCGTGAACAAACTGTTTGACCGAGATGTTAATAGACATCTGGATAGATGTATCAATATTACCAGTCAGTTTAGCCATATCTGTCAGGCTATTTTCAATGATTTGTTCACCAATACGAACCATCAACCCAGTGCTTTCTGCGACGGGAATAAATTCACTTGGTGGGACTAAGCCGAGCTCATCATCACTCCAACGAATAAGCGCTTCGACACCATAAATATCGCCTTCTAGGTTTAACTGAGGTTGATAAACCATATGAAGCGCTTGCTTATCTATCGCGAGCCTCAGGCGTTGCTCAATTTTCATTTTACGCAGGTGTGTAGCTTGCATCTGCTGATTGAACAGGCTGTATACGTTGCGTTGTTTTTTCGCTTGATACATCGCAATATCGGCTGACAGGAGCAGTTCATCTAATGTTTCACCATGGTGTGGATAGCAGGCAATACCAATACTGCAACTGAGCAGAAACTGACTGTCATTGACTTCGTAGGGTTCTGATAGCGCCTTTATTAAGTCGCTCGCTAGTCTTTTAACGCTTACTTCATCAATTCGATTTGTTAGAAAAATAAACTCGTCACTGGCTTCACGGATGATTAATCGGCCATCGTTAACAAAGGTGTTTAAGCGGATAGATATTTGTTTTAGAACTTCGTCGCCAAAGTCATGACCATGTGTGTCGTTGACTGATTTGAAATTATCAATATCGATAAACATCAAAGAAAAAGGATTCCCTTTCCCAGAAAGCCAGTGTCGAATGTTTGCGCGTAGGTACTCTCGGTTTGGTAATCCAGTGAGATGATCGTGGTTCGCTTGATAGAGCAAACGCAGTTTTGTTTTATGTTCATTGTTCGCAATAGAGCGGAATAAAGCGTAAAAAGCACCTTGGACGATAAGAAAAACAATCGAGTACAGTGCAAACTGTTCGTAAAATCCGCGCTTAATAAAATTCAAATCTGTCGAGGAAGAGGCCCAAAGATGATAATCAGGAAGGTATCTCAATGTGATTAACTCACTCAGGCGAGAATTGTCGACAACAATATTTAGCGCTCGTGTGAGCTCTTTTAGTTGCGCCATATCCCAGCCTGAATCTTTTGTGATTTGAGCCATAACGGCTTTTATATCTAAATCATTGGCAGGTTTTAGGTAATCTTCTAGGGTTGTATCTTCTGACGAGCTAAAAGTAAGGTAGCCATCACTGCGGATCAATGTGACCCGATTGTGCTCATTAGCATGAATGTCGTTACGAAAAACCGAAGATGAATTCATATTAAAGCCAGCCGTCATCACTGCTTGTACAACACCATCTTTATTTGGAATTGCTTTTCGGATCGGAATCACAAGTGAATCTTGAGCTGGCATAAAATACGTTCGACCTATAATCATTCGGTCGGAGTTGAGCGCTGCCAAAAAGGTATCACGAGTCAGTGGATCTTGTTTTAGATTATGCAGCTTTGCCAAGATCAAATTGGAGCTTACGGCGATGTAGTCTCCATCGGGGTTAGTTAGGCCGAACCCAATAATCGCCGGATGGATACTGAGTAGTTTGTCCAGCATCGGGCGAGTTTGAACTGCGGCTGTACGAGTAAAGTCATTTCTCTCGACCAACTGATGACCAATGACTTCAAGTAACGATTCTTGTCCTTTCAGAAGTGATTCGACAGAAGAGGCAAACAGCTCCAATTGTAGGAGCTGCTTATCTTTGTACTTATTCAGGGTTGACTCATAATGGTAGCGGCCAAACAACACGAACAGCACGGCGCTTATCGTAAGTAGCGCCATGTATAGTGTCCAAATGTTCTTCTTTAACCTGACCATGCCGCTTCGATAGCTCCTAGATTAGCGAGTAATGGGTAATGAGTGGTCTGCGCCCCATTCTGTCCATGACCCGTCATAGACCGATAAATCACGCCAACCTAACTGGTATGCTGCTAGCAGCAAAATACAGGCCGTTACACCTGAGCCACAACTGAAAATGATTGATTTATCATTATATAACGTTAGTGCACTAAATGCTTGTTTCAATTCCGAGTCTGCCTTTATAAAGCCATTACTCAACAATGTTTGGAAAGGGAGGCAAACAGAATTCGGAATATGACCAGAACGCAGTCCTTCTCTTGGCTCTGGTACCTCGCCTAAAAAACGTGCACGTGAGCGAGCGTCAACAATGTTTGCACTGCAATTGTTTGAGTACTCTAATATTGCATTTGCGTCCAAAAAAGCATGTTTATTTAATTTCCCGGTAAATTTTCCAAGCTGCTTAGCTTCGGACAAGGTATTCGTGACAGGCAGTCCAGCCTCAATCCAAGCCGGGAGGCCACCATTAAGCACTTTGACATTATCGTGTCCCATTGCCTTAAACATCCACCATGCGCGCGGAGAGGCGAGTGTTCCTGAGTTGTCATAAACAACAATAAGGTCTTCGTTGTTCAGGCCAAGTTTCTGAGCGCTGTTATTAAATCCTTCTTCTGTTGGCATCATATGAGGGAGATTGGTATCTGGGAGACAAAAGTCATTGTCGTAGTCGAAACGCAATGAGCCTGGAATCCACTTATTGGTGATCTTTTTCCCTTCGGAAGGAATTTGAAAACGAATACTCGCGTCTAGAAGTTTTACATTTGGTTGGTCTAATAAAGCATGAAGTTCTTTGGCATCGATCAATGCTTGCATGGTTAAATCCTTCTGATTTGGGAAGTCCGCACAGTATCTTTACTCACAGCGAATGAATGAAAGGGATGAGTCAAAACTTGAGCGGGATGCTTGGTGGAATAACGCAATAGAGCCCACTGGACAAGATGCGGACACTGGAACCGTCACTCGTTGTTGCTCTATCTCAGGTGAATTAATAGTGAGGTACCGACGTTGACCATCAAGGGACTGAGTTAAAGTGTTGCTAATGACGGTGGCTGAAACCGTGTTTTCATCCGTTTGCTTAATGAGCAACAAGAGCACAAGTAGGGCAATGAAACCGCTGAAGACCAACATATAGGTTTTGGGATTATCCAATTTGCGCTCCATTGCTATTGTTTCAAGTAATCATTTTGTTTTACAACAAAAAAATCGCATGTTCAAAGAACGATGCGATTTTGTCTTAAAACCTGTGGCTTGCGCCAGTCCCGAGTATCAATGCTCACCAATAGAGCATCTTACATGCGCCATGTCGTATTTCCGGTTGAGACGACTTTTTGAAGAGGTTCTGAGCCATCGTAGAACCAAATTTCGACTAACAGGTTATCTTGGCTGTCCGAGGTGGAGAAGTCTAATTTAGCTTTCCCACTCGTCAGCGCAGCAGAAGCAATATTGCTCGAATATTTCGCTTGGTAGGTTCCAGACGCATCTTCACGGTACTCCTTATAAATGCTCAGATGTGCGCGCTGTAAAGAGTAACCACTAATATCTACCGCAAGTGAGCTTTCTAACCTTGGGTCATAATCGAACCCATCTGGTACGTCTAAATTTTGCATGCTTGGCTCTTCAACAATAACGGTAGTTTGAGCTGGAGGTGGAGTAGCGCTATCGTTGCTTTTGTCGCCACCGCCGCCACCGCCACCGCCGCAGGCTGTTAACGCTAATCCCATGATGATTGTGATTAAGTTTTTCATGATGTTTCTCCTATGGAATGTAACGTTTGTTTGCTTTAGGTTGGGTATGCCAGTTTGCTCCTTCTCGCCCACCAGACTCGGCGTAGGTGGCAAACTCTGGGTAAGCGTCAACTAAGTCAACTTTCTCTAGCGGCCAATTCCACTCTTCGACGATAAGCAATGCCCAAGGGAGGTTGTTCGCTGTTTTGAAGTACACGCCTCGAGTCGGGTCACTTGCGTCTACGCCCACGCCATATAGGTTTGCGTCATCAAACTGCTCAGTTGGTGCTTGGTCTGGCAAATGTACTTCCCATTTTCTACCTGGTTGAAAGGTGATGCCATCGCCGTGATATGTATTGGGTGTGGCAAAGATAAATGGGTCATAAGGCATGGCCTGTAACGCTGAGCGGTCGGAGCCTTCCTTAAAGTAGATGGTCAGTGTGAAAGACAACGCGACGTTATCATTACAACCCGTTTGGGTTCTAAAATACGCACATTGACTTTGCGCATACTGACTGAGGTCGTCACTGATAATGAAGATGGCTTCTTCTGATATCGCTTCTAGACCGTTGGTCGGTTGTTCTTTGCCATTAAACGTTAGCTTTGTTAAGCCGTTTTCAATGCTCGCTTTCGAAACGCCAGGTAGACGAATAGCAAAGCCATTTTTATAGCCAGCCCCATAGGCGGCCAGATCTCCGCTAATCTGGATATTTTCCACCGTGCCGTCCATACGTGTTTCAGTCATACGGAACTTAATGACTACGTCATTCATGTCGTAGTCAGCGGTGTAAGGCCAGTTGTCTTCATACGCGACCGTTGCATAGGAATCTGCACTTGGGAAGTGCTGTACGGATACGCCGTTTTCAGTGATTGTGATTGGGTAATCTTCTACTTCACCCGATGTTGATCCGCCATCAAAGTTCAGACCAGTTTGTTGGCTAAAGCGGAATCGGCTCCAGCTAGGACCTGCGGTTGCCAGTTCAGAGACGACAAATGGAAGCGTATTGCTGCCTGCAGAGAGTAACTCATCAGTGAATACTTGCTCACCTTCGTCAGCAAAGTCACCATCTCGGTTCCAGTCAAACCAAGCTGACAAGTAGCCGGATGTCGATGCAGTTACGTTCACCAGTGAACTTAACCCTGGGTCGAGTGCGGCAACAAAGCCGACGCCATCTTCATCTGCTGTACCAACTTTGTTATCTCCAGACGGAGCCACTTGTCCATCGGCATCACCATCTGGCGCAATGGTGCCAAGCCAAGTTATACCATCAACAGCGTGGCGTGGTCCGTTAGAAGAGAGCAAGGTAGCGTAAGTGTCAGGTGCATCACCAAAGTCAATTGGCTCGTCTTCGTCAATAACAGGAGCGTTCGCGCATCGGGCACCGTCATTTTGGCTGGAACTTGGACCGTTAGACACAAACTCTACAGCAGGAACAATGCCCGCAGCGATATTGGCTGCATTGTTTTCTGATAAGTCGACGCGATAAATTTTGCCGTCCTGATTACGCGATACGTAGTAGTTTCCGTTTACATCAAAGTAGCCTGCACCAAAGGTACCCGTTTCCCCTGTATTGCCGATCGCGGTTGCTTGGCCTGTTTTTGTATCGAATTTATACAATACGCCAGACCCATTATCGATACCATAGAGCGCACCGTCGCCAGGGTGGAACGCAAAATCGGTTAAACTCACGCTTGCATTTGATGTGATTTTATTCAGGATTAAGGTAGCATTTGGGTCCGTATCTAACGGCGACAGATCAATGGAAAATAGCCCTTTACCTTTGCGATACAAGTAGTAGACGTGGTTGTACACGTCGCCGACAAAAAACGTATGGCTAGGAAGCCCTTGTACGTTGAGAGTTTCTGCTTGAAAGTCCTGGCCTAAACGTACGATTTTCAAGTTGGTTGTATCGTAACCATAGATGTATCGATCAGTGAAGTTGAAACCGACGCCGTTAATACCAGATGCTAAGCCCACATCGTCGGTCAGTAACTTGGTTGATCCGGTAACCAGATTAACGCCGTAAACTTGCACTGGGGTCGATTGGAATAAATATGCTTTGCTCGGACAAGTGTCGAATGGCGCTGCGCTTAAGTATGCGCTTGCGAACAGAGATCCAAGTAATAGTGATGTCCTTTTCATGATTCGCCCTCTCATTGGTTTGTATGATATGCAATGAAAGGAATGTGCCAGTTTTTAACTTACTGTTTATAATGAATTTTATATCGGTAAGTTATTTGGTTCGAAATATGAATCTCAGAATAAGAAAAAGCTCAACGTTACGTTGAGCTTTTTGAGAATCTTCATTGATAAGCTGACAGCGTTACTTAGCCACAAACAGGGCAGGTCGGCATTTTCATCAAATTCATTTCCCGCCAGGACATGCTAAACGCATCGAGAATGAGGATCTTCCCTTTTTTGGGTTGGCCGTAATTTGCAATCACCTTGATGGTTTCCATCGCTTGTACAGCGCCAACAATACCCACAACAGGCGCCATGACGCCAGCTTCAACGCAACTTAATGCACTGCTGCCGAATAGCGCGCTCAAACACTGATAGCACGGTTGAGTTGGGTCGTCGTACGTAAACACACTCACTTGGCCTTCCATACGAATGGCTGCACCAGAAATAAGCGGTGTTTTTGTTGCAAAGCAGAGTCGGTTGAGTTGATTGCGAGTGTCGACGTTATCTGAAGCATCGACCACCACAGTGTGTTGTTCAATCAAAGCTTGAAGTTGAGCATCATCGAGACGTTTAGCAACGGTGTTTACTTCGATATGAGGATTAAGTTCCCGCAACGCATCCGCCGCGGAATCAACCTTTTTACGGCCAATATCGGCGTCGTGGTGCAATACTTGGCGTTGTAAATTGGAGAGCTCAACAATATCGTCATCGATAAAAGTAATATTGCCAACACCAGCCGTGGCAAGGTATTGGCTAGAAGCGCAACCTAAGCCGCCAGCACCCAAAATAAGCACTGAGCTTTGTTTGAGAGCTTCTTGCCCTTCGAAATCAAACTGGCGAAGAATGATCTGGCGGTTATAGCGCAGCATCTCCTGATCGGAAAGAATATCCACGGTACGTTCCTAGTATAACGTTGAGTTAAACAGTTGGATTTGAACCGTTTCGCCAACTTCCACACGGCCACGCTCACGTTCCAACACAACAAAGCAGTTTGCCAAACTCATTGAGCGGAAGGCTCCTGAACTTTGGTTGCCAGTGGTTTCAACGACAAATTTACCGTTTTCTAGAGTATAGATACCGCGTTGGTAGTCTGTACGTCCCGGCGCTTTCTTAAATGCGGTTTTAGTCGTCGCAGGGATAGACTCAGGTGCTTTCCATTCAGTGTGGCCTGCCAATTTAGCCAACATTGGTTGAACAAGTACGTACATTGTTAGCACCGCAGATACAGGGTTACCTGGTAGCCCACAGAACCAAGCAGTACTTAACTTGCCAAATGCGAAAGGTTTACCCGGCTTGATTGCCAGTTTCCAGAAACCGATTTCGCCAAGTTCTTCAAGAATGTCTTTGGTGTAATCTGCTTCACCAACGCTGACACCGCCAGACGTTACAACCACATCCGCAAGCGTTTGTGCTTTTTCAAACGTTGCTTTTAGTGTTTCTGGGCAGTCAGGGATAATGCCAAGATCAATCGCTTCACAACCAAAGTTTTCGATCAGCGGCTTAATACCGTAACGATTACTGTCGTAGATTTGACCCGCCTTGAGTGGCTCACCCAATGGTTTAAGTTCATCACCTGTGGAGAAAAATGCCACCTTTGGCTTACGCACGACGGTGACATGGCTGACACCAAGAGAGGCAATCATTGGAATATCGCGCGGTGTCAGGCGCGCGCCTTTTGCCAATACAATATCGCCTTGCTTGATGTCGTCACCCGTAGGGCGGATGTTATTTTGCGGCTTCACATCCGTTTGGTTGAACTGAATACCAGCGTCGGTCACTTCCGTATTTTCTTGCATGATAACGGCATCACAGCCTTCCGGAATTTTCGCGCCAGTCATGATTCGAACACAAGTGCCTGCCGGCCATTCACCCTCAAAAGGCTGACCTGCGAAGGATTTACCTGCCAGAGGCAACACTGTAGACACTTCTAGGTCTTGAACACGAATGGCATAACCGTCCATCGCTGAATTGTCGAAAGGGGGCACGTGAATTGGCGATAAAATGTCTTCAGCCAGCACAAAACCCAGAGCGTCAGCAAGAGGAAGAGAAAGTGTCGTTTGGATAGGTTTGATTCGCGATAGCATCTTATCCATCGCTTCTTCAATTGGCATCAAGCCAGGTGCGTCGCAGCAGCCCATTGAGATAATCCTATGTTCTTTTGTTTTGTGGCAACTCTACCATAAAAGGGGACCGAGTAAGAATGTCCACCTATAAAATATGGGTGTAATTATTCAAAAATCCGAGTATCCTTGTCACCCATCCGAAAGGGGTAAAGTTCCTACGGAGCATGAGAAAATAGCTCAGTGTATTCTTGTTATGTGCCTTGGCGTTATAAACATCGGACTGAGCGACTTTAACGCTACGGGATGAAAACACGGCAATTGTATTTCACACCGAGAGTGGTAGTTACAAAAGAGGAAGTGGAATGTCAGGTCTTAGCGAGTCAGCAAAGTTAGTGAAAGAAGCGCTAGAGCAACGCGGGTTAGAAACACCAATGCGCCCTAATGCCGTTAGCCGTGAAGAGAAGAAGGAAAAGATTGAATACCACATGCGTGAGATTCTTGGTCTGCTTCAGCTCGACCTTACGGATGATAGCTTAGAGGAAACGCCACACCGCATTGCAAAAATGTACGTGGACGAGATTTTCTCTGGTTTGGATTACTCCAACTTCCCCAAGATCACAGTTATCGAAAACAAGATGAACGTGAGCGAAATGGTTCGCGTGAAAGACATTACTGTGACCAGTACGTGCGAACACCATCTTGTGACAATCGATGGAAAAGCCGCTGTTGCTTATATTCCTCGCGGTAAGATCATTGGCCTGTCTAAGATCAACCGTATTGTTCGTTTCTTTGCGCAACGCCCTCAAGTTCAAGAGCGTATGACCCAGCAAATCCTTGTTGCTTTGCAAACATTGCTTGAGTCTGACGATGTAGCGGTGACTATCGACGCGACGCATTACTGTGTGAAATCACGCGGTGTGATGGATGCCACCAGTGAAACCACGACTACAGCGTTAGGTGGTATTTTTAAGAGCAACCCAGCGACCCGTGCTGAATTTCTGCATGGCCTGCGTTAATCAAATCGACAGATAAAATTGAGCGAGGATGGCGAGTTGCCATCCTTTTTTATATCTTTTATATCCAAATCATCGTCAAGTGAGTCGCAATAAATAGTAATTATGCAATTGTGTATTGACAGTCACATTCGTTGCTCTTAATATATGCGCCCAATGAACGGCTACAACTTGTAATCGTTTGTTTTAAAAAGAGATATTTCTCTAAGTTCAGCTGATCTCGGTCAGTTGTCTTTCTATTTTCTAATAATAGAAAGACAACAAATTTGGGACTCGGCATGACTACACAAAGCACTATCAGCACCTCCTCTATTTCAGCTCCAGTTACAGAAAGCAGTTGGCAAAAGAAAGCCATGCTTAGTGTCGCTTTTTTGATGGCGACAACCTCTGTGGGTCCCGGCTTTTTGACTCAAACCGCAGTCTTCACAAATATCTACAAAGTCGACATGGCATTTCCTGTTTTGGCTTCCATTTTTATCACGTTTGGTATCGTGATGAACTTGTGGCGTATTGTCGGCGTTTCTGGCATGCGAATCCAAGACATTGCGAATAAAGTGGCACCCGGCATGGGTTATGGTGTTGGTATTCTCCTTGCGCTTGGTGCAGTGGCGTTTAACTTTGGCAACGTGAGTGGCGCAGCGTTAGGCATCAATGTGCTAACGGGCGTGGACACAACATGGGGCGCACTGTTTACCGGTGTCGTTGGCTGTTTGTTGTTTGTGGTTCATAACGCCTCCAAGCGAATGGACCAAATGGCCCGCTACCTTGGCTTGTTCATGATTGTTCTGATTGCATACGTTGCAATGACGAGCTTACCTCCGATGGGAGAGACACTAAGTGCAGCGGTGATGCCTATGGATGTTGGTAGTTTGCTTCTGCCTACGTTGACTATCGTTGGCGGCGCAGTTGGCGGTTACTACACGGGTGCACAACGCCTAGTAGACATCGGCTTGAAAGGCAAAGAGAACGTGCCTTCCATCACCTCAACAGCTTGGGCTGGTATTTCTATTGCGGTGGTTATTCGCGTCCTACTGTTTTTAGCGGTGTTTGGCGTTATCGCGACAGGCGCAACGCTGGATACGGCTAACCCTGCGGCGGATGCTTTCCGTCAAGGTGCTGGTCAGCTTGGTTACTTCATCTTTGGTTTAGTACTGTTTGTAGCTTCCATCACGTCTGTGGTTGGCAACTCTTACATGGCTATATCATTAATTAAGACGCTTTTCCCAGTTGTGGCGCGAAACGAGAAAGCGTGGTGTGTTGGTTTCATTATCCTAACCTCGCTAGGCACGGTAACCATGGACATGCCAATTCTTCTTTTGATGCTAGCGGGCCTTGTGAACAGCATTATTCTTCCTATCGTTTTGGGCACTGTATTGGTTGCGACAAAACGCAAAGATATTGTCGGTGACTACCAACACCCAATGTACTTAACGCTAACTGGAGCAGCGATTGTTATCGTAATGGCGGCATCGAGTTTGACTAACATTGGGAACTTCATGGCGAAGTTTGCGGGTTGATGTCTTATTGATAGAGATAAACAGCGGCCTCAGATGAGGCCGTTTTTTTAAGCTTATTTAGAGGGCGACTTAACGATTTCTGGCCAATACATTTTGATGTAACCTGCCGATACCCAAACCACCAACACAGTCGCAATACTGAGCTCCAAAAAGCCAAAATCGTGTAGCCAGTGCCAATGTGGGTGCGATTCGGCAAAAAAGGAGGTTAAGCGGTGCATCGCAATGGCACTGATCACGGAAGGAAAGGTTACCGCCGCGATAGAAGGTTGAAACTTCAATCGAAGTAAGCGGAAGTAACACAGGTAGATCAATAACGTCATTGTGATAGCAATCCCTGCTAATGCGCCCGTCAGTATCGGATCGGGAAGGGGAAAGTTCACCAAGTATGCCGCCAATGACAAGTTTACCGGTGCGGCCATAATTGCGAGGGTCGGCCTGGCTCGTCTCGGTAGAGATCCGAAAAACACCAAACGATAGAGCACCAGCGGTAACATAAAGAAATAAATGCCAATGCACATCATCGCTAAGGTTTCAGAGAATAGGTTGTGACCCAATTGGGAGCCAGCTAATGAGCTGCTGATCAGTCCCACTGGATAGAGAAACCAACTAGGTACGATATTCGACATTTTGAAGTTCATTAGCTGAAAGCTAAAAAACAGTACCATCATAGTAAAATGCAGCAAAAGTGCCATAAACCAGAGTGGATAAGCAATGATTGGCGCTACAGAAGCAAGATAATCTGCAAGGATCAGTAACGCCATACTCATGGGTGCCATTAAGCTACCGCTCAATGGGTGACGAATGTCGACCATAAATAATCGTGGATTCGTGGCATATTTTATCAGCACAGGGGCGAGTAAAAGCGCGCCGAGTGACGCTAAAAATGGGCGTATTGGTTCACCAATTTCAGGGACATAGAGTGCCCAAGCTTGTCCTAAACCTATCATACCTAGCGCTAACGCGGCTTGAGACGGCGGAACGCTATAAAACTGCACAAGTCTTCTCCAGTTCAAATCTACTCCATTTGATTTTTGCCTGAATGAAACGAAACGTGATGATTTGGATGAAATGCTCTATTTGAGTAGCGAATACTAGCAAGTTTAGAGCGTGCTTACTCATGAAAGGTGGTGAGGAAATATCAGAGAATGGTATTTTTGTGAGTTTGGTATCGAATATTTGGGAAAGGATGTAAAAATGTAGAGTTTATAGCTCCAAACCCTTCGATAGTTTGGAGCGAAATAATAACAAAGCGAGAATTATGTCGATTGGTTTTCAGGAAGATCCTGCTGACGTAACTTATCGTTTTTGATTGTACGATGTAGCAACTGGCTGTAAATCGGTTGTCCGCCAAACAACTGAGCAATAATCACGGCACCTAAACAAGTAATGATAAGTGGTAGAATTAAGTAGTAGTTATTGGTCATTTCAATCACCAACAAAATGCCCGTGATCGGTGCGCGTACCGTTGCAGCAAACAGGGCCCCCATGCCCGCAATAGCAAATACGCCAGGTTCGATATCAAGCGTAGGAAGCAACACATCAGCACTCGCTCCGAATGCATAGCCAAACAAGGTCCCCAGAGCAAGCATCGGTGCAAAGATACCACCCGGCGCACCAGAGCCAAAGCATAGCAACGTCGTGATGACGCGACCAAAGAAAAGCAGAACTAAAACGGATACCGAGTAGTTGCCATTGGTAATATCAGGAATAAGGCCGATGCCACCGCCAGTTAGCTGTGGCACGTATAAGAGAAGCAGACCAAAAATGCCACCAAGTAGTGAGCCCACGATTAAATAGCGTTTACGATCGTTTTTGTGAATTGCGACAAAACTGTCTTGTGCCACGGTAATCAATTTATTGAAGATCACTCCGAATACGCCAAACAATGCGCCAAGCAATAAAAATAACCAAAGGGACTGAAGCCCTGGAGAGTGATATTGCGGCATTGTGATGACAGCGTCTTGCCCGTTGATGGCACGAAACACAATGTTGGCCATAATAGCAGAGATGATCACCGCGCGAATTGAGATCAGAGAATAGCGAAACTGAGGTCGCATTTCCTCCACAACGAACATAATGCCAGCGAGTGGGGCATTAAAGGCGGCAGCCAAACCCCCAGCGGCACCTGAAGCGAGTAGGGAATGACGAGTATCGTCATCTTTCACACGGAAAATATCGGTCACCATTCGACCAACTGCGCCGCCCATTTGAACTGTCGGGCCTTCGCGACCAAGTACCATTCCGGAGCCAAGTGCACCCATGCCGCCGAAGAATTTAACAGGTAGAACTCGCCACCAACGCACTGGACGAATGTTGTCCATCGCGCCTTCTATTTCTGGGATGCCTGATCCCGCAGCCTCTGGAGCAAAGCGGTGAACAAGAAAGTAACCAACAAAAGCAAGCAGAGCACTGATCAGTACAGCAGCAAGCCAAAGAGGAAGTACGCTACCGATTTCGCTTCTCAGCCATTCGGTACGGGTTTCAGAAACAAAATGAACCGCAAGTTCGAAGTAAGTACCGACGAAACCGGCTAATGTGCCGACGATGGCGGCCATAATCAGGACAGAAAATGGTGTGGACCCTCGAGAGACAAACTGGTTAATCGCATCTTTCGGTACGTGCGCTAACACAGATTTCACAATTCTCTCTCGTTTGGTCATTAACAAGTTCTCCTGTTGCTGGTGGAAGGGACACGAGAAAGTATACGCTTCGCAGAGTCTAGACCTAATCAATAAAGATGCAATTTAGCTTTTCACTATTGAGTGTTCGAAGTGTCGCGATATCATTCATTCACCAAGACTGTGCTATTGCTCTCATAATTTGGGATAAAAAACTTGTTTTTTGAGCAAAATGAACCATGCTTTAGGTGTAAAGCAACATGACTGCTTCAGAAGGAGGGATGTGAGGTTTTACACACAATTTGGATGGATTCAAACCCTACGGTAAGTCCTCGTTTTATGTTCGGGATGCATCAATAGACATCTCCGATTCGCACACTCACGATTGAGTAACGAGGTAGAGGCGCACGCAAATGTGCGCCTTCTTAATTTCTGCTCTACAACTTTCCGCACTACCTGCCACTATTTTTATCTTGAACAATTTCTACTAGTCGGTAATGTCTGGGTTCGATGTTAATCAACCAGAGTAATTCATGCGCTTTTATCCTCGAGTCCTGTTTTCTTTATGTTGTTTTTCGGTAACGTTTCCAGCATTTTCGACGCCGAGTTGGTGGCAGGACACGTTGTCTTCAATACCGTACTCCAATTTAAAAGAGCGTATAGAGACAAGGGGAAGCTGGTATCGCTGTGACGTGCAGCAGCAAGATGTTTCAACGTATATCAGCACATTTTGTTTGGACGATTTTTCGTACTATCAGCAGCATCTGTATGGTGAAGTGGTTTTGGGAAAGGACAGTGCTCAGTTCTCTTTTTTGACCGAATATCAATGGCAAAGTCTCAATGACTTAATCCTCAATTTAAGAAAAGACGGATTGGTTTTACGCAACATAACTATCGGACAAGAACACTATGACGTCGTTGAAGCGCTGGAAAAGAAATCTTCTGAGCTCGTCGATAAAGAAGTTATCTTGTTGATAAACCGCTATCCGCAAGAAACGATTCGAAGCTTATTTTGGGTAAAGCCGGACGAGTTTGCGTCGTCATCACCGTCTTTAAATGTGGAATTGCACAGCGATGGCGAAATTATCGATGTTAAAGTGACTCGTTTTTAGATTCTTTATGGAGAGATAGGAAGGTCGCCATCGCAGACTCGTCTAAAAATCCATCCGATTTTTTGTGCGCACGCAGGTATTGATAGCCAGCGATGAGCTTACGGTGCTGTTCTTCTGCCTCATCTGGCAACGGCTGATTCATAACGTGTTGAAATGCAAGTTTGTACGCATCCATATCTACGACTTCAGCGCGGCGATATAAATAACCACATCCGGTCGCTAACCATTCAAGAGAGCAGTTGGCTCGCATCGCAATTTGATTTGCTTTCGTTAGGCTCGGTTCACTGCCTTTTAAATATTTGCGTATTAAAGCTTCAGACACATCAACGCGTCGTGCAAATCCGCTGATGCTTTCTTCTCCGATCAAGGTGGCTAGGCGTTGGGCAAAAGACATATTTCGTACTCCAGTTCGAATTGCCAAAGTTTACCCGTTGAGCCGATGTGAAAACAAGACTACGATGAATGCAGATCAATTGAAGGAGAAAAACCATGGTTGCAAAAGTTGTGACTGCACCAAAAGGCCCTGAGTTCTCAGAGCTGGTCCAAGGATATTGGCGTGCAGTTGATTGGGGTATGACTGCTCAAGAGCGTTTGTCATTCCTCAAGCAACATATTGAGTTAGGCATTACCACGGTCGATCACGCAGACATATACGGTAATTACGAGTGTGAGAAGTTGTTTGGTGAAGCACTTGCTCTCGATAAGAGTGTGCGAGAGCAGATTCAGATCGTCACAAAGTGTGATATCAATCTGTGCGGAGATAAAACACCAGAGCGTAAGATCAATCACTATGATACGAGTTCCGCTCACATCTACCAATCGGTGAATAACTCGCTTGAGCGTTTGAATGTGGACGAAATCGATGTGCTTTTAATCCATCGCCCTGACGTGTTAATGGATGCCGATGAAGTGGCTGAAGCATTCTCAGAGCTACACAAAGTGGGTAAAGTGAAGCACTTTGGTGTATCTAACTTTACTCCACGTCAGTTTGAGCTGTTGCAATCTCGTTTAGGTAAGCCTCTTGTGACTAACCAAGTGGAAATCAACCCGCTTAATTTTGAGGTTGCACATGATGGAACGCTTGATCAAATGCAAATGTTGCGTACGCGCCCAATGGCTTGGTCTTGCCTCGGTGGTGGCTCTATCTTCAGTGGTGACAGTGAGCAAGCCGTTCGTGTTCGCAACGAATTAGAAGCGATTCGCGAAGAAGTGGGCGCGACTAGCATTGACCAAGTGATTTACGCTTGGGTACGCCGTTTGCCATCTAACCCAATTCCAATCATTGGCTCTGGTAAGATTGAGCGTGTGCAAACGGCAGTAAATGCGCTGAATATCGAATTGACTCGTGAGCAATGGTATCGCGTATGGGTGGCTTCTAAAGGTCACGGTGTGCCATAGAAGTGACACTTTATTGATGAATACATTATTCAAGGCACCCTATGAAAGGGTGCTTTTTTATTGCTACGCGATACCGATTTACCCAGTACTCATACTGAGCGGATAGAGTGGGAGTAAAAACGGATTTTTAATTTAAAATGCAACTTTGTGCTTATTTTTAATGGAGGCGTTTTATCCATGTTTGTTTCATGTCACTAAACAGCGAATGGGATGTTTGCTTTTTCGCCATTTTGTTCACTCATCCATTCATATTGCGTATGCTTATTGAATAAAAAAGAAATAAAAACTCGTCAGTTTTCTCGTATTACATGCTGTAACAATCTGTTAGACTCCGGCGCAGATTGTGGAATATAAAAAGGTGATTGAATGTCTTTTCCCGTACTCATCTGTGATGATTCAGCGTTAGCACGCAAACAGATGGCGAGATCACTACCAGCCACATTGAATGCCGATATTACGTTTGCTATCCACGGAAAAAATGCGCTAGAAGAACTCGAAAAGAACGAGTTTAAATTGATGTTTCTTGATTTGACCATGCCAGAAATGGATGGCTTTGAAACACTAGAAAACATGCAGCGGTTAGGGAATAAAACTCCCGTGGTTGTGGTGTCGGGGGATATCCAACCTAAAGCGAAAGAACGTGTGTTCGCACTGGGTGCAAAAGCGTTTATTCAAAAACCGATCGCCAAAGATGAACTCAAGAATGCGCTTAAAGAGTTGGTTGAGCCAGAGCCTCGTCCTCAAATTATCACGCCTGTTTCTATTGAGTTACCGATTTTACGTCGTCGCGATATTTACATGGAAGTGGCGAACGTCTCTATTGGTCGAGCCGCAGATGCATTGGCGCGTCACTTTGATGTGTTTGTGCAGTTACCGCTTCCGAACGTTAATATCTTCGAAGTGAGTGAACTACACATGGCTCTCCGTGACTTAGCGTCGCATGACAACGTATCGGGCGTTTGTCAGGGCTTTTGTGGCGAAGGTATTGCGGGTGAAGCTCTGGTGATTTTGAGCGATTCGAGCGTCTCGGATCTCAAGAAGTTGATGAAAGTGCCGGCTGACAGCGACGAACTGGAAGAGCTTGAGCTGCTCATGGATATTTCCAATATCTTGGTGGGGTCATTCTTAAATGGCTTGGGCGAACAATCTGAAGTGCGATTCTTCCAAAGCCCTCCAGTGCTTCTTGGTCAGCATATATCAATTGATTCGATCATTGAGTCTACGACGGGCGCATTCAGCCGCACCATGACATTCGAGGTGAGCTACAACATTGAGGGAACGTCAATCCGTTGTGATTTATTGTTTATGTTCGTCGATGAATCTTTGCCGCTGCTCGATAACAAACTGTCATATCTAATGGAGGAGTTCTAATGTTGAATATGCCAGCAGAGTTTGAACAATTCCATTGGATGGTCGACATGGTACAAAACGTCGACATGGGGCTCGTCGTCATTGACCGAGATTATAATGTGCAAGTGTGGAATGGGTTTATGACTCATCACAGTGGTTTGCAATCTCATGATGCAATTGGTCGTTCTATCTTTGATATCTTCCCTGAAATCCCGCAGGAATGGTTTAAGTTAAAAACAAAGCCCGTGTATGATTTAGGTTGCCGCAGCTTTATTACGTGGCGCCAGCGTCCTTACTTGTTCCGTTGCCGTAACGTACGCCCTGTTACTCAGCAAGCGGAGTTTATGTACCAGAACGTTACGCTGAACCCCATGCGTACCCCGACTGGGAAAATCAATTCGTTGTTTTTATCTATACAAGACGCGACGGCTGAAGCATTGATGTCTCAGAGTCAGTAGCGATAAAAAACTTTCTCAAAAGCCAAGGTTCGCCTTGGCTTTTTTGTATACTTATAATTGTGTTTCCTAATGCGCAGAACGTGAAGATGGACTTTAATCTCGCCCTAAAACTCTACACCGCAGAACAAGTAAAAAACGGTGAAACGCTGGCAGCGCAAATGGCTGGTGTTTCTATGTATAGCCTAATGCAACGCGCAGGTATGGCTGTGTATGAGCGTTTTTTACACTTATATCCCAAATCAAAAAATATCTTAGTCATTTGTGGCAAAGGGAATAATGGTGGTGACGGATACGTATTTGCCTCGCTTGCTAAACAAGCGCAACTCAATGTACAGGTTTTCCAACTTGGTGATGTGACTGCGCTCAAAGGTGATGCTTTACGCGCATATCAAGATTGGCAGTCCATCGATGGTGTTAACAATGATTGGGATGAGTGGAATACCGCATTGCTAGAAGCCGATGTGATCATTGATGCCATGTTAGGCACTGGTTTAAGTGGTGAGGTTCGTTCGGAGTACCGTCGCTACATTGAGCAAATCAATCAAATTCACACCCCAGTGATTGCAGTCGATATTCCTTCCGGGTTGTGTGCAAATACAGGTGCTATTTTAGGCGATGCCATTCATGCTAAGCATACTGTAACCTTCATTGGTGTTAAGCAAGGCTTGTGCACCGGACAAGCGAGAGATCGAGTTGGTGAACTCCACTTTTGTGGGTTGGGTGTAAATGTTGAGTTTGATTCTATCGAAGTAGAAAGTGCACTAGGTATTGATCATCAGGTTGTTTCAAGGTTAATGCCCAAGCCAAACCCGACAGCACACAAAGGTGACAATGGCAAACTACTTTGTGTCGGTGGTAACCAAGGTATGTCAGGAGCGATTCGCTTATGTTCCTCCGCTGCGGTTAGATCCGGAGCGGGTTTAACTGCCGCAATTACTCACCCGAGTAGCCTTATTCCGCTACAGATTGGCTGCCCAGAAGTAATGAGCCAAAGCATCACCGCCGACTTACTCAGGGATACTGAGAATGACTTAACCAAACGCATTCGCTGGGCTGAAGTATTGGTGTTTGGTCCAGGTTTTGGTGATGATGAGTGGGCTTATCAAGCCTATCAATATCTGGTTCAAGAACAGAAACCTAAAGTTGTTGATGCTGATGGGCTCAATATTCTAGCGATGCTAAGCCAACGATGTGATGGCACTTTGGTGTGCGACAACCAGCGAGTGATCACGCCGCATCCTGGAGAGGCAGCTCGACTATTAAATGTGACCACTCAACAAATAGAAAGTGACCGATATTCTGCTGCAAGACAACTGCAAGAGCGTTATGGCGGTGTGGTGGTTTTAAAAGGTGCGGGAACGCTTATTTACGATGGAACGAGAATGTACGTCTGCCTAGCGGGCAACGCAGGAATGGCGACGGGCGGAATGGGAGATGTGCTATCAGGTGTTATTGGTGCATTGCTAGCTAAAGGGTTACCCATTTCCATCGCGGCACGTTTAGGTGTGGTACTCCACAGTCATGCTGCCGATATAAACGTGAGTCAGCATGGTCAAATTGGTCTTTTGGCAAGTGATGTCGTTAGCACTCTTCGTACCGCTATCACCCAAGAGCTCTATCGAACTTAATTATATTTCATGCATTGTTGAGAAAATTGGTCGATTTTTTTGAGTACTTTTTACGAATTAGCAGGGCATCTTAGTATTAGGTGATTGAGTTTTAGGCAGATTTGAGAGGTTGTGCGTTTTCATTTTAAAGGTATGACGCAAAGGTTTGCGCAATAGGTTAACTTGAACGTTTTCTTAAGTTGTTGATAATTATAAATAATGAGAAAAAATAACGACTTGAGGAGTGTTTTTGATATGCGATTATCAAGATGGTATCACAAAAAAAATTCAAATATCAGACTTGTAGGAAATAAATCACAGCCTATAATGCTGAAAACCGGAGCGTCTGCCAACGCTCCGGTTTTTTTGTGTCCGAAGAACAGTGAACTCGTCTGCCAACGAAATCACTACGCACTCTGAGATGACACATATACATATGAATCAAGGAATTACACAATGCGTATCGAACAAGAACTTAAGTTAGGTTTTAAAGATGTACTGTTTCGCCCGAAACGTTCTACCCTTAAGAGCCGTTCTCAAGTAAATTTAACCCGCGATTTTACATTCAAGCATAGTGGTCGTCAATGGTCTGGTGTGCCTGTAATCGCAGCAAACATGGATTCGGTTGGTAGCTTTGCAATGGCTAAAGCGCTAGCTGAGCATGGTGTAATGACTGCTGTTCACAAACATTACACGGTAGAAGATTGGGCTGAGTTTGCTAAATCAGCTGATAAAGCAACCCTGAATAACGTAATGGTGTCTACGGGAACATCTGACGCAGACTTCCAAAAAACCAAAGATATTATGGCGCTTTCAGATGAATTTATTTTCATCTGTATCGATATTGCAAATGGTTACTCAGAGCATTTAGTCGAGTATGTTGAACGCGTGCGAGCAGAGTTCCCAGACAAGGTGATTTCTGCGGGTAACGTGGTTACTGGTGATATGTGTGAAGAGTTGATCCTCGCTGGTGCAGACATCGTGAAAGTAGGCATTGGCCCTGGCTCAGTTTGTACAACTCGTGTAAAAACGGGTGTTGGTTACCCGCAGCTTTCTGCAATCATCGAGTGTGGCGATGCAGCGCACGGCCTTGGTGGCATGATCATCGGTGACGGCGGTTGCTCATGCGCAGGTGATGTATCCAAAGCATTCGGCGGCGGTGCGGACTTTGTTATGCTAGGCGGCATGTTAGCGGGCCACGAAGAGTCAGGCGGCGAAGTGATCGAGAAAGATGGCGAGAAGTTCATGAAGTTCTATGGAATGTCGTCGAAGAGCGCGATGGAGAAGCACTCAGGTGGTGTTGCTGGTTACCGCGCAGCCGAAGGAAAAACCGTACTATTACCTTACCGTGGAAGTGTTCACGGCACTATCCAAGACATCCTTGGCGGCGTTCGCTCAACTTGTACATACGTGGGTGCAGCAAAGCTTAAAGAGCTAACCAAGCGTACTACATTCATCCGCGTTCAAGAACAAGAGAACAACGTGTTCGGTAAAGAGTAAATCGACTGAATGGCGATTATCTTGTTTAGTTCCAGATAAATTAAGAATAGTGAATTTAGCAGTTTGTCTTTTAAAAGCCCCGCTTAGAAAGCGGGGCTTTTTGCTTCTCATTTGTTTGCGCTTCAAAATTAACTCTAAGCGATTTTAATAGTTGGTCGAGATTCGACTTGTTCAAACGGTAATGATGTTGTAACTGGCATGAGCTGTAAAACGCTTGAAATCTGACAGTCTCTATTTAATCCAATATAGTCTTTGACATTGGCTACTCGCCAAGTCATGTCTCCGTAAGTACGCAGATAGAACGCGGGTGACTGATGACTGTTATGTCTAATAACGCTCCATTGGGTGATATCACTAAAAAAGACTTCAGGGTTATCGGATGTCTCAAACTCATTCGCCATGATGCCCAAAGGTATATCAACGCGATTAAGTAGCTTTTGTCCGAGTGAGAAGGCTTCGTCGAAGTTAGTTGGTTGTTCGCTTAACTGCTTAATTGCATAGGTTTGTACAAATCGAGACGGCGGTGTTGGGTCGGCGGGTAGGCCCATCAAGCCAGCGCCATTGATTGATTGAAGTGGGCCAGGCACTTGGACATGACGTTGCATGGTTACTTCATTGTTCGGTTCTGGGTTGTAGTTGCGCAAATTGGAAAAATATGAGAGGTGATTGACATGCCAATGGTAATTTGGGCAGTTAGTCATTACTCCTACGTAGGAGTGGTCCACAACCACTTTATAATTATCAAAGTCGTATTCGGTACATTGATAGCGTGCTTGCTGATTTTCCTCTTTGCTGAACATATCGCTTTCTTTAAATGCTCGATAGATATGCATATTACCGTTAAGAAACTCAATGACTGCACTGTCATTATTTGCATCGTGAATCACGAAATGCTGGTCCAAAGCCATGTTGCCACTCTCTGTTTCACCAGTTGAAATAGTCGAGTTAAACACGTAAACGGGGTGGGTGGTGAAGTAGGTCACCATCTCGTCCACAGTATTAAACGTAGACAAGATAAAAGTACCAAACAGGCCGCTGCCTAATGCAAAGGCATCATCAGGGATGTGAAAGGTCGATACATTTTGATTGAGAATGGGCAAGTACAGTGACCCAACAGAAAGGCCAGATTCATTAATGCCATCAGCTGTTAAAAGAGGGTTATTATACCGGGTAATGGCGTTGCAGTGTATGAAGCTCAACTCTCCCTGCCAATTTGCTCGAAACTCACATTCTTTACTGTGACGTTTTGGCGGCTGACCATTAAAAACACGGTCGGCTTTTCCGTCGGAAGTAAAGGTCGTAATTTGGTAAGTTTGTTGGGCTCTAAACCAGATCTCGGTCTGTAGGTTAACTGCAAACTCCATGGTTCTAGCGGATAAGGTTTGGTTGTTGCAACCATAATTGATATTCACATCTGTACACATAGCCATGCTTTCCGTTGTTTATCTTGAATGATGCATATCCAAGAAACTCTCTGAATCAAATGCTTAGAGATTACGTGGATATAGAAGGATTGCGCTTTAATAATGGTTTTAGCCATTGAGATAAGCGCATGCTATTAAGTTAAGCATTCAATCAAAAAACGTCAGTAGCAGTTTAGTATCAGTTGATAGCGTTAAAATAAAAAGTGATGTATTAAGTAAAACTCTTTGATCTTAGAACTCAATAATATATTTATTTTTCAATCCTGGTTACTCTAGATTTAAAGTTGGTTTTAAAAGTGATATTTATTGATTCGATTATCTTGCAGTGGTGATATAAATTGAGAACATAAAGTTAACAATTTCAGATTATGATTGAAAATGGGGAGAGTCTTCAATCCAAATACCGAGAAATGAAACTGCCCGAGAAGTTGTTTAACAGTCTCGGGCGAAGTGATGAATCGGGTAAGCGGCTATAAAGTTTTCTCACAAGAACCGCTAAGTGGTGGAGATATTTTTAAATTATCATTAAAGATTTCCACAGCGACGGGGCCTTTATTTTCGTCTTTTGCATAGTATGCACAAGACTTGTCCCCAGTATTCAAGTCGAAACGGACCTCCATTTCCGGAGAGTCTTTAAATCTCACATATCCGGTGATTTTATCGCTGGAATTATTTTTAACGTAAAATGCCCCCTTAGTTGTCATAATTTTTCCTCTTTTTTAACTTTCTATACGTGATAGAGCGTCCAAATGACGGCCTGTAAATATATGCTTTTTAAGATGCATATTGATGTTAAATGATGGTCTTATTAGTTCTAAGATGATTAAACTTATCCTTAGCGTATTTTTCTTTTATACCGATTAAGTCGCGGTAGCTTCGATCAAAATAAACGCTTGTCGGAATTGCCGGATCTTTAAAGCTGATGAAGGCACCATAGGTTCCCGGTATATCAGCTTCTCTGGCTTTATCAATCCAGTCCATGGCTCTGTTTACATCAACAAGTACTGGGTTATTTTGTAGTTCTAGTTTTTGCTTTATCTCTTCATTCCACCAAGTTTGGTATTGGACTGTATATTGACACTGGCGGTAGGGGAAAGATATGTCTTCAAGGTCGTCTGAGTGATGATAAAAGCCACCAGTGATCGCACCTAAGGTTACGTAACTAAATAGCCCTTGATCGCGGTTTTCTGGCTTTATCAAAGGCGAAGTTAAGCTTTGCAAAAGTGCAGTATAGCCTTCTGCTTTAAGACCTCGCTCTGACACCAATCGCGAAGTGATTTTGTGAGGTGCTGGGGCGTCATAATCTGGAGGGAAAGGAGAACCGCTTTGACACAAAGAATCGCGCCCCCATGTGCTCATCAGGGAGTGATCGTATTTCTTCCCGTCAAAATCAGTGCCATGTGCTTCATAGACTTGAACTAAATCAGGGGAGCAGGCGCCAAATTGAACGGCTATAAATTGGTCAAGATCTTGCACTGTTCCTTCCCAGTAACCGTACATAGTGCAGTGATGGCTGATGGTTTCGAGATCACAGTGGTTAGATGATTCAGGCAGAGCATCAATTTGCAAGTTGGTGCCAAGAAGTTTAGGCGTATCTAGGCTTTTTATAGCCTGCTCCCAATTTTTTAGCACATCTATGGTAGGGTGCGTTGGTATTGGCTGAAGCATACCGTTGATTTTTTTGTAAAGGTTCCACTGAAGTTCGAAGCGGTGGATCTCTTTGGGTAAAGGGAATGTTTTTACGCGTAGCTCGGTAACAATGCCATAACTCATGCCTCCGCCGCCTCTTAGTGCCCAAAATAGGTGGGGGTTGGACTCTGCTGAGACTTCTGTGATCGTACCATCACCCAATACCACGGTTGCACTCACTAGGTGCTCACAACACATGCCGTATTTTCGTGTCCAAGGGCCCCATCCTCCGCCTTGAATATAGCCAGTCAACCCAACTGTGGCACAGGTTCCATGTGCAATCATTCGATCATGCTCTGCAAGTTTTGGTGTCAGTTGATAGAAGCGATAGCCAGCACCAATGGTGGCAATATTTTCACACAATTGAAATGTCTTAATTCTGCTCACGTCAATCAAAATGACGTTGTCACCGCTGCATTCACCTGCGTGATCATGCCCTCCTGAGCGAACACGAATCGGGAGACTGAATCGAGTTGCTGTTAGATAGGCTTGCTGAACTTCTTGCGTACTTTCGCACATGACAATGACAAAGGGTTGGTGTTGATAGCGAGTATTGAAGATGAGTGACTCGACTTGATATTGGTTCAAACCAGGAACCGGTGAAACCGTGTTTTCAAGAGGTGTCAGTAGTCGCTCTTTAGGAAAACCGCATTTATCCATTTTCTGAATAAACAGTTTGGCATTATTGATTGAGATTGAGTACGCGTTAAGTACAGCGAGGCGTTGTATTTGAGGGTTAGGGTGCTGTTCTACCACTTGGTTTTTTTTAGTTCCCTGCATCCATTCTTGTTCCATTATTTTTTCCATTTGGCTTATGTATTGAATAGTTGTTTAAATATTAACTAGCATGCATATGTTCGCCATATCAGTTTGGTATCAGTTGTTCTGTACAAATCGCCAAAAGCATCAGCGAGAGAGCAATAATATCTGGTTGATGAAAAGAACGAGCGGCATCTGCGTGACCGTAGATAATTTATGTAGTCAAGTAGATCTGAGCCTAAAGTGATACTGAACTTGAATGACGTGTTATCTACATTGAATGGGTCACTAACGACAATAAATTCAGTTGGAGAACACAATGAAAATGGAATCAAAAGAATCACAAGCAATTTTTACTGCTCATTATCAAATTGGTAACGGCTTACCTGGAGGAGTGAACTCAGATGTTAATCTACTCGTGGCCAGCGAAGACAAATCAATAGTGGGTAAAGGACATATCTTTCAGGCCATTAACCCACCGTTAAATGTGGTGTCTGATCTCAATGGCAGTTTCAACTATCAATGCACGATGCGTGATTGTCATATCATGGTGACGTTGCAGGGCTACCAGCCTTACCTAGGCATTGCTCCTTTAGGAGCAGATCTTCACAACGTAACGCTCAACATCCTACTTAATGATGATTGGAAGTCAGGCGTGGCATTCTATCGATATAAAAATAGTTCAGGTAAATGGGTTGAAGTAGCAAATCAACGCGTTACTCTACTTTTACCTGAGCATGTTCCTAGCATCGAAAACTTTAAGGTGGAGCAAAGTGAGCATGCGCCAGCATAAATCTAATCAGCGATGACACTGTGCCAAAACACAGATATTCGATGGTTTCGAATATCTGTGTTTGACGAGGTAAATCGAGCAAACAAGATGATTTGACAGTGCAATTAGTCGACTTTCTTCGTTTATTGAATATTTCATGGTTGAGTAGATGTGAAGAGCCAATGGTCGAGCTCATCAACACTTATTTGAGCCTGGTTCAGTTGATACTTACGCGCGGCCTGATTGAAGTTTAACAACTCAGATACGGAGCTGGACTGGTCGAGTAAGGCAAGCATCAGATTCGCTTGTTCAATATAAAAATCACCCCATGGATGCGGATCTTCTCGGGTGAAGTTAGCAAGCTTATCGCGATATTTTCGAAGTAGCGTAGGCTGCTTATACTGCCACGCTACTTGGATTCCTTGTTGGTAAAAGCGTAAATAGTTATGACCAACACAGGTAGATTCTAGCCAAGCCTCACCAGTGCGCAAAGCGGAGAGGGCCGTTGATTCATCGCCACAAATAAGTGCCTTGGTAGATACGAGCCAAGGACCAATAAAATTGTGTAGCTTATTGATATGAACAAGCTCTAGAGCCGTGTCGATGTCCGAAAGGGCTTTCTCCTCTTTTCCCTGATACCAGTGCAATCTTGCACTGGACTCCAAAAGAAAAGCGACAAATCGATGAGCATTAAGCTGTTTTGAAAGTTGCAGAGCGGTCGAGATTTCGTTTTCAGCTTGCACCAATACATTACGGTCGAGAAAGATCCATGCTGCCGTAAGCCTGGAAACAATTTCTGCTCGGCGGTTTGCCGTGAGATAGGCAAGATTCGAGGCATGCTGAGCCTGTTTTAGTGCTTCGTCAGATTGCAGTTGATAGATCATCACTGTTGCCAGCATGTAGCGATTGGCAGTTTCAATCGAAAGCAACTGATGCTCTTCACACAGTTGCAAACACTCGGTTAAGTGCTCGTATGAGCGAGCCATTTTTCCTTGTGCGTAGGCACAATCACCGAGGCCGCCAAGCGATTTTGCTTTCGCGCGAAAACAGTTTGCTCGCTGACTGTAATCTAATGCAAGTAAATGTTCTTTCTCACATTCGTCTAGCTGCCCAGTAGGGAACAGCATATTACCTCTCATCGAGTGGATTTCACACAAAGATTTATTTAACGTCAGCTTTTCGCACAGGGCTTGGGCTTGGTCTAAAATCGACATCGCTTGTACAAAGTTGTCGGTTAAGCGGTAGGGGTTAATGAGGTCTAGATAGTATTGAACACGTTCAGGATCATTTTCTGTGTGATGAACCGCTTGCTCAAGAACCTCAATACTCTCTTTGATGCGTCCCATCGAATACAGGCAGTTTCCTTTCATATTTAGTGCATACGCCATCTGTTCTTTAGGTGACTCTTTAATAGCGAACTCAATAAGTGTCAGTGCTTTTTCAAACTGATAATTACTCAGGTAATGTTTGGCGGTCTGTTCAAGAACAGTAAATACACCTTCGACCTTGGCATGATTAATATGGACGGCATATAAGAATCGATCTCGGCTCTCATACCATTTTGCACAGGCCATGTGTATTTTTGAACACTGTGACTTGTCTATTTGACGGAAAACAGCATTACAAATCAAATCATGATGGAAAAGGTATTGATCGCCATTGAGTTTTACTAAGCCAGCGTCGACTAACTTATCTGGTACGTAGCCGGGAATTCGAGTGATTTCACGCAGTTGCTCCAGTTGAAAGCACTGCCCCAACACAGAGGCAGTACAGAGTGCTTGGCGATCTTGGGCTGGAAGTTGAGCTAATTGTATCGAAACTAAATGTTCCAATGACTCCGGAACGTCTTTATCAAACTGAGAGCAAAGCAGTGTTTGGCGCAAGTATAGAGGATGGCCTTTCGCAAGCTTTATACAGTCATTGATATGTTTATTCTGTTGGCATGTGATTGAGCAAGCTAACTCGTAAGACTCTTCAGATGATAACTCCCTAAGTTCGATTAGATTCACGTTGGCAAACCAAGATTGTTTGGAACTAAGTCGTTTTTGCTGCCTAAACGTCAGAAAGAGTAAAATATTGGTTTTTGTGATATGAGGTAGCAGTGTCTCAAGAAATGCCAACATTACTTCGTCGGCCCAATGGACATCTTCAACAATAATCAAATGCGGTTTTCTGGTCTGCCGTTGTTGAATTAAGAAAGGGATAGATTGCTCTATCGTTTGTTTCAGCGTTTGGAACTCCATTAAGTTCAGCAACTGCTTTTCTGATTCGTTGAGTGCTACCCCCATTAACCAATAAAGGCAGAGGTGGAAAGAAGACGGAATTGATGACTCGACAGTTTGCTGACGAATAGAATCATCGGTATCTTCACGAGTAAATGAACAAATTGCCCGAGTGAATATATTTTGAGGGGACAATAGAGCAGCACTGCCATGATTCAGGATTTGAATCTCTGTGGTTAAACACGAAGATCGATTCAAAGACGCAATGACCTGGTTGAGTAGGCTGGTCTTTCCTATCCCTGCGGTACCAGTAATACAATACGTTTGGCCTGCTTCTTGTTTTTGCCATCGCTTGATTCCGCTATTCAATGTTTCTAGTTCAAGTTTACGCCCTACAAAACAGTCAGTATGGCTTTGGTGTAAGGATACAAGATGCCAGTTGTTGAAGTCTGGCTCTCCTGTCAGAAACGGTTTTATTGGTCTGGCACAATTGGACGAGATAAAGCAAGGACAAGCAGCTATTTCTCCCCAAGGGATTTTAACTAGGATTTCATTGATTGGGGTTATCGCATCCGGATGTTCCGATAGCTCAGTGACTCGATGCTTGTACTTCACATTGATAAAAGACCGAATCGAAGTCGAAAGAGCAACCTGTATTTGAAGGGCTAGTTGTCGAATTCGCTCAAAAACATATTCGTCCGATTCCTGTATAGACCAAGTAAGAACAAACGTCCGGTTTTGTATTATGGGTGTAGTGTTTTGGCTGAAAAGTAATGTTTGCAGAGCCTTTTCGGTCAAATCACACTTTGCTTCGATTGCAAAAATAAAAAAATATGGTGGTGATGAAGACACATTTGTAAGTAATGGTTCTGAGGCCCGATCTATTAAGAGGTCCTCTACGGGGACAGAAAAGTATTCCGCGAGATTGGATGCGGTACGATACAGCACATTCGCCCCAGACTCTGCTCGCTTTATGGAAGCAATAGATACGACAAAACCCTGTTGAAAGCATTCTTCCGCCAGTCTTTCTTGGCTCAGTCCTAATTTCTTTCTCAGTTCTTTGAGTCGTAATACGTTGAGTGGAATTCTTCCATCCCTATTTGCCATATTTCACTCCGTTGTAACGTATAGCTTTTCCCAGTAAACCTGAATCGATTGGATATGTTGAGTGAACAAATTTATCTTATTTCACCACATATAATACTAGTAGTTAAAATGTTATATACGAAAATGAAATGGGCATTTTAATCTTCAAACTACCTTAATTCATTGTTGTATTGGTGGTGTTTTTGTTATTAATAATTTTGATAATTATTGTTGTGAATTCATGTTTTTATTAATAAGTTTTTTTGAAATATCTTTAAATGTATATCTTTTAAAAGATTGCACACCTTCAACTTATATTGGATTATATTAAACTTTAACAATTAAATTCTTTAATTTTAAAGATATAAATTGACAGTTTTATTTTTAGTGTTTTTTTTATTTCTATTCTGGCGAGTTAAGTTTTTCTAGTCTATAAATTAAACATCGGCACTTTCTAAATAACTGCCGATAAAAATAATTTTAATTTCAATATTATAAATAGTTGGCTTTATAATGGATATTGGCTTTTTCTGCCTGTTAAAAGGATTTCATATTACACCACACTTGAATGCCGCGCTTACCTCTATCAAGGAGACTGCGTGGCTGCCACATGTCAAACGATCTTGTTATCGAGGGGATTGGCAAGCGCTTGCTTTAGAAGAATCATATCGAAAGGCCTATTACCCTAACTATTTACTACTCTCTGAATTTCCAGAATTGGAACTGTTTTTATCTCAATTTTTCTGCCCAATTTTGTCAGTACGGTTTATGAAATTAGATCCGTGAGCTCAGATATTATAACGCCGAGCTTATGGCGTATGTTTTTCTCAAGTACAGGCTTGTTTACATCATTAACAACTGCTACAGCGGCAATTGAGGTTCATAAATTATGCAAAAGGGCTCACCTATAGAATTCTACCAGCAACGTCCTCAATCTCGTGAGACGGTCGGTATTGAAGAAGTGCAGCAACAAACTCAACAGTTTGGTTTTGCTGAACCCGAAATGGATGAGCTGCTTAAGTACTCATTACGGACTCAACTTGAGGCTATGCTCCAAAACCAACTCAGCACGGCTGAACGCCAACGGCAACTGAAAGAAAGTTTCGCTGCGGCAGTTGAGCTCGTATTGAAGGAGACGAAAGTTGAGCACCGAACACTGGTGCAAGCCTTTCAGAGCATGTATGGCAACGCTTGCCAATCTCTTTCTCTGGCTAAACTCACTCAAGAGGAACTGACCCGACAGTACATTTCCACATCTGGGCTGGTGATGTCTCCACTTAACTGTAAACACACCATCAAAGATGTGTACCGAATTAAAGGCTTTGCGTGTGGTACAAACAAAGCTATCCAACAAATGCTTGCCAACAAGCCACAGGTTAAAGTGCTTTATCCAGCTTGCGGCCCCTTTGCACCATTGCTGCTACCTTTACTTGCTCACTACAAACAAAGTGATCGGATTAGCGCAGAGCAGCTTCAGGTGACATTAGTAGATATTCACCCCGGAGCGATTAAAGCACTCAATCAATTGATCGCGGATCTTGATATCGCAGACTACATTGAAGCCTTAGTGGAAGAAGATGCTACCCAATTTTCGCCAACTCAAACGTTTGATCTCCTGATACTTGAAGCGATGCAGCATGGCTTTAGTCGGGAAGGGTTCCTCAGCATCGCGAAACATTTGGTTCAATATTTACATATTCAAGGCGAAATGATCCCCAATCAGGTATCTGTGCGCGCCATGATGGTCATCGGGGAGACGGAATTTAATCAACAATGGGAAAAAGCAGAGTATGCACATTCCAACCGTTGCCAGCCGGAAGCGATAGATGATCGAATTGATCTGGGAGAAATTCTTAACGTCAATAAAGCCATGTTGCTCAGAAGCGAGATTTTTGAGCTAGATGGTGGAATAAAAATGCTGCAAGGCAACACCATTGAGCTGCCGAAAGATGTGCCAGATATGGCAAAACGTATCCTCGCCATTTACAGCCATATCGATACTTACGGAGATGCGATGGTCGGACAATACGACTCTGGTATTACCCATCCTAAACCCGACATGACTTTTTATGTGGATGCCAAGCCCAAAGCTGTTGAACACCATTACTTTGAAGCGAAGGGAGGGGATAAGGTCAGTTTCTATTATCAGTTAACCGGATTGCCAGGTTTTGTCGCCACCCATGGATGATTTCGATATGCAGCAAAAATACGTCGTTTTGACAGGAAGTTGTTACGCCTTGCCCATCATTCAGTTGTTGGCACAACAGCATAAATTGGCGGGCGTGGTAGTACCGGAAGGAGAACTAAATCCTGACTTACAGCAGCTACAGAGCTATCTGAGCGCTCAATCGATTCATATTGCTCAGTATACCGCCAATGACAGCAGTGCTTTGATAGCGCAACTCGATGCTTGGCGAGTCACGGATGGCGTCATCTATTTGTTCAGGCACATAGTTCATTCCTCGCTGTGTCAGTTTTTCAACGGAAACTTGTACAACATTCATCCGGGAAAGCTGCCCGAGTATCGAGGCCCGATGCCTCTCTATTGGCAATTAAGAGACGGTTTAGACACCTTTAGCCTCACCCTGCATCGTCTTGAGGCATCGGCTGATTCCGGCGCTATAGGAATGGAGTTAGAGGTACCATTTCACCCGTTTGAGACCTTAACCAGTGCTCAGCAAAAAGCGTCACAAATGACGGCTAAGCTGATGTATGACTTCCTCATCGCGCAACAAAAGCAAGGGCTGGTTTGGCGTGAGCAAGTATCAAACCCCAACGAAGTGGCACGAGCAGTAAACCAACATGATCTGCACATTCGTTGGAACGTGCAAACGAGTCGCGAAATCGTCAACTTAGTGCGAGCAGGCAATCATGACTTCGGAGGTGCGATGTTGAGCTTGCCAAATGGTGTCGCCAATGTTTTGCAAGCAAGCGCAATGGAGACTTCTTTAGCCGGTGTTGAGGCGGGGAGCATTCTCGAGATCAGCCCACAACATGGGTTACAAGTGAAAACGTTAGATAGCGCAATATCAATAGATGTTATTGCTACACAGCAAGGCGTGTTTTCGGGTTATCGCTACGCGCAAATGGCTGGGCTGGACGCTGGGATGTCATTGCTTCAGCACGCTTCAGCCTGCGAGTAAAGATTACGTTATGGGTTGGTTTTAACTTAAGTGTATACGTTAAAAGGAAGAACAGTATGGCTACAGAACCGTATCTTGGGACACTAACCGCATTTGGCGGCAATTTTGCAATTAGAAATTGGGCAATGTGCTCGGGGCAAATGCAGGCAATTGAAGATAATCCAGCACTCTTCTCTCTAGTTAGCACTCTATACGGAGGTGACGCCCGAACTACCTTTGGTTTACCTGATTTGCGTGGCCGCAGTCCAGTTGGTGTAGGCACACGACCTGGGGGGATGGATTATCATCAGGGAGAAAGATTGGGTACTGAACTGGTAACTATTGATATAACCCAAATGCCAGCACACTTACATACGGCAATTTTTACCCCTCTTGGCACTTCTGCACCTGTAACAGGCAGGATGCAGGTTGCTACCAATGCTGCAAATACACAGGTACCCGATAGTAATTCGTATATAGCGCAAAACTCTACCCCTGGGTTCTATAAACCGACGTTTCAGCAACCAGATTTGACTGAGATCGAAGGCTTAAGTGTGTCTGGTGGTGGCTCGGAAGGAGGTACTGTAACTGTGACTGAAACAGGCGGTTCAGTGCCACTTAATATTTTGAGCCCGGTATTGCCGATTAATTGGTTAATTGCCACTGCGGGAGTATACCCACCGCGCAGCTAATCAACCAAGAAAGAATTGGCTGAAACTTTCGCTAATCCTTTCCTATAAAAAAATTAAATATTTAAGTTGATTATGATAACCCGGCTATGTTGATAAGGCCGTCATCTTCAGGAGAGGAAAATGAGATTACGTCGTCAGGTAGCGATCGCAATTACAACAGCATGGGTGTCCTCAGCGTTTTTTTCCGGTGAAGCCTGGGCCGCACAGCAAACGATTAATTACTCTAATGGTTCAGGTTCCAATTTTAGTGAGGTGGAGACAGGCGTCACTGGGGGTATGCCCTCGGTCACTCTTACCAATGCAGGTGCTGTGTCTATGGTATTAGATGCCGGCAATAGCACTGATAGCACTCCGTTTACTGGCCTAAATGACCTCGGGTTTGTAGCTGGTGTTTTTTTCTCAAATACCATGATTAATGAGTTCAACAATCGTGGCTTCCGCTTTTTTGAGCGATCAAGTACTAACTTCAGTTTCGACGAAATTACCTTTATGCAGGGGTCGGCCCGAGACTCAGATAAAACGTATCAACTTGTGTTAACTGGCTTCTCTAATAATACTCAAACAGTGACCGAAACTGTCACCTTGCCAAAAGGTGGTGAAGCAAACTCAGGGTTACAGGATTTGTTTACCCTGACCCGTGGTACAGACTTTACTGATTCTGCATGGCAGGACGTTGATACAGTGACTATGGCGTTTACCCGAAGTCCGGGTGCTGACTCTCGTTATCTTATCAAAAGTATCAAGATTGATGACGCTGCGGTTTCAGACTCAACCGCGCCTACTTTTGTCAGTGCGAGCTCAACCCCCACTGATGATGCAACCAATGTTTCTGTTAGCAACAACATCGAGATTGCCTTTGATGAGAATATTGAGCTGAAGAACGGCAATATTACCATTCGTAATGTTACAGACAGTCGCGACTTTGAAGTATTTAATGTTGCCACCGAAAGCGATGGCACAACAACATCACCAGGCGCTGGCCGAATCAGTGTTACCAACGATAAAGTTTACTTAAACCCAACCAGTGATCTGATAGGAAACCGGACTTACGCCATTCATATTGAATCCAGTGCCGTGGCTGACACCGCAAATAATAGCTTTGCTGGGATCAGCGATGATGCCACATTTAACTTTACTACGGTCGATACCACGCCAAATGCGCCATCTACACCCGATTTAGATGCTAGTTCGGATACCGGATCATTAAATACTGATAATATTACCAGTGACACTACTCCAACGTTTAGTGGGATTTCCGAGAGTGGATCGATCGTTACTTTATACAGTGATCAAGTCGGTGGAGGTGCAACGGTTATTGGTACAGGCACTGCTACTGGAGGAAACTGGCAGATAACAACCAATGAGTTGGCGTCTGGTATTACACATGCAATAAGTGCTAAAGCGTCTGATAGCGATGATAATGTTAGCTCGGCATCCAACGCGTTAAGTGTCACCATTGATACAGTAGCACCATCCGTAGTGAGCATTACCACGCCGATTGAGGCTGATAGTATCGTCAACGCTGCAGAAGACAACGATGTGCTTATCGCTGGCTCCGGCGCGGAAGCAGGCAACAGCGTGACCGTGACTATCACAGACAATAACAGCTCTGTCAGTCGTACGGTGACGGCCGACAACTCAGGCAACTGGACGCTGAGCGGCAGCGAGCTGGATATCAGTGGCCTGAACAATGGTACCCTGACGGTGTCTGCAACCCAAGCTGATATAGCAGGTAATATCTCCACCGCAGCCACACAGAGCATTACCCTGGACAATGCTGCCCCATCAGCAGTGACCATCACCACGCCGATTGAAACCGACGGTATCGTCAATGCGACAGAAGATAACGATGTGTTGATCGCTGGCTCCGGCGCGGAAGCAGGCAACAGCGTGACCGTGACCATCACGGACAATAACAGCTTTGTCAGTCGTACGGTGACGGCCGACAACTCAGGCAACTGGACGTTGAGCGGCAGCGAGCTTGATGTAAGTGCGTTTAACAACGGCACCTTGACTGTGTCTGTAACCCAAGCGGATACCGCAGGTAATACTTCCACCGCCGCCACCCAGAGCATTACCCTGGATAACGCCGCACCATCAGCTGTGACCATCACCACGCCGATTGAAACTGATGGCATCGTCAATGCGGCAGAAGACAACGACGTGCTGATTGCTGGCTCCGGCGCGGAAGCAGGCAATAGCGTGACCGTGACCATCACGGACTACAGCAATTATGCCAGTCGTACGGTGACGGCCGACAACTCAGGCAACTGGACGTTGAGCGGCAGTGAGCTTGATGTAAGTGCGTTTAACAACGGCACCCTGACGGTCGCGGCTAGCCAGAGCGATGCTGCAGGCAACACCTCCAGTGCAGATAGCAAAACATTTACGTTAGATAACGTGCAGCCAACTGTTTCTTTGAGCAGCTCAGACCTCGATTTGATCTCTGGCGAAATGGCGAGTGTCACGTTCACCTTAAGTGAGTCATCAAGTGACTTTGCTGAGTCAGATGTCACCGTCACTGGCGGCAGTTTGTCCAACTTTGCAGGCAGTGGTAGCAGTTACACGGCGACCTTTACACCAACGGAAGAGAGTGTGGCGAGCGGCACCATTGATGTTGCCACCGGCACATTTACCGATGCCTCTGGTAACAGCAATAGTGCAGCAACACCACTTTCCATCAGCGTCGATACTATGCTTCCAACCGTCAGTATCACTAGCTCCAGCGCTGCGCTGAAAGCGGGTGAAACGACAACACTCACGTTTACCTTGAGTGAAGCCGCAACTGATTTTGCCGAAGCCGATGTGACCGTTGCTGGCGGAACTCTTTCTAACTTTGCGGGCAGTGGCGCCAGTTACACGGCTACCTTTACACCTGCAGAAGAAAGCACTGAGGATGCAACTATTGATGTTGCAGCAGAGCAATTTAGCGACGCTGCAGGAAACCTCAATACTGCAGCGACTCAGTTGTTGATTTCAGTGGATACGGGGATCCCGACTGGACATAGCATCAGCATTGATCAGGAGAGCATTAACAAAACCAACGAACAAGCGATAAGCTTTACCTTCGCAGCAGCTGAAGTGAACGCAATGTTCACTTATAGCGTGACCGACGGTACCACGACCATTGACGGCGCTAGTCAAACAATCTCCTCGGAGACCATGCAAGTAACGGGCATTGACGTCACTGGTTTGCAAGAGGGGACGTTGACAGTAAGCGTGGTGGTAACCGATGCCGCAGGCAACGCATCTGATGCAGTGACGGATACGGTGACTAAACGCTATGATGTCGCGCCAACGGCAGTTGATGATAGCTTCTCGACTGAGGAAGATACGGCGAAACAATTTGATCTGTTAGCCAACGATTCCGATATTAATGATGACATGGTCGCTTCTTCTGCAACGATTAAAACGCAACCAATTAAAGGTCAGGTGTCGATCAGCAACGGCGTTGTTACCTATACGCCAAATAGTAATGAGACAGGCACGGATAGCTTTACCTATACCGTGAAAGATGCCCTGTTACAGGAGTCACAAGACGCGACAGTAACCGTAACTATCAAGGCTATAAATGATGCGCCAGTCGCGAAAGCGCTGACCATTAACACTGACGAAGATACCGCAAGCGCAGCAGTCACCGCGCGCAGTCAAGCGAAGGATGTTGAAGATGGCATCCCAACGGGTGATTTAGCGTTAGTTAGTTTGCCTCAAAAAGGACAAGTCGCCATTGATCAAGCTGTAGGCACTTTTGTATATACGCCGAATGCGAATGAAAATGGTAGCGACAGTTTTACTTACACGATCGCAGACAGTGAAGGCGGCGTTTCTCTTGCGGCCACGGTCAACGTCAATATCGGTTCCGTCAATGACTCACCAGTGGCGGAGGCAGACAGTTTTACCTTTGATGAAGATGTCACATCGATACTCGATGTTTTAAGTAACGACAGTGATATTGAAGATGGGTCATTCACCGCGAGTAGTATTACCCTGCAAGATCTTGGTCAAGGAGAGGGGGGGTACAGTTTTGCCTCGGTCAGTGTCAATGCCGATGGGACCTTAAAGATTGTGCCAACAGCGAACGTTAATGGTCAACATAGCTTTACCTACACGTTAACCGATAGTGGTCAAGCAGTCTCCGTGCCAGCAACCGTCACGCTCAATATTACGCCAGTGAATGATGCCCCCGTTGCTGTTGATAACAGTGCACAACTACTAGAGGGAGGCTCCTTCGAGGTCAACGTATTAGGCAATGATAGTGATGCCGATGTTGGAGACAGTTTTGAACTCACTAGTGTCACAGTCGTCGATACGCCAGCACATGGCAGTGTGAACGTGACGGCGTCTGGAGCGATTGTTTACAACCCCAATGAAAACTACTTCGGTGAAGACAGCTTCACCTATACGGTGGCAGACTTAGCAGGTGCTGTATCTAACGTCGCAACAGTGACCATGACGGTAACACCAGTCAACGACGCACCAATGGCGCAAGCACAGTCACAAACGCTTGATGAAGACAATAGTTTGGTGATCACGCTGGTTGGTTCAGATATTGATAACGATGATGACACTCTGCAGTATCTTATCACTGAGCAAGTCAGTCATGGCGTGCTAGAGCAGTTGACCAATAATGGTTGGCGCTATACACCAGAAGCGAACTTCAATGGCTCCGACTTCTTCTTGTTCAAGGTCAACGACGGTGATCTAGACTCGACAGAGGTTCGTGTCGATTTGACGGTTAATGCAGTCAACGATACACCAACCGCGACCGATATCAGTGCTACGGGAGAGGAAGAGATACCGCTGACCATTATTTTAAATGGTAACGATGCAGAAGGCTCATCTTTGAGCTATCAAATTGTAAAATCACCAGTCAACGGTAATGTTACCGTCACAGGCAATCACGCGGTTTATACGGGTAACAGTAACTTCTTTGGTCAGGACAGTTTCACTTACAGCGTAAGTGACGGAGAACTTACCTCTGGAGTGGCGTTAGTGACCATCACAGTGAATAACGTTAATGACTCGCCAGTGATTACGGGTACTCCATCGGCACAAGTGGATGAAGATAGTGTGTATCAGTTTGTGCCCGCCGCATTGGATAATGACCCAGCGGATACTCTGACCTACTTGATAGCTAACAAGCCACCTTGGGCTACATTTGACAAGACAACAGGAGCACTTTCTGGCACGCCAAGTAACAGTGATGTGGGTACTTATCCAGATATCGTGATTAGCGTATCCGATGGTACTATTTCTTCCTCATTGTCAGCGTTTTCGATTACTGTGAATAACGTGAATGATGCACCTGTTATCTCTGGCTCACCAGCAACACAAGTGAATGAAGACAGCGCCTATCTGTTCATGCCACAAGTGTCAGATGTTGACAGCCAAGCCTTTACTTTCAGTATCGTGAACAAGCCATCTTGGGCTAGCTTTGATGCATCAACAGGCACGCTCAGTGGTACACCAGGTAATGGTGATGTTGGCAAATATCAGGGCATTGTTATCTCGGTATCTGATGGTCTCACGACCACAATGCTCAATAGATTCAGTATTGTGGTTAACAATGTCAATGACGCGCCAGTGATCAGTGGCACTCCTGCTCTTACCGTCAACGAAGGCAGTACGTATCGCTTTGCGCTGCAGGCATCGGATGTTGATAGTAGTAGCTTGAGCTTTTCAATCCGCAATAAACCATCATGGGCAACCTTTGATAGATCTACTGGGTTGCTAAGTGGTACGCCGGAAAATGAGCATGTTGGCAGCACCAATAATATTGTTATTAGTGTCTCTGACGGTGAGCTAAGCGCTTCTCTAGCAGCGTTTAGCATCACGGTAATCAACGTCAATGATGAACCAATGGCAGTTAATGATACCTATGTCTTTACCGAGAGTAACGATGGTAGCTACTTATTGGATGTACTTAGCAACGACAGCGATATTGATCTAGACACATTACAACTGGAATGGGTTAAACCTACATCTGGAACGGCAACGATTATGGGCAGTCAAATCCAATTGGTAACGACGTCAATTGGTACAGTGACAGTGCAATACAGTGTAAAAGATGGTAATGGTGGAAAGGCCACCGCGAAAGCAATCGTGACCATTAAAAGTGCGAAATTGGACGCACCAACAATAACCGCACCTTCAGATATTGAAGTGAAAGCAACTTCGCTCTTTACTAAAGTTGCATTAGGCTCTGCCGTGGCCCGAGATAGTACAGGCAAGCTATTACCTGTTTCATTGGTCGACAGCACGACCTTCTTCCGACCTGGAACTAATACGGTCTATTGGCGTACTCAAGACTCTGATGGAAACGTCGCTGAGGCTAGTCAAACGGTAACAGTGTATCCACTGATAAGTATCTCCAAAGATGCGCAAACCACGGAAGGCACCAACCATAGCGTAACGATACACCTTAACGGCCCTTCGCCGAGTTACCCAGTAGTCGTACCTTACACGGTTTCAGGAAGCACAGACAGTGATGACCACACACTCACCTCTGGCGAAGTGGTGATAACTAGTGGTACCGAAGGCAAACTTTCGTTCGAACTACTTAATGATGGACAAAGTGAAGGCGTTGAAACCTTAGTGATTGATTTGGACAGCACCCTTAATCTAGGTAGTAAGCGTCGTTACACCTTGACAATCTTTGAAGAGAATGTGGCTCCGAAGGTCTCGGTAAGTGTATCTCAGGCGGGGGAGCAGCGGAGCCAAATTGAAAATGGTGTTGAACCGGTCACAATCACAAGCAGTGTTAATGATGCCAATATGTCCGATATACACAGTTTCAGATGGACTAGTGATAGCGATGTACTTAACCAAGCGATTGAGGGGCAGATGTACAGCGAAACATTGACTTTCTCTCCGCAATTACTGAGTTCAGCAATTTACAATTTGCAATTGACAGTTACTGACAATGGCACTCCACCATTATCAGTGACACGGAATGTCTATTTAGAAGTGGTACAAACATTGGCGGAGCTCGGAAGTGAAGATAGTGATGGCGACTTAATCCCGGATGATCAAGAAGGTCATAATGATAGTGATGGTGATGGCATTCCTGACTATCTTGACGCAATTTCTGACTGTAACGTAATTCAACAGGTTGTGTCAGAAAAAGATCGCTTCCTCATTGAGGGGCAGCCAGGTGTCTGTTTACGCAAAGGAATAACCATTCTGACTAACACAACAGGAGGAGCTTTATTGCTGGATGAGGAGCTTCCTAAAGATATCAACATGAAGAGCATAGGGGGAATCTTTGATTTTGTAGTAACTAATTTGCCGCTGCCCGGCCAAAGCTATCAATTAGTTTTGCCTCAGCGTTTACCTGTTCCAGCAAATGCAGTGTACCGAAAGTATAACGCTGAACAGGGGTGGATAGACTTTATTGAGGATGCTCAAAACACAGTTTCTTCTAGTTCTGGCGAGGCTGGTTATTGTCCGCCACCAGGGCACAGTTCATGGTCACAGGGTCTGACTGAAGGTGACTGGTGTGTACAACTTACCATTGAAGACGGTGGTCCGAACGATGATGACGGATTGGCTAATGGCAGTGTCGTTGACCCTGGCGTCGTTGCCGCTCGTGTAAACAATAATGCACTTCCTCAAGCGATTGACGACAATGCGTTTGTTAGTCTCAATGGTACGGTGACGCTCGATGTATTGAGCAATGATACCGATGCTGATGGTGATGGGCTGAAGGTAAGTCGCGCTTCTGTAGATATTGGTAGTGTTAGTGTGGTTGATAACAAACTAAGTTATGTCACTCAACCACAGTACTACGGGGAGGTTTTGATCACTTATAGCGTAACGGATGGTAATGGTGGAACGGGATCGGCGAAGGTGACGGTGAATGTGGTAAACAGTCAGAATCCGAATGCGGTGGACGATAATATTACCACCGATGATCGTACCCCTGTCACGGTTTATGTCCTTGCTAACGATATCGATCCGGATAACGACACATTGAAGTTGGTTTCAGTCCAAGCGCAGTATGGGCAGGTGGTCATGAATGCAGATCAGAGCGTGACCTATACCCCTACCTCAGGGTTTGAAGGCAATGATGTGTTGACATATATCATTCAAGATAGCCAAGGCCTGCAAGACACAGGGAAAGTTATAGTGACAGTTAAGTTGGTAAGAGATGTAAAGGTTGAAAATACTTCAGCAGGATCATTGGGTAGCATGGTGTTGATGCTTTTGATTTTGTTAGGAGCCATGCAACGTTATGGAAGAAACAGTGCTCTAGCACTAATTGCTGTGTTTAGTTTTAGTAGTCAAGCGGGTTGGTATGTTGATGTTCAAATGGGGTCAAGCCATGCAGATGAGCGTGATGCTGTTAAAGGTGATAACGTAATTTCTACTGACAACACCGGGCTCTACCGCTCTATCGGGTTTGGATATACTTTTTCTGAGCAATGGTCAGGAACTATTCGTTATATAGATATGGGTGAAGGTAGTGCAACATTGCGTAGTGCGACTACTTCACCAGAAGACTATCACACCAGTGTCGCATCTATAGCACCACTCCTTGTTAAGGGCATAGGCTTCGACATCGGTTATAAGTTCTGGCAATACAATTCATGGTCCGCAAAACTGAGTTTGGGGGGCTTGTTCTGGGATACCGATATTGAAAGTACGTATCAAGGCAGCAAGATAACGACGGAAGTGGATGGTTTTGATGGATATATTGGTGCAGAAGTTGGCTACAACCTCTCAGATAATTGGGAGATCGGTGTCCAAGGCGCTCGTTATTTTTTACATGAAAATGATGTTGATATAATTGCGCTACAACTTCGTTATTTTTTTGAGCCGTTAGCAGCGTATTAACTTATGGTTTGGTATTTTTCGATAATTTATATCCCAATTGCTCATGAAGCGGTATGGTAAATCACTGGAGATTAATGTCGTGATTGTGCTCTTTATTATGTAGATCAATAGTCCATGAAAAATCCTTAATTATCTTGAGGTCTTTTCTTCTTTAACATCTAGGGAAAGATAGTGATTGATAGAGTGTTAAGCAGAACTTACTATCCGTTCGATATTAGAAAAATAAGGTTCATTGAATACTAGATGTGAACTTAAAAGAAGATGATTTACGTAATAGTGTTGCTGGGGGCGCTGAAAATGTCAGCGTGATACGTCGCTTTACTTTGAACCTAGTACGTTTACAGTCGAAGAAATATAGTTTTGGGGCTGAAGCAAACCAAGCGGGTTATAGCGACACAATTCGTAGTGAACCCTTATTGAGTTGAAAAGCGTTCCAAGCTCGCAGTTGCTCTGACTCTGCTGGTGATAACACGACGATAAATTGATACCTATCAAAACGATAATTTGATATTGCCTCTTCATAAATCTATTGCTTTTTAAGTTTATGATATTTTTGAAGAGGCAATTTTATATCTGCTTTAATCCAATACTGATTGAATAATATCAAATGCTTTTTCTATTTTTGGGGTAGGGATAATGCCAAACCCAAATAAGAGGGCATTAGAATGATTGTTGATAGAAAAATGCGATGATGGGTAAACCGCTACATTGGATGAAGCAAGCTTATTCATCATTTGTGTCGCGCATCCCGATACTTCAGCTGCTATATGCAATCCACCTTGGCTTGGAATACGTTGTAAGCAATCTATGTTGTCAATTAATTGAGTGAGTTTATGATACCTTTCGCTATAGATTTTATTCATATTGAGTAAATGGTGAGAGAAATGACCGTCACGCATGAATTCGTCAAGTAGGATTTGAGACACTACAGATGTACTTCTTCCCAAGTGCCATAACATATTTGAAATTGGCTCTATTAAAGATTTTGGCGGAATCATATAGCCAATGCGTATGCCGGGAAATAGTATTTTAGAGAAACTGCCTATCATTATGACGCAGTCATTTTTGTCTTGTGACTTCAGAGCTTGCTTACTGGTATTGAGATAGTGATATTCCGCATCATAATCATCTTCGATAATGATTGCGTTATTAAATTCTGCCCACCTCAACAGTTCTAACTTTCTTTCGACGGAGTAGCTAAAGCCTAAAGGGAACTGATGACTAGGCGTTGTATAAATAATTTTGCTATTAGAAGGGATTGATTCAACGACAACGCCTTGGTTGTCCATCGGTACGGTGCCTATTTGCGCGCCAAGCAATCGAGCTTGATTTCGAAAAACAGGATATCCTGGATCTTCCGTCGACACGAGGTCCCCCGGAGAGAGTAATGTAAGGAGAGTCGTCATTATTGCCTGCTGGCATCCTTGCGTAATGATGATGTCTTCAGGATCACAGATTACGCCTCTCGAATGTCTTACATACTCGCAGATAGACTCTCGTAAACAAGCTAACCCTTGCAAATCAACACCATGTGCAAACTCTGGAGTTAATGCATTGAGCCTACTCAGTCTTGAGTGTCGCCAAATGTGCTTTGCTATTCTCTGATGATCAGGAACGCCTAAAGTGAAGCCATAGTCTAGATTCTTTGGTGCGATGATCTCTGGCTTCTTCGCTGCGTTAGTGCCAAACACCCCTAGTTGGTAGTGTTTTATTGGTCTTTTATCTTGATTCACCGTTTGTTCTAGAGCATTACTTACGTACGTGCCAGACCCTGCCTTTTTTACTATCCACCCCTCGAACTGAAGTCGCTCATACACCGAAATGACAGTGTTTCTTGCTATGCCTAACTTTTTAGACAACATGCGAGTCGACGGTAATCTCTCATTTGAGCGTAATCTGCCTTCTAATATCCCTTGGTATATCTCGGAATAAAGCTGTTGGCTGGTGACTTTTCCAGTTTCGAAGTGTAGTGAAAATGGCATCGTTTTCTCTGTAGACGTTGAAAAGTGGTTCTAAAGCGTTGTGAGGATGTGGATCTGTATATACCAAGTATATCTGCCTAGTATACCGTTATCTTGGTATGGAAAAAGCGCATTTGAGTACACTATTTCCCCATTTTGCAAACGGATGTTACTCACATTCGTATCTAATCGGCCTACCTATCAACGGTGATCAGGTTTAAACCTGTTTATATCGCGCTAAAAATTTGAAGACACAGTGTTATTCAACGGGGGTTAACGATTGGAGTTCTTCAAGTCAGGATTACTTTTATATAAAAAGTTAAAAGCCTTGGAATAAACTAGAAATTAATTATAAGTGAAAATTAACAATAGAGGGTTCAATGAAATTAAACAATGCCTTGGTGGCTATTTTATCGCTCACTTCTTTCGTCACGTTTGCGAAAACGGAGTTAACGGTTAGCAGTCAATTAAAGAGCGTAGTTGATGAATGTGCTAAAGGATTAATGAACGAATACGATATTCCGGGGTTGGCTGTTGCAGTAACGATTGATGGTAAGCGTTATTTTTACAATTACGGTTTCGCTGACGAAAGTAAGGGGAGTTTAGTCACTAACGACACAATTTTTGAACTCGGCTCTATCAGTAAAACTTTTGCCGCTACTTTGACTGGGTACGCCCAAGCAAAAGGTAAGCTGAACATGGATGACAAGGTCAAAGATTACATTCCGGAATTAGAAAATAGTGTCCTGGGTAATACCAAGCTAGTTCATGTCGCAACCTACACTGCAGGTGGTCTACCATTGCAATTCCCTAGCGAAGTAACGAACGACGCTGAAATGATGCAGTACTACAAAACGTGGAAACCGGAGTACGAAGCCGGTACTAAGAGGAAGTACTCAAACCCTAGTATTGGTCTATTTGGTTACATCGGTGCCTTGAGTATGAAGTCAGACTATACGGAAATGATGGAGACCCTCATCCTACCTGAGCTCGGTATGACCAATACGTTTGTCGATGTACCAAAGGATAAGCTTAACAACTATGCTTTTGGTTATAGTTCTGAGGGAAAACCCGTTAGAGTTAATCCAGGTATTCTTGATGCACAAGCCTATGGTATTAAATCAACAAGCTTAGATATGCTTCAATATATCGAAGCAAATATGGGTCAAGCGCAACTTAATTCTGATATAGAAAATGCGCTAGAGCGAACTCATACTAAGTATTTTGATACCGACACGTTTACACAAGCCGTAGGATGGGAAGGTTATGATTACCCCGTTTCACTTTCGCAATTATTGAAGGGTAACTCCAGCGATGTAATTCTCAACGCTAAACCGGTTCAAGCAAGTGTATCCGGTACTCTCGGTCGTGACGTTTGGTATAACAAAACGGGTTCAACAGGTGGCTTTGGGGCATATGTTGCATATGTACCCTCTGAAAAAATAGGCATAGTGATTCTAGCGAATAAAAACTACCCTAATGCAGAAAGAGTAGAGGCTGCTTACAATATTATTAGCTCGGTGGTGAAGTAAATTTTAGTGGTAATAGGAACTACGTAATTATTAGAGCTTATTTAGATACATACTATCTGTAGTGTTTTATTCGATAGTATTTATAGGAGTATTCATGAAAACTAAGCATTGGTCTAAGGTGACTTTGCTACATGAAGTTGTTACGAACCCAAATATAACGATTAAAGGTAAACATAGTTATTACAGTGATTGTTGGGACGCCGGTTTTGAGGAGTCCGTTGTAAGATATCTACAAGGCGATGAGTTCAGCCGAGATTGGGAACCAAAATGGAAGATTGATAAGTTACATATAGGTGACTTTGTCTGCATTGCAGCGGAAGTTGTGATTGTTATGGGGGGAAATAGTACACATAGAGCTGATTGGTTCTCCTTGTACCCATTTATGGACTTTATTGAAGAAGCGTACGTCGGGAAAGGAGATACTCACATTGGCGATGGTGCCTGGCTCGGTATGCGATCCATGATAATGCCGGGTGTGACTATCGGAGAAGGAGCAATCGTTGCGGCAAACAGCGTGGTGACGAAAGATGTTGAGCCTTACAGCATGGTTGCAGGCTCACCAGCTAAGCATATCAAATATCGCTTTTCTCGCGAGACGATAGACGAACTGCTCGCCCTTAGGATATATGATTGGCCTGATAAGAAAATCGACAGTCTGAAGAGGTTGTTATGTTCAGACGATTTAGAAGGGCTGAAAAAGGCAAGCGCTGAATACGATAGAAACCATTCAGAAGAGTGACGATGTCACTATTTTAAAAAACAGAAGAGGCTCATTATAGAGCCTCTTTTTAGTGTGATGGATCTCTGCAACCACCACACTTCCTTATCAACTCATCATTCAGCAAGTCGCCAACTAGAATCGGAAACCTTTTAGTTTCATCTTTGCAGGGAAGGTTACCTCAATAGCTGGCTCTTTCAATTGTTAGCAGAGACGCTCATAACTGTTTTGTTTGAGCAATTCGGTTAAGTCGCCTTGACCATATTTTAGAGTTGCTTGGTGTTTTTGATGTCGAATGACCTGATCAAAAGTAGGTCGAGTCACTGAACGAAAAACGCCCACGGGTACGGGAAAGTCTGGATAGCTCAAGTTAGCAAGCGCATAAGCATAGTATGACTCCTCGCATTGACTGGAGTGGAGCAAAAGGTTCGGGGCCTCTGATTCGACAATCTCGAAACCAAACCCTCTATTGATCAACGCTTTTGAGTGTGTTTTACCAAACAATAACGGTTCATTATCTGAGAGATAAAGTAGATGTTCGCTTCTATTAGCTGGGCCGTTGTAAGGTTCGTGCACTTTATCGTTAAAAATGACGCAGTTTTGCAGGATTTCAACTACAGCAGTGCCCGAATGCGCGGCGGCTGCCTCTAACACCATCGTCATGTGTGTAGGATCATTGTCTGATGTTCGTGCTATGAACGTAGCACCTGCGGATGCTGCTAATGCCAGAGGTTTAAGCGCTTGATCGGGAGAACCTTCAGGACTCGACTTAGAAATGAAGCCCTGTTCGCTTGTCGGGGAAAATTGGCCTTTGGTCAGTCCATAGACAGCATTATTAAAAAGCAAAATTTTAATGTCTTGGTTGCGTCGAATCGCGTGAATAAAGTGATTACCGCCAATACTCAGTGCGTCACCATCGCCAGTTACAACCCAAACATCTAACTCTGGATTGCTCGCTTTTACACCAGTAGCGATGGCAGGGGCACGGCCGTGAATCGTATGAAATCCATAAGTATCGAGATAATAAGGAAAACGAGATGAGCAGCCAATCCCTGAGATGAATACGGTGTTCTCTTTAGTTCGACCTAATCGTGCTAGAACGGATTGCATCGTTTTTAATACGTTAAAATCACCACAGCCTCGACACCATTTGACTTCAACATCAGATGCGAAATCTTTGCGGTTGAGTACCTTAGTCGTCATTTTTAATATCCTTCAGGTGGTGGTTAATAGACTCAATGACCTCGTGAACTTTGAATGGTAACCCCTTAACTTGGGTTACGGAGCGTGCAGAAATGGCATATTGTGAGCGAATCACTTTGACGAGTTGTTGGTTATTCAACTCAAAAACAAGCACATGTTTGAATTGGCTAATGATCTCTTCCAAATTGCTTGGAAACGGGTTTAGATACTTAATATGGGCGTGGGCAACCGATGCGCCTTGCTTTCTCAGATGCTCAATTGCGGTCGACACAGAACCTTGCGTGCCTCCCCAACTTAGCACTAGCAGTGAGTCTAGAGTACTGCCTGTTAGTGTTTGTTTGGGGATGAAATGGCAGATGTTATTTATTTTTTTTGCTCTTTCATCAGTCATGCGCTGGTGGTTTTCAGGATCATGAGAAGGGTTGCCTGTAATCGCTTGCTTTTCCAATCCTCCAATGCGATGCATTTTCTCTTTTGTACCAGGCGTGACCCACTCTCTGCTGTAATACACGTCATCACGGGCATAGGGATAAAACGGGCTTATGTTTGCTTTTGCTGCCTCGGCAGTGAGCTTAATCTCATCAGGGTTGGGCACGAGCCAAGATTCGGAGCCGTTTGCTAAGTAACCGTCACTCAATAAGATCACTGGCGTCATAAATGTAGTGGCAATTCGACATACCTCGATTGCCATATCAAAGCAGTCTGCAGGAGAGGCAGGAGCCAACACTGGGAGTGGTGAATCCCCATTTCTACCATACAAAGACAAAAGCAAGTCTGATTGCTCTGTTTTAGTCGGTAGACCAGTTGAGGGGCCTCCACGTTGTACGTTGATAACAACCATTGGCAACTCCGCCATTACGGCAAGGTTAATGGTCTCTGCTTTCAAACATAATCCAGGGCCAGACGTTGATGTGACTCCTAAACCGCCAGCATAAGATGCGCCTAAAGCTGAACAAGCAGCTGCAATCTCATCTTCTGCTTGGAATGTCGTAACCCCAAAGTGTTGATAGGTTGATAGCGTGTGTAGAATATCTGAGGCGGGTGTTATGGGGTACGAGCCCAAAAATAGCTGGCGTTGGAGTTTTTCTGCTGCGCATATTAACCCAAGCGATAATGCTTCGTTCCCTGAAACAGTACGATACAAGCCAGCTTTATCTGCTACGGGAGCAACCTGAAAACAGTCGCTGAATACTTCGGTTGTTTCGGCATAATTAAATCCCGACTTTATGGCTAAAGTATTTGCCTCTCTCATTTGCGAATTGTCAGCGAATTTATTATTTAGCCATTCAATGGTCGGTTCTAGTGGACGGCTGTAAATCCATAAAACAATACCAAGCATAAAAAAGTTTTTGCTTCGCTTCACTACTTTAGGCGCTATGTTTAACTCAGAAAGAGATTGAACGGTTAAACGCGTAAAACTGTCACTAATCACTCGATAATCTGCGAGGCTACCATCGCTCAATGGGTTAGATTCATAGCCAGCAAGCTCAAGGTTTTTTTTATTAAAACCATCGAGATCAATAAGCACCAAACCGCCTTCAACGAGTTGTGAGATTTTGGTTTTTAATGCAGCGGCATTCAGAGCGATTAAGACTGAAAAATCGTCGCCAGGAGTATAAATCTCTGTTGAGGCAAATTGCATCTGAAAAGCCGATACTCCAGATGTGGTTCCTGCCGGAGCCCTTATCTCAGCTGGATAATCAGGTAACGTCATGACATCGTTTCCTTGTTTCGACGAGTTGTCTGAAAAGCGTTCTCCAAGTAATTGGATACCATCTCCAGAATCGCCAGCAAAACAGATCACTTCGCGTTTAAGTTGAATTATTGTCATTAAAACCTCTTACCGTGTTAGAGCAAGTTCAGTATGTTTCATTGCACTTAATGAGATGCAATGGAATTAAAGGTTGGAGAAAATGCCGTAAGCCCGAGCATTCTGAGTGTAGAGTTAATGGTGTTGGCTTTATTTGTCGTCTCTGAGGTCAGTAGAAATATCCATAGCTAGGTATGCTTTTCCGAAATACTAGAAAAGTTTGCATGACACAAAAATACTTTTTCTGTCATATTAGATGTGATTATTTTTCATTAATTGTGAGCGTTATGGATAAGTTGTCATTAATAAAGTTGTTTGTATCTGTTGTGGACTTAGGGAACTTTACAGCAGTCGCGAATCAATTAGGGCAGTCGCCTTCTACTGTTAGTAAAGCGATTGCTCGCCTAGAACAGGATTTGGGTGTTCGTTTAGTGCACCGTACAACACGTCAACTCCAGCTCACTGAAGCGGGATTTAACTACCTTGAGACGGCAAGAGAAGTGATCAACTTGCTCAAAAGTAGTGAAGAGCAGCTTCATCAAAGTATTGCATCTCCGTTTGGTACACTTCGTGTCAGCCTTCCTTTATCGTTCGGGCAAAACTATATAACTCCGCTGATTCCAGAGTTTTGCGAACGTTACCCTGAAGTGAAGTTGGATCTTAGCTTTTCCGATGAATACACCAGTATATTGGAGAGTGGGATGGACGTTGCTATTCGAAGCGGGAGACTAAATGACAGCAACCTGATTGCGAGGCGATTATGTCCTATTGATATGGGTATGTTTGCCAGTCCGGAGTACATAAAGAAGTTTGGTCGGCCTCAGAGTGTTGAAGCGCTTAACCAGCACAAATGGATAATGTACCGCTATAAACAATCGGGGCGCTTACTTACCTTGACGATGCCTTTAGATGGGCAATTAGTAGAATTTAGTCCTACACATCAAGTGACAGTAGACAATGGTTATGCGATGGCCTCTTTAGCGAGTTTAGGAGCAGGGATTGCACTGATGCCCCAATATCTTGCTCGAGACTTAGTACAGCAAGGTAAACTGATGTTGGTTTCTGAACCTCAAAGAACCGATGGTCAAGGTGTCTATATATACTATCCAAGTCGTAAGTTTGTACCCGCGAAAGTAAAAGTATTTATCGACTATATTATTCATAAACTGGATGAGCAGGGAGAGGCGATCAACAGCAGTTGGATGCTGAACCATTAAAGCTCTTACTGGAGGATGATAGCTTTTTATGAAGTCTAAGCGTGTTACGTGCCACCAAGTTTGCTAAATTCAGTTGTGCCCACAAAAATATTAACTCATGGGTCTGTAAACAAAGATTCGCATCATTAAGAGCCGCATATAGCGGCTCTTTTTATTCTCGATGTATATAATAGTGACTTGGCTGAAACAGTCATAATATAAAATCGGTAATATCACTTGATGATAATGACCAAGCCGTAACTAAAATCCTAGGTAGGGTTCACATATCTCTGGGATCATAGGTTTTCCTAGAGTGTACAAGTGCTTAGTTCCAGATTCTCTTGGGTCAACTAAGCGAGATGAAGTGGACCATAAAATTCCTTTTCCATTACCGTATACTAATGCATCACCTGCAGAGGTGGCACTCTCACCAGTAATTTGTGATATACTTACTTGAGTTATTTTTTCATTAACACGGTCATAATAATACACTTGAGGTCCATAGCCACCAGCAGTGTTATATTCTCTATTTTTTGATGAGAAAGCGATACTTTCAGCATTATTTGATATAGTAGGACTAGAAATGCTATGAATAAGTTTATTGTTTGGTCCTTTTACATATTCAGACATTCCAGTATCTACGTTATAAATTGATAGATAAATGTTTTGGGTAAAGTCTTTATCATTTTCTGTATTTGCTGGTTTTCTAGCTGGATATATTAAGAACTTTCCATCAGGGCTAATTGATGAGTAAAAAGTGCTAGGCTGATGGCTTAAGTCTATCCTAGTTGACTTTATTTTTACCGAACTACTTTTTATTCTATCATATAAATATATTGCAACTTCAGTATCTTGCCCATCATAGACATTGTTTATGTCCATTTGCTCTGTAGAAGTGTATGTCAAATAACGACCATCACTAGAAATGATTCTTGATGGAGATAACCATATATTACCCAAGTTGCCATCTATGTCGATATTTATTACTCTAGATTCTTTATTCTGTATGTCAGTTATTCCAACTACTTTTTCTGTATGGTTTTTTAAACTACTTCCAGTAGAGCAAGGGTATTCGTAGTATGAATATTTTTCATTTATAGGGTAAACGTTAAAATGAGTATGCTTATTTGTGCATTTTCCTTCCATCTCGTCAGGGTATTTTGCAGTAAGTAATTTGTCTTCTAATCTATCCCATATTACTCCACTGTAATCTATCGAGTTGTCAGTATATGTAAAACCAATATATCTCCCGCTTGAGGATATAGCGGGATTTATCATTTTTATATAATTATCTAGACTTGATGGACGCCCTAATCGAGTTGTTTGATTTGTTTCAGTATTTTTTAGGAAATAACCACCATCCATATTGTCATCGGCAAGCGGTATTTTAGGTAATGTGTTGTGAAAAAGTACGTATTTTCCACTATCAGTAATTGACATGCTATGAGGTTTCACGTAGTAGGCTCCGTGACCAGCCGGATTCATATTAGAATCAGAGTTAATGATATACGGAGAAAGTTTTTCCTCATTTTTGATATAGGAGTTCTCGATATTAAAATCAGAAGCATAGGATTGAAAAGCAGAAAAAAATAATAGGGATATTGATAATTGACGCATCGTAGTTCCTCTGTAGTAAACGATCATGTTTATTTGCGACGCATTTTACTTTAAAATTTAAAAATTTATGGTTTATTATATACTCTATAGTTATTCCACTCCTTCATCAGTTCTGCTTTTTCTTTTCTCGCTGCAATCAGCATTTCTATATTAACGTCAGTGTTTGGGTGCTTTTGAATGTATCGCTCGTAATCAACCGGAATACCATTAATGTGCAGTTCAAGGTGTAAATGCGGCCCTGTTGTTCTTCCTGTGTTACCCGTTTTTCCTATCACTTGTCCTCGGCTGATCTTCTCGCCAACGTGGACGTTGCGTTGAGATAAGTGTAGGTAGCGTGATACAGAGCCATTTGTGTGGCGGATATTAATGTAGTTGCCCGCAAAACGGTTGTAACGAGACTTTAAAACGATACCATCAGCAATACTACGAATCGGTGTACCTACTGGTGTTGCATAGTCAGTGCCTAAGTGCGGAGTCGTTATATTAGTTACTGGGTGTGTTCGTTTTAAGTCATAGCCAGAGCTTACTCTGTAGCTTTTATAAAAGGGATCTGAAAATCGGAGTTTATTTTTTATTGACACGCCATGTTCATCAAATATGTTACCTTGCCCATCATTGATAATAAATAAATCGGTTTTACTACCTAAATAGTAAAAAGAACTAATATAGGTTTCATTTCTACTATTTAGCTTAGTTCTCAAGATAAAATGGTCATCTCTCTTAACTGAATCAATAATATTAAAGTTACTTTTAATAAGGGCCAATAGCAAATTAATCTCTTTTTGACTTATCCCTGATTTTAACAATGAAGCGACAAACGAGTACTCAACCACACCTATGGTGATTTTTTGTCTAAGAGTACCCACCTCAAAAGGAGCTTGAACTTCCTCATTCTTGAACTCCAAAGGCTTAACGGTAGGCAGTCTATCCATGGGAGTGAGGATGTGGTGAGAAAGAGACACGCCAATAAAAATGAGTAAGGCAATGGTGAGAAGGGTTGCGGTAGGAGTTCGCACACTCCTTTTTATTATCAAAATAGTCATTAGTTTTGGTGGTTTATCAAGGCTGACAGTTGTGCGTAGAGTATAATATTTTAAATAAAACCTAGCATTAAAGTATGGCTAATTCCTCTGTTTTAACTAAGTGAATAATTATAGGTGATGATTTTAATTTAATAATTTAGTAAAAGTGACGGTTGGCCTGGTGTTTTTGGCTTTTTAAATGGTGTTATTGTCACGTTGAGAAAATATTTTACAATAATATAATCTCGGCAAAATATATTTTGCCAAATTACTATGTTCGCTAAAAATACGCTGAAATTAACATTAGGTCTTACGCTTACATCTCTTTTATTGAGTGCATGTGGTGGTGGTGATGGAGGAGACAACACACCTCCAGCTAGAAGCAAAGGAAGCATTTCCGGTATGGTTTTTGACGCCCCTGTAAATGGCGCAAAGATTGAGGTTTTCGAGTTCAAAAATGGAAACTTAGGCCGGAAGTTGGCTAACACGACGTCTGATGCGTTCGGAAACTATCTGCTAGAGTTTGAATCGTCTTCAATGCCTCTTTTTGTTGTTGCAAAAGAGGGGAGTTATACCGACCCGTTTACGAATGAAGCGGTATCAGTGAGCAATGCGAAGACACTTAAATTTGAAGGTGTTGTGAACTTTAAAGAGGGGAGTGAGCAAAAGTTAATGCTTACTCCGCTGTCGAACTTGGCAGCAGGCTTGGCAAAGTACAAAATTTCTCAAGGATCCACAGATGAGAGTGCCTTTTCTACCGCTTTGGATAGTATCAATAGCATGTATGGGTTTGACGTAAATGAGACCAAACCTATTGATATAACCAAAGGTGGGCAAAGCAGTTTTGCTAGTGCTGGGCATCAATACGGCGCTTTATTAACTGCATACTCGTCTTACTCTTACGATCTTATAAAAAAATACGGCAACAGCGATAACGTCTACACTTCAATGCATTTCGCTGACATCCAATATCGGGATGTTATTGCCGATGGTGTTCTTGATGGTCTTGAAGTGAGCCAGACTTCAGGAGCAGTGACTCCCCTCAGCTTTGGACAGAAAAAGATAAATAGCGACATTTATACACGTGATTTATCTCAGCATGTTCTGATCGTGGTAAACGATCCAAGTGTCAATATCTCTGGTACTGATGCCGCAGACTATGTCGACTTTAGTAAGAAGCTTAATGACTTAGGTACATATGGCAGTACTGATGGCGTCATTCCGCCGCGAGATGGTACGGATATCGATACAGATGCGCCAATAGTTACTCGTACGGACAGTGATGTACTCGCTGGCACTGATAAAGTTGATCTAAAAATTGTTGATGATATCGGTGTAGAAGACGTATCCGCCTTTATTCAGTATAAGATTAATGGCTCTTGGTCTGGTGAATTTCAGTGTAACGACATACAAGATTTTGGAAGCACATTCTGTTCGGTTGAATTTGATGATTTTGAAGTTGGCCTTCGAGAGACCAACGTTAAAGTTAACATTAATACCAAAGAGATCGATAGTGTGGATATGAACCCTGCCACAGGGCTCTCAAACGTAACAGCAGCACGATTAGTCTTATATACAGCGGATGTACTGGGTAATGAGTTAATTCCAGGCAGCCATTCGGGTCTTCATATCAACTTTGAATGGGATAACGATGCGCCTGTTATCGATATTACATCGGCGAGTGCAATTAATAACCAACTTAAAGAATACGTTCTGAAAGGGGTTGTAAAAGAAAGCTCGCAAGAGATCAGTTCGGTCAGTATTTCATTTAAAGATGGCTTACATGAGGACGTCACATGTTCTCCTGTCACTGTAGAATCTGGAAATGCTTGTGAGTTTAGTAAGGCTTACCCAACTGATGAATTCCTATCTACGACGGTCTTTGAGGTTCGAGCGAAGGATAGCAAAGGCAATACGGGTGCCGCTCAGCATGCAGTAAGTCGTGACGATCAAGCGCCAGCACAAACGATTACTTATCCTGAAGGTGCGTCAATGACGTACGTAAATGTCGGTTTAGATGGTGAACGAACCACTTACGATGGTATCTACTCTCAAGATACGTATACCCCAGACAATGTTCAAGCAAGCCGCGATTTCCTAAAGATTGACTATGCGTACGCAAGTATAGGGATTCAGAACTCATTAAAAGGGATAGATTTTAGTAACTTCAACGCTAATTTATTGAAAGAGAATAAAATCCCTTATGTTCGTGTGAAAGTATCAGACGTAAATACCGATACGGTTTTAGGCTCCAACGCTAATAAGCTTAAGCTCGTCGTCAAGTACTACGTAAGCCAAAACAACGATAACAACTACTCACTTCAGCAAGTTATTGATACAACTGCATCAGATGACGATTACATCGCAAAAATTCCGCACGAAACGCTGTTAGATAGCAATGGGCGAGTAGAGGATGTCATCTATTACATTCCGTTTGTAAGAGATATTTTGGGTGACAGCTTTAAATCGGTATCAGAAAACAGTAGTCAAAAGTTAGTCATTCAAACCGTCGATGAGTCTGATAACGAAAGCACTCCAAGAGAAGTATATTTTAGAAGTAGCTTTGACCTACCAACCATAAAAGTGGTGACACCATTTATTGGTGCGCGAGCGCAACTTGAAGGGTTGAGTCCAAATGGTGAATTCACTTCACTTGCGAGTTGTACCACTATCCAACAATTGGAAAGTGATCAATCAATGGCTCTTGACATCGCGAGTTGTGAAACCACAACTGATGTTGTGAATTATGACTTCATGCGTGTTCGTTTAATTGGTATCGAGGGCAGCGAGCCATACTACTATCAATGGAAAAGAGATCCAGGAACCAAAAAAGTAACGGTTGATTTAAACAAGGCCAATATTGGCGTGTACTTTAAGCTCAATGGCTCTCAGACTTACTATATTACTGAACTATCGACATATCAGACTAGCTTGTTTGATTTCCAGTGGGATCAAGTCACTGCCGGAGAGAAAACTTCTGAGCGTGCGATTCAAATTCTTGATGAGGTGCGCTACGCGTTATCAGGCACGAACAACAACTCATTCTTTGGGTTTGATCCAACGGTTGTGCCTTATGCAACTAACGAAATGCTTGCTACTAAAGCGATTCCAGAAAAGCCATCAAACGATTATCTACACCGATTTCTTGTCGAAGCCATCGATAGTATTGCTCAAGGAATGCCGAGAAATAACTCATTAGATTTTGCCTCCGCTATTTACGATGATTTGAGCTTTGATGGAAAAGCGAATGGTATTGGTGTTGGTGGACGTCAGGTTATGCTCGATTCTTATCAATTCGGTTCCGATACTTATCGAAAGGATTTAGCGCAATCGTATTACGAAATCATGGCGAGCAAATACGGTATTGAGACCAATATCGCGCAGCTCTATGCTGATGATATTTCGATGGCTAATCCTAACTTAAATGGTAAGAACATTTTTGATACAGAGGGTAGCAGTATCGATATCTTGCCTCCACAGCCAAAATTAACGATTGAAAGCGGTCGAGAGACGATGGTTGGCAATAGGCTTTATATTGCTGGTGAAGTTGTTTCTAAAATTATCCTAGACGATCCTTCTGGTATTGTAGAAACCGACGCTTATGGTCCGAAGTTTAGCACGATGTGGTATCAAGCCAGTGAGCCAAACATTGAAATACCGCTGGACATCAACATTGTAGAGAACCCTGGCAACAGCAATGCTTATCGAAAAGAGTACCTCTTTACCCTTAACTCTCAGTCTAGTGAACTAAAAGATATTGTAGAGTTTGCTGTGGAAACCAGTGCCATGGACCCACATGGCAATGCGTATGGTTACGATGGCAAAGCTCCGTTTATAGAAACGGTATTTATTGATAATGATTTCCCTAAAACGAGTTACCTCCCACCTAATGACGTCGACGGTAAACCTGTAGAAGACGGTATTTATTTAAATGCCAAAAATACCCATGAATTGACCTTCAAGGTTGAAGATGTTGTGGGTGACAAGCTTTCTTCAAGAGGTCTTGTTTTCTACCAGCAAACGGGTGAAAAAGTCACATACACACCAGAGGACTTTTCGAATAACTCGAAAGACGCCTTTAAAGTCAAATTATGTACGGGGGAGCTTTGTTCAAATCAAGGCGCGACGATTTACCCGGGTGATGGTGATTGGCTAGTCGTTGCAGCGGCAGAGGATAATTTAGGTAACTCCGTTTCAGAGTTAACTAGCACGGCTCCGAGATTCAATATTCGTATCGACTCTGAAGCTCCTATTGTAAAAAGTGAGCAGGTTCAAAGCCGTTTAGGCGGTAATAACCAATGGACACCTGTCATTGATTGGGGGACGTTAAGCCCCGGCAATAATGTAAAAATAGATCTTCGCCGAGGGTCTGGTCAGGCACTGACATTAGAAAGCTGTGACCCTCTAACAGAGACGTGTGACGTACCATACCTAGTTGGTGAACAACCTGACGTCAAAGTCCAACTGGTTTCAAAAGCATTTGATTACGATGAATGGAATGAATTTTATGTCACTGCGACGGACAACGCTTACCCTGCCAATGTTAGTACAACAGGGAAATTCACATTCCAAGTCGATAACAAAGGCCCCGAAATCATCCTAAATACGCCTTGGGTTGAAGACACATTGTCTAAAGAGAACTATGTCATAGGGCGTGAGTTCAATGTGCGATTTAAATCCGTAATAGACGATTCAGACCTTGAGCAAGTCTCGCTGTATCAAAGTGGTAAAGATTCGCCAATTAAGACAATTGTGCCAACGGATTCATCTAAAGAGTTTGTCATGTCTCTTATCAAGAGTGACACAGATAAAATAGACATTTCTGAAGATGAAAAAACAACGTCATTGTATGTAAAAGCAACCGATATTTATGGTTTTGAGTCTAGTTCTAACACGCACAAGGTTATTCTTGATCGTGATGGACCAACATTAGGATTAAGTGGTTTCAATGCGAATGACTACTACTTAGGTAACTATGTCTTTGACCTAACGGCTCTAGACCTAAATGCAAACGGTGATGTTTCAATTAATGGTGTCAATCGAGAAAGCCTAGAGTATTGGACGTTTAGCGATCTGGAGCCATTACCTGGCTCTCCCGGTACAAAAATCAATGAGGATCTCAAAGTGAGTCTTGGTGATTTAGGTACGGGTACACACAAGGTTCGTTTAAAAGGGTCTGATGTTCGTGGCAACACAACCTTAACCAGTGGTGAGCAAGATTTTACCGTTAAAGTGTACAATTCCATCCCGCAGGTAACCCTAGCGATGAGTTACACGGATGGAACGCCAATTACAAACAGCACCATCTATCAAGATGGGAATATCGTACTTACGCTTGATATTGTTGATGACAGTGGCGTTGATCGAATTGACTCAACGTATAGATTTTCTGGAGAGCAAAACGGGACTAACTTTACGTTCTCAGAAACCGCAGATGGCACTTGGACGGCAACGCTGCTTTCTACACAAATTGCCAAAGATGGTAACTATGAACTTGATATAAAGGTTTACAACAAAGTTCGTTACCTTGACGAAAAAGACAGAAAGGTTGGAAAAGTAAACCAAACCTTTAGCGTACAGCGTGAAGGCGTGGTTCTCTCGGTTGCAAGTCCGCTGGACTTCCAGAACTACTTATCTGATGGTGTTCTTGATGTCACCTTTACTACATTGAGTGCGGTCAAAGCCAAAACGTTAGAGTGTTGGGTTCGTGAAGAGTACAACTCTCTAGATGCACCACCAACTAATGAGCAACCAACTTCTGGTGTTATCAACGTATCGCAAGAACCTTACAGTTGTAGTGTCAATGTTGGGCAAAACATGACGAAAGCACCTGTCACTTTGATCACTAAAACCTTGGGTACAAATGGGCGTGAAACGATCAACAAGTTCAATTTTTCGATGGTGGATATTGATGCACCAACAGTCATTGATGGTAACTCATACAGTTTTAAAGGAAGTGATGTTTGGTTTGATGAAGCTTTGAAGAAGAAGATGCTCACATTTGAGCTCTCTTTCAATGATGCTTTGTCAGGCGTGAATACTGAAAGTTCAGATAAATATCCAAAGTTGGTTCGTAATCTTGGCAACAAAGCTTATACACCAACGACCTGTGCCAAAGGTGTTGGAAATATCAAGTGTACGTACTCTGAATCCTACGCCGATATTATTGATGGCCTGAGTACGACTCAAGAATACAAAATCAAGAACGTATCTGATTTAGCAGGAAACTTGACGCCAGAGCATGATCTACTGCTTGAATTACCTAAAGGTTCGGTAGTCGTTGAAATTACTGATCCGGTTGGAAACACAACCATTAATGGTCAGCAGCTTGTCGCTAAATTCAGAATTAAGTTGTATGAAAACTCTAGGCTAGACAATGTGATGGCCAGATTTGGAACGGAATCCTACAACTATAAAGATAATCCGGAGAAGTTTGCGCAATTGGAAGTGTGTGCAGATGACCCAACCTACAAGTGTTCAACATTTACGAGTGAACTTCCTAGCGATGCTGATGGAAAAACGATCAGGACAATTATTACCGCAACGGATGTGTGGTCGAGAGTTGGTGAAGCGACCGTTGATATTAAAGTTGACAACACACCTCCAAGTGTTGGCGATGAGATTATCGTAACCGAATCGCCAACAAATCCTGATAATGTTCGTTTTCGTTTTGACATAACGGACACTGGTAGCAGCCTCGCAAAAGTAAACTACTCGGTTTTAAACCCGAGTTATCAAGAAGAAAGAGTAGAGGATGGGAATGGTTCATCTACGTACTTTGAACTATCGAAATCTCAGTTAGAGGGGCGTGGTTCAATCACAGTAGACATCAAAGCGACAGATAGCGTCGGACTGTATTCTGATATCAGAAAAGTCATTGATATTAGTGTTCCTAAAGTCACGGTTGATTTCGATGGAATTACGAGTTTGCAGGGTGGGAAACTGTTTTTAACCAAGGCGAGCCAGCCGTTCACGGTATCTACGGTGGAAGGAGAAAGAGTGAAAGCTTCACAATATTCTGTGGAGCTTATTCCAAGCCTCGGTGATTCCTTGCGTTACTCAGGTGATGTTATCTCATCTAGTGGTAATGGAATGATGAACTTTGCCGTCGATAACCAAGGGTCATATACCCTTAAAGTGACGGTGACGGACTCAGTTGGAAGAGAGAATACAAGCTTTGAATTACTAGGCAAAAGTTATGATGGACAAGTTATCGAGTCTATTGTTGATTATGACGTTCCAAGTATTTCTGGCTTAAATGCTAATCAAATTTCTAAGGTACCGACAAACGATAAGTATCAGCTAGAAATTAGCGCATACATTACAGATAAAAATTTAAACCTCGTCACGTCAAAAGCGGTAAGTGGTGGCAGCACTGTGGCTCCTCAAGCGATTACTGAGCCGACAACCGAAGCGGGGCCTTATGTCATAAGCTATTTATTGCCTAAAGGCGATCATACGATCACGGTGGCAGCAACAGACAAGGTGGATAACAAGAGTGAAAGTTCTATTGACGCGCATGTGGAAGCGGCAACCGTTCCCGGGCTAAGTATCTCTACCGCCTCAAGCGCCCCTCTTTTTGGAGGCGAAGAGATTACGCTTGCGTTTAACTTTACAGAAGAAGTTACGAACTTTGATATCTCAGATGTCCATCTTGTCGCTAGTGATAGCGGTGCAACAGGAACGTTAAAACAAGATACTTGGTCGACTTCAGACAATATTACGTGGACGGTTAACTATGTCAGCCCAGAAAAACAAGATAAAAATATCACTATTCAGGTAGAAGACAATAGCTATCAAAGTACCAACACAATTCCTGGAAAAGGAAGCAGCTTAAGTATCGCGGTTGAAGGAACCTTACCAAAACTAACCAATGTGACATTTAACCCCGAGCATCAGAGTGTGGGTCAAAGCGTGAGTGTCTCGCTTGAGTTTGATAAAGAGATCCAAGAGGCGACCGCTACGCTTGGCGGCAATCGCATCAGTTCTCTGTCCGCAACGGCAGATAAAAAGGTCTGGGTTGGTGATGTACAAGTTCCGAGCACTACGCTGTTAAGTGTCGACTTGGTTGTTAGTCAGTTTAAAGATTTGACTGGCAACATAGGTGAGGATAACACCGCTCACGAATTACCGATCACACCGACCTTAGTCATCACGCCAGTGGGCAATGTGGATGAAACGCATGCTGCCACGCTACAATTCGAAGGTACGTCGACACGTTTTGACGGTCAGTCCCTGCGTCTTGAAGTGAAAGCCCAAGGCGGCGCGACGGTATTGAAAAGCAGCAGCGCAACGGTACAAGCCGGTGGTACTTGGACCAGTGACGCGATTGATATGAGTCACCAAACCAATGGTACTTATACCGTGATGGTGACAGGGACGAACTCTGCGGGCATTGAAGTGAGTGAGAGCCAGAGCTTTACATTGGAGCAATCTCTGCCAACCTTGACTAACGTGACGTTTACGCCTGAGCACCAAGCCATCGGCCAAAGCGTGACGGTGACGCTGGAATTCGATAAAGATCTGCAATCCGCCGCAGCGGAGTTAGGTGGTACGACGATCACTTCATTAATAGCAACCGCGGACCCAAGCGTTTGGACTGGTGATGTGGTGGTACCAAGCACGTCAGAGCTCAATGTGGCGTTGCTTGTTCGTGACTACCAAGACTTATCAGGGAATATCGGTAGCCAGAACACAGCCTACTCTATGCCGATCACGCCAACCTTAGCTATTACTCAAGTGGGCAATGTGGATGAAGCGCATGCCGCCACGCTACAATTCGAAGGCACGTCGACACGTTTTGATGGTCAGTCCCTGCGTCTTGAAGTGAAAGCCCAAGGCAGCGCGACGGTATTGAAAAGCAGCAGTGCGACGGTACAAGCCGGTGGCACTTGGACCAGTGACGTAATTGATATGAGTCACCAAACCAATGGCACTTATACCGTGATGGTGACAGGGACGAACTCAGTGGGTATTGAAGTGAGTGAAAGCCAGAGCTTTACACTCGCGCAGTCTCTGCCAACGCTGACTAACGTCACGTTCACGCCTGAGCACCAAGCCATCGGCCAAAGCGTGACGGTGACGCTGGAATTCGATAAAGATCTGCAATCCGCCGCGGCGGAGTTAGGTGGTACAACGATCACTTCATTAATAGCAACCGCGGACCCAAGTGTTTGGACTGGTGATGTGGTTGTACCAAGCACGTCAGAGCTCAATGTGGGGTTGCTTGTTCGTGACTACCAAGACTTATCAGGGAATACCGGTAGCCAGAACACTGCCTACTCTATGCCAATCACGCCGACCTTAGCCATCACGCCAGTGGGCAATGTGGATGAAACGCATGCTGCCACGCTACAATTCGAAGGCACGTCGACACGTTTTGATGGTCAGTCCCTGCGTCTTGAAGTGAAAGCCCAAGGCAGCGCGACGGTATTGAAAAGCAGCAGTGCGACGGTACAAGCCGGTGGCACTTGGACCAGTGACGTAATTGATATGAGTCACCAAACCAATGGCACTTATACCGTGATGGTGACAGGGACGAACTCAGTGGGTATTGAAGTGAGTGAAAGCCAGAGCTTTAC
>NZ_NIGY01000040.1:0-581 GCF_003123985.1 Vibrio sp. T9
AAAAATGCCACGCGTGCCGAATCACACTTAAATTGTTTGTTATAAAGCGGACTCTACGTTAAACGCCTTTTCTAACCACAACGAGCTAATATACTGTCCATGTTTCTTGGCATACTCATTGAAAACACCTACTTCTCTGAAACCAAACCGTTTATGTAATGCCACTGATGCATCGTTTGGTAATGCAACACCCGACAATACACGATGGACGCCATAAGCACGAATGGATGAAAACAACTGAGTATATAGCTTAGAACCTAAACCTTTCCCTTTGGCCTCTTGTGCCAGATAAACGGTCACTTCTACAGTGTCGTCAAAAGCTGAAATAGCTCTGTACTGTTGGGAACATGCAAAACCTAGCAACACGCCGTTTTCTACGGCCACATATAGTTGATGTTTGGTAGTGCTAGAGAACTGAGAGAACCATTCCTGACGATTTTCCAGAGTAAATGGAAATTCCTCAAAGCGTGCATTGGTATGTTCAATATAAAAGTTAAAGATGTCGGTAATGCCAGCAACATCTTCAAATTTACCTGTTCGAATTTCCACGAAATGTCCTTTTTCTTCGAGCTTTATAACGC
>NZ_NIGY01000041.1:0-574 GCF_003123985.1 Vibrio sp. T9
CAGGGCGTTAGCATGCGGGAGTAATATGAAGAAAATTCTCATCATCGGTAATTCTGGCTCAGGCAAGAGTTGGTTGTCGAAACAGTTATCCCGAAAACTTCAGTTGCAAGAAGTTAACTTGGACTCGATTGTATGGGAGCCAGATGGCTATAATCAAAAACGCTCCACCGGAGCAATCGAAAATGAAATTGCTAGGATAAAGTCTCAATGCAACTGGGTAGTTGAGGGAGTATTTGGTGCTTTAGCCGAACAGCTTATTTTCTCTGCTGACATGCTGTTGTTTTTGGATTTGGAATGGTCTGAATGTAAAAGTTCTCTTTATGCTCGTGGTTCGGAGAGCTCGAAGCAACTTAATGAGGAACAGGCGGAGAAGAATTTTCGTGAATTATTAAAATGGGCTTCTGAATACTCGGTTCGCGAGTCCAAAAGTTCACGACAGTTCCATCAGCAATTGTTCAGAGATTTTCACGGTTCTAAAGTACGTTTCACAACGCGCTCTCAAGTGAATGAGTTTGTAGCGGAAACAACATGCTAACAAACTGTTTAAGAGTGATTCGCAACGCGTGGCATTTTT
>NZ_NIGY01000042.1:0-559 GCF_003123985.1 Vibrio sp. T9
ACCGTTGCCAAGCCGTCGAGTGGCGCTGCGGAAGGTGCGCATGGTGAGGTGGTGTGGCGGCGCGTGCGTCCGTGACGTGCCTCAGAGCAGGCGTATCCCGAACGGCTTGACGCACACCGCAAACACGGCGAAACACGCGATGGTGATGACGGCGCTGAGGCCCAACGCAGGCCAGAAACCAAATCGCGCGAGCAACGCGGGAAACGCCAGGAACATCGGCAACGTCGGCACGACGTACCAGAACGTGTACCACGCGTGGTTGGCGATTTTCTCGGCGGGCTGTTTTTCGATGTAGAGCCATGTCAGCGCAAGCAGCGTGACCAGTGGCAAAGAAGCGATCAGCGCGCCGAGGCGATCGCTTCGCTTTGCCACTTCGGACACGGCGACAACGACGGCCGCCGTGATCAGGTATTTGGTGATGATCCAGTACATGGCTTCCCCCAACAGGTGGTATCGACGACATCGCTTCTTCGATCAGGCGTTGCCAGTAAATGCCGCCCATACCAGCGAAATGCCGGAGCAAAGAATCAGGGCGTCGACCACGTGAGCATAGCGGTGC
>NZ_NIGY01000043.1:0-552 GCF_003123985.1 Vibrio sp. T9
CTACTCCGTACTGCGCTCGAAAGTGCAGTTCGAAGTGTCCGGCAAGGCGTATGGCCCGGGTGCAAAGATTTCCTGGAAGGCTTCCGACCCGAAGGTCGGCGATGGCTCCCTCGAAATTGCCTCTATCGATCCGGGCTTCGCCCAGATCACCGATGCCGGCAAGGGCACCATTGTCTGGAACCTGGACAACGGCTGGCGCGGTACCGACAAGAAGTTCACGATCAAGCTGGAGCGCACCGGTCGTAGCCAGAAGCTGGTCAAGGTCAACTGGGCGTACGATGTCTCGTACGGCTTCAACCTGGTCAACCGCTTCTCGAACCTCTACATCCATGGCGATCCGGACGCGCTGATCCAATTCAGCCTGTCCAATCTTCAGAACCTGATGGCGTCGATCCCCAACATCGACTACAGCAAGATGGTTCCGTCGATCGTCGAGCAGCCGGCTAAGCCGATCCTGTTTGTCTCCACCACCGCCCCGCGCACCCTCGACGACGTCGATACCGCGTCGGACAAGGCGATGGCCGAGATCCAGGCAGCTGCCAAGAAGCTCGG
>NZ_NIGY01000044.1:0-550 GCF_003123985.1 Vibrio sp. T9
GCTCACACCTTAATGCGGCGTTAGGCGAATGGAGTAAATAATGAGATTTTTGATTGTTATTTTGGGGATGTTTTCTGCATTAGCAGCGACGGCAGAAGAGACTCGATGTGGATGGCTTGAAAATCCTTCTCCTGCCAATATGTGGTTGATTGATCGCGATGGCTCGTGGGATATATCAGTCCAAGGTACTTCAAATGCATTGGACGATAAATCGATGGAACTGCTTTATCAAGCGACTGCAAATGAAAGTGAATTTGTTAGAACAAATCGAAACTATGGTTTTAGTTGTGCTTGTTTAACAGTGGACGTAGACGAAGAGAAAAATTCGATTACAACAATCTATAAATCCAAGCAGTTACCTTTGAAGCAGTGTTTAGAGGACATATCCATAACGAAAGATATTCCACTTCCTTTTAAGTAATTCACCTAACAAATTGTTCAAGAGGGATTCGCAACGCGTGGCACTTTTACTATGCGTTAGTTTTAGTGACTAAGGTGGTATGCGGCGGCTTCGGTATTGCGTTGCTCACCCCTTAACAAGGCGTTAGCA
>NZ_NIGY01000045.1:0-550 GCF_003123985.1 Vibrio sp. T9
GCACATCGACGAAGCCGTGGCCGCCGCGGCTGCCGGACGCGAAGGCCAGGCGATGCTCCTGCTCGAGCCGGACAACTGGAAGGAAATCGTTACCAGCGCGGGCATCGGCAATGCGGACAAGCTTCTCGCTGCCATCGCCACGAAGATCAATGAATCCATCGACGACGAAGATGTGGCCGGTGTGCTCGGCGATCACACGCTCGGCCTGATCCTGGCGCCGCGCGGCGATCTCGAGCATGCCGCCCTTACCGAGCGCCTGCGCACCAGCATCGCCGAGCACATCATCGATGCGGGCACACGCTCGCTCAACGTCACGATCACCATCGGCGGCACACTCATCGCCGAGAAGAACGCCAACACGGAAGCCGTGCTCGAGCAGGCCAGCGCCGCGTTGCGCAACGCCCAGAACCAGGGCGGCAACCGTGTGGAACTGCACGATCCCAGTGCCCGCGAGAAGGCCGATGCCGAACGCGAGCAGTACTGGCTCGACCTCGTTCGCCACGCGCTGTCGACCGACGGCCTGCGCCTGTATCACCAGCAGATCATCAGC
>NZ_NIGY01000046.1:0-548 GCF_003123985.1 Vibrio sp. T9
ACCCTCAGCGACGCCGTCACCGGTGAGCGACTGACCCGCGCCAGTACGATTCAGGTCGCGGTGAGGCTCGCCGATGGCGAGATGCAGATGGTCTCGCCTTCCGTTTTCATCGACGACATCGAGCGCCAGCTGGCGCGCCAGCCGTCGCCCTGAATTGCCATGGACGCCTCAACGATGAAGTACGCCAGCGCCACTTATGTCGAGGAAACCCGGATCGGTTTCGTCTTCCTGCGCACCCACACCTGGCAGCACCACGTACTGCGCGTGGCCATCAATGACCTCAAGCGCCTGGCCGGCGAGCCAGCGCCGCAGGGCGGCACGCTGCTCGATGTCGGCTGTGGCCAGGGTCGCTCGTTCCGGTATCTGCGTGACGTGTTCGCTCCCACGCGCATGCTCGGCCTGGATGCGGATCCACACAGTATCGACCTGTCCCGTGAAGAGACCGCGCGCGAAGGCATCGACGTGGAGCTGTTCACCAGTGACTGCGCACGCATCGACCTTCCCGACGCCAGCGTCGACACGGTCTTCTGTCACCAGACCTTCCATCA
>NZ_NIGY01000047.1:0-542 GCF_003123985.1 Vibrio sp. T9
CTGTGGCGTGGTCCAGAACGTGTTGCGAATCGAGGTGTGCTCGAAACGCACGCCCGGGATGACTTCCCACGGGCCGCTCTGGAACGTCGCCATGGCATAGGCCGCGCTTACCGCCTCGGTACCGCGCATCGTGTCGCAGTTGAAGTTGTTGTAGTCGAGCTGGCCGCAGGTATCCAGATCGGACGGCTGCACGTGGGCGGCAATCAACGCCGCGACCGCCGCGCGACTCACCTGCAGTGTCTGCCAGTCGAACTTGCCTGGGAAGATCTGGTTGTAATAGCCCTTGAAGATGCCGAGGTCATTCAGCGTGGTCGTACCATCGTTGATACCGCCGGTCGAATAGTCGCGGTCGGTGAACTCGCGCGAGCTATCGCTGTACTTGACGCCGAACTTGATCGACTGCAGCGGACCATCCTCGAAGTCATAGCGCAGGTCAAGCTTGGCACCACCGCGCTTCTGGCCCGAACGGATGTCGGTGACCTCGCCATAATCATTGGCATACATGTTCTGGATGTTGTTGACCGAGTTCAGCAAGCCCGGGG
>NZ_NIGY01000048.1:0-529 GCF_003123985.1 Vibrio sp. T9
CGATAAGACTGAGCCGGCCGACCGAACCGGATCTGGTGGCGCGAAAGATCGGCTCCCTGAAGTTCTGGCTTTACGGCACGAAGGATTATCTGGACAGGCACGCGCCAGGCGCACGTGGTTTTTTGGCTTACGACGAGAGCATGGAGCTCTCCGAGCAACAGCAATGGCTGCGCGCCGTACTGGCGGGTCGTCCCCTGGTCATGCAGAGCAATAACCTCGACGTTCAATATCAAGCCGCACGCCATGGCGCCGGCATCATCAACCTGCCCTTCTTCATGGGCGACCACGACGCGAAGCTGTCTCGTGTCGAGGACGAGGAATACATCCCCCTGGTTCGCGAGATCTGGCTAGCCGTCCACAGCGACCTGCGTGACGTGCCCATTGTTCGCGTCGTCATGCCGTTCGTCACCGCCTGCCTTCAGGAAGGGCTGGGAATTTCTTCACATGACAAGTGAAGCGATGGCGGATTTATCACCGCTGACAGATGCCCGATGATCGGGACTTCGCCATCGCACGGCAGTCATCGAGG
>NZ_NIGY01000049.1:0-528 GCF_003123985.1 Vibrio sp. T9
GGCGTTAGCAAGCTTAAAGGAGTAAGTGTATGTTTTCGCGTTACATATTATATGTATTGAATCAAGAAGCGAGTTCCAAATTCTATGAACATGTATTGGGTTTAACCCCAGTATTGGACGTTCCGGGCATGACAGAGTTTCAGCTGAGTAACAACTGTAAGCTAGGTTTGATGCCGTATGCGGGCATAAATAAACTATTAGGTATGGACTGCACATCCTCTAGTGAAGCTTGCCTTAACCCTAGCTCAGAGTTGTACTTGGTAGTAGATAATCCTCATGATTACCACAAACGTAGCTTGAACTTTGGCGGAGTAGAAATGAGTCCGGTACAGGAAAGGGATTGGGGGCACACTGTAGGTTATAGCAAAGATATTGATGGTCACATCATAGCCTTTGCAAAACCTTGCTAACAAAGCATTTAAGAGGGATTCACAACGCTTGGCAGTTTTGGTTTGAATTAGCTTAAGCGTTTACGGCACAATGGTTTAGGTTAAGTGGTGGCGTTGTTCACCCCTTAATGCGGCGTTA